>CAZZDN010000001.1:0-44202 GCA_964652655.1 uncultured Methylotenera sp.
ATGGGTATCGTCAACGCTGGCATGATGGGCGTATATGACGACTTACCGGCAGAGCTCAAAGAACGTGTGGAAGACGTAGTGCTTAACCGCGTCGTGGATCCCAATAACCCGCTAGCCGCTACCGAGCGCATGATTGAGATTGCCGGCACACTAGTGGCAGGCGGTAAAAAAGAGGCTGCTACTCTGGAGTGGCGAGGTACGCCCGAAAATCCAGTGCCTGTTGAAAAACGCTTAAGCCACGCCATGGTACATGGCATCACCGAATTTATTGTCGAAGATACCGAAGAGGCTCGCCAGAAAGTGGCTGAGGCAGGTGGCAGGCCGATTAATGTGATTGAAGGTCCATTGATGGATGGCATGAACGTGGTGGGTGATCTGTTTGGTCAGGGCAAGATGTTCTTGCCACAAGTGGTGAAGTCTGCGCGCGTGATGAAGCAGGCCGTCGCGCACTTGATTCCATTTATTGAAGCTGAAAAAGCCGCGGACGAAGCACGCACTGGCATCGTGGCCAAGCCTAAAGGCAAAATGGTGATTGCCACGGTAAAAGGCGATGTGCATGACATCGGCAAAAACATTGTGTCCGTGGTACTGCAGTGTAATAACTTTGAGGTAGTGAATATGGGCGTCATGGTACCCGCCTCTGAGATTCTAGCTATGGCCAAAGCGGAAAATGCAGACATCATTGGCTTATCTGGTTTGATTACGCCATCATTGGAAGAAATGGCGCATGTGGCGCGTGAAATGCAGCGCGACCCGTATTTCAAAGAACAAAAAATGCCATTGTTAATCGGTGGTGCGACGACCTCACGTGCGCATACCGCAGTGAAAATCGCCCCGCATTATGACGGTCCGATTGTCTACGTTGCGGATGCTTCGCGCTCGGTCACAGTGATGCAAAATTTGCTCACACCGGAAACACGCGGCGCTTATCTGGCTGAGATTCAGGCGGATTACGAAAAAGCGCGTACCCAGCATGCCAATAAAAAAGGCACACCGATGCTCACCATCGCTGAAGCACGCGCTAATAAAGCCGATTTGTCGTTTGCTGGCGCAGAGGCGCCGGTGAAACCTAAGTTTATTGGTCGCCGTGAGATTAAAAATGCAGACTTGAGCGTGATTGCTCAATATATCGATTGGACCCCATTCTTCCAAACCTGGGACTTAGCGGGCTTCTACCCCGCTATTTTGAAAGATGAGTTAGTCGGTGATGCAGCCACTAAGCTCTTCAATGAAGCGCAGGTCATGTTGAAAAAAATCATCGATGGGCGTTGGCTTACCGCTAACGGCGTGGTGGCGCTGCATCCGGCTAATCGTGTTGGTGATGATGATATTGAAATCTACACTGACGAAACACGTACCAAGATTGCCTTCACTTACTACGGCATGCGCCAGCAGACCGTGAAGCCAGTGATTGATGGCATTGCCCGCCCTAACCAATGTTTAGCTGATTTTATTGCACCTAAAGGCACGCCGGATTACATTGGCTTGTTTGCCGTGACGGCTGGCTTAGGCATTGAAAAGCACGAGAAAAAATTTGAAGATGCACATGACGACTATAGTAGCATCATGTTAAAAGCTTTGGCAGATAGGCTGGCTGAAGCATTTGCTGAATATATGCATGAACGCGTGCGGGTGGATTTCTGGGGCTATGCACCGAATGAAAACGTCAGCAAAGAAGGCTTGATTAAAGAGCAATACCAAGGCATACGCCCTGCACCAGGCTACCCTGCTTGCCCAGACCATACAGTTAAACCAGAGATGTTCAAGTTGCTACAAGCGGAAGCGATTGGCATGGGATTAACTGAGTCATTTGCAATGTCACCTGGGGCTGCGGTGTCAGGCTTCTATTTTGCGCATCCGGAAAGCAAATACTTTAGTGTGGATAAAATTGGCACAGACCAATTGGAAGATATGGCAAAACGCAGAGGCTTAACTAAAGAATATTTAGAGCGTTGGCTAGCGCCGAATCTGTCTTAAATTTATCGTCTAGAAAAAGTAAAAAAGAGCTTATGCACATTCACATTTTAGGTATTTGCGGCACATTCATGGGTGGCATTGCGGTGCTAGCCAAGGCCGCAGGTCATCAGGTCACAGGTTGCGACGCTAATGTTTACCCACCAATGAGTACGCAGTTGGAAGCACAAGGCATTGAGCTGATTGAGGGCTTTGACCCATCACAAACCAAACTGAATCCAGATATATATGTGATAGGTAACGTGGTGTCACGCGGTAATCCCTTGATGGAAGAAATCCTTAATCGTGGTCTGCCTTACATTTCTGGTCCGCAGTGGCTGGCTGAGAACGTACTGCAAGGTAAATGGGTGCTGGCAGTGGCTGGTACGCATGGCAAAACCACTAGCAGCTCTATGTTGGCGTGGATACTGGAATATGCAGGGTTGGCACCGGGTTTTTTAATTGGCGGCGTGCCTGAGAACTTCTCAGTCTCAGCACGTTTGCCACAAACTCCAGCGCAAGATAAAAACAGCGTATCGCCTTTCTTTGTGATTGAGGCGGACGAGTACGATACTGCGTTTTTTGATAAGCGTTCCAAGTTTGTCCATTACCGCCCACGCACGGCGGTATTGAACAATCTTGAGTTTGACCATGCCGATATTTTTGAAGATCTGAACGCGATTGAAAAACAGTTCCATCACCTAGTTAGAACTGTACCGCAGCAAGGCTTGGTGGTGGCCAACGGTAAAGAAGCCAGCTTACAGCGCGTGCTGGATAAAGGCTGCTGGACCCCTGTAGAAAAGTTCGGTACGGACGACGATTGGCAAGCCGTTAATGCACAAGGCGACGGTAGCTTTGATGTGGTCTATCAAGGCCAGCTGCAAGGACATGTGGCCTGGGGGTTGCTCGGTGAGCATAATCGTATGAACGCGTTAGCCAGCATTGCTGCTGCGCGTCACGCCGGTGTGACGGTTGATGTAAGCATTGCCGCGCTAACAGAGTTTAAAAATGTGAAGCGCCGCATGGAAGTACGTGGCGAGAGCCGTGGTGTGGTGGTTTATGATGACTTTGCGCATCACCCAACCGCGATTGAGACCACTATCGCCGGTTTACGCGCCAAGGTAGGTTCCGCGCGTATCTTGGCAGTGCTAGAGCCACGCTCTAACACCATGAAGCTAGGCGTGATGAAGAATGCGTTGCCAGCTAGTTTGACGCAAGCGGATTTGGTGTTTTGTTATCAAGCTAATTTAGGCTGGGATGCAGGTGCTGCACTTGCGCCGATTGCCCATAAAACTCAGGTGCACGATGACCTAGCGCAACTAATTCAAGCGATTAAGCAGGAGGCAGTTGCTGGGGACCATGTATTGATTATGAGTAATGGTGGCTTTGGCGGTATTCATCAGAAACTGCTTGATGCGTTAACTGAAGTATAAAGATTTGAGCAAGCAGCCAGCAATGACAGCGTTAAATCCATTTGCCTCACTCATTGTGAAAATTAAGACAATCCGTGTGATGACAATTGCGTTGAGCATCTCTGTGCTGGTGCATTTAGTGATTCTTAGTATTCATTTTGAGCCTGAACTTAAAAAATTTCGTGATCGATTGCCTGTGCTCGAGGTGATGCTGGTGAATACCAAAACTAAGGCTAAACCACAAAATACTGAGGTTTATGCGCAAGCCAATTTGGATCGTGGTGGCAACACCGATTTAGATCGCCAAATGAAAACTGCATTACCAGCATTGAAACAGCAACAAGCAGACGTGACGTTGAAGCCTGTGGTCAATTCGAAACAAACTGCCAAAGCGTCAGCACAGCCGACGGAAGAAAAGCAATCTAAGAAAAGTGTTGCCGAGCTAGAGAAACAAGCGCAGGCATTGATGACGCAACTAGAGTCGATGCACCGAGTCGAGGCTCAGCCTACACAAAAACTCAGTGCGACCGACGTTGATACCCCCCCGCAAGAGAATACAAGTAAAAAAATCAACTTGCAGGATATCACTGCGGCAGCACTGGAGATGGACCGGCTAGAAGCCTTAATTTCTAAACAGCAGGATGAGTATCAAAAGCGACCCAAGCGCAAATTTGTGGGTGGACGTGCGCAAGAGTATCGTTATGCCTTATATGTTGAAGCATGGAGACAAAAAGTAGAGAAAATAGGTAACCTGAACTATCCGGAAGCTGCAAAAAACCTAAAACTTTATGGGCAATTGCAGATGACGGTATCGATTAAATCTGATGGCAGTATTGAGTCTATAGAGATTAACCGTAGTTCAGGTCACAAAGTCCTCGATGCCGCTGCAAGGCATATAGTGGAGTTAGCTGCACCTTACGCTAAATTTCCTGACGATGTACGTAAGGAGATTGATGTCTTGAGTATCACCCGAACCTGGACGTTTACCAAAGAAGAAAGCTTGGCTACAGAGTAGCCATTTTTGCTTGTGACCAGAATATAGCACCGCATAATTGCTTAAAAATTAATCAGAGAACATGATGACTAGCCACTTTGAATATCACGTATTTTTCTGCTTGAACCAGCGCGAAGGTGGAGCCGCTTGCTGCATGGATCATGGCGCTGAGCAGGCGTTTGACCACATGAAATCGCGCGTGAAAAAGCTTAACCTGAATGGAGCAGGTAAAGTGCGTATTAACCGTGCTGGCTGTTTAGATCGCTGTAATGATGGGCCTGTGCTGGTGGTTTATCCGCAGGCAGTGTGGTACACCTTTGTCGATAACGACGATATTGATGAGATTATCGATAGCCATTTAATCAATGGCAAAGTCGTAGAGCGACTCGTAGTCTAATCTGCTTCAGAAGCTGAAGGCTGTCTTTAGCGGCCTAATTAAAGATGCTATTATTCAGTTTTTAGTGCACATTCAATCAGTGTGCTCATCTTGTCTGCGAGTGCTTGTTTTGTTTTTGCATCCAGCATTGGGGGAGTGTTTTCACGCATGACCTCGCCCCAATGTGAGTTGGGGAAATGCTTGTCACCTTCATATCGTGGAATCACATGCCAGTGGATATGCGGTGTTTTATTGCCTAGACTAGCTAAGTTAATTTTGTCTGGATTCAATGACGCTCTTAAGGCCGTTTCCACTGCAAACACCACTTTCATCATTCGTGCGCGGTCTTGTGGCAGTAAGTCGGACATTTCTTTAACGTGATCTAGTAGCTCAACGCGGCAATAAGCGGGGTAATCTGCATCATTCAGCAATACCACACGGCAGAAATCATCTAGCCATAAGATTTCATGGGGCGTGGCTTCGCATAATGGGCAGGTCATATGGTATCTTTGTTTTATTTCTTTGATATCGCCAACGGTCTTTATTCCTGCAAATACCGTTTGATTAAGAAGCCGCCAACATACGGTCTAAGGTCAGTTTCGCCAGCTTAGCTTCATGCGCTGGTACTTTAATCTGGTTGACGACTTTACCTTCTACTAAGTTTTCCAGTACCCAAGCCAAGTGTTGCGGGTCGATACGTGCCATGGTCGAGCATTCACAGACTACGTGACTCATAAACTGTACTAGCTTACCTTCAGGCTTCATTTGTTCTGCCAAGCGATTCACCAGGTTTAGCTCTGTACCCACTAGCCATTTAGTGTTGGCAGGTGCGTCGCTAATCGTTTTTAAGATGTATTCAGTAGAGCCTACATAGTCTGAGTGCTGGCAAACCTCAAATGGCGCTTCTGGGTGTGAAATCACAAAGCCATCTGGGTGCTCTGCACGGAATCTTTCAATATTTTGCAGGCGGAACATCTGGTGCACCGCACAATGCCCTTTCCATAGCAAAATCTTCGCATTTTTGATTTGCTCTACAGTTAAGCCACCTAGCGGTTGGTCTGGATCCCATACTGGCATCTGTTCTAGTGGAATGCCCATTTTGTAGCCGCTCCAGCGGCCTAGGTTTTGGTCAGGGAAAAACAGCACTTTTTCGCGTTGTGCAAAGCCCCACTCCAATATTTTAGGGGCGTTCGTACTCGTGCACACAATCCCACCATGCTCGCCACAGAATGCTTTCAGGTCTGCGGCAGAGTTGATGTAGGTAATCGGCGTGATTTGCTCATCAAAGTTCAGTACTTTGTTCAGTTCACGGTAGCTGCGCTCAACTTTAGCTAAATTAGCCATATCCGCCATTGAGCAGCCTGCGGCAAGGTCAGGCAGAATCGCAATTTGCTCAGGGCGGCTTAAAATATCGGCTACTTCAGCCATGAAGTGTACGCCCAAAAATACGATAAATTCAGCATCCAAATTTTCGGTATAGCGTGACAGCTTAAGTGAGTCACCGGTGTAATCCGCATGACGGTATACGCTCTCGTGCTGGTAATGGTGGCCTAAAATCACAAGGCGCTTACCCAGTTTTTCTTTAGCGGCAATGATTCTGCGCTGGCAATCAGCGTCATCTGCGGCTTGAAATTTTTCGAATTTAATCGGTGCTGCTGGTATGGATGCAATAGACATAATATTTTAAAAAAGTGCGCACGCTAAAGTACATATTTTATAACGGAAACATGGTGTAAGTCGACGAGCGATGTTCGCATTCAGGGCGGTTAATCTATGATTCCTAAAGCTAGATTTCCTAAGACGAGGTTTTTAAGGCTAGGTTTTTAAGGCTAGATTTCCAAGATTGGTTAGGGGATTGGTTTTTGAGATTGGTTTTCTAGCGTTAGTTTTCTAGGGTTAGTTGATAGCGCTCACCTAATCTTTTTAATGCATCCACGTTCGTCCAAGAAAACACTCGTTTTGCAGCTTCACGCCAATCGACCCATTCATATCGCAAATGCTCGTCTGGTGCTAGCCTCACTGGCAAAGGACCAGGGAGCATTAATCCAAATAAGTGCTCTCGATTTTCAGTGACGCCAGGCGCGTAGCGATGGCGCCAGTGTGGATAAATTTCATATACATTAGAAACATGCCAGTCTTCCAAAGCATATTGTGTCGCATCTAGGCCAGTTTCTTCTGCTAACTCGCGTGCGGCAGCCTGCAAAGGTGTTTCGTCACCTTCAATACTGCCAGTGACCGATTGCCAATAGCCAGCTTTATCTGCACGTTCCATGATCAATACTTTCAGATCAGGCGTGTAAATCAACACAAGTGCAGAAACTGGGGTTTTGTATGTTTTCAATTGATCAGGTAGCGCTAGTGGTTGAGTGTTATCGAGCGGTCTTTGTTGCACTAGTGAGATTTTTAGGTAGTTGAAACACAACACTTTCAACCACGCCTTGTAGCTCTTGCACATAACCAGCACCAAACTGTTGGAGTTGTGCGATTACTTCTTTTACTAACACTTCAGGTGCAGAAGCGCCTGCAGAAACACCGATTTTCTTTTTATTCGCCAACCACTCTGGTTTTAAATAGCTGGCGTTATCTACCATGTAAGCCTCGATACCTTGATTTTTGGCCACTTCACGCAGGCGATTGGAGTTTGAGCTGTTGGGTGAGCCCACGATAATCACAAGATCGCAATCCTGCGCCATGATTTTGACGGCATCTTGGCGATTTTGCGTGGCGTAGCAAATGTCATCGCTCTTAGGTGCATTGATTTGTGGGAATTTTGCTTTTAGCGCATTGATTACCAGCGCTGCATCATCCATAGAAAGCGTGGTTTGTGTGACGTAAGCAAGCTTGCTCGGATTCTTGACCTTTAATGCGTTGACGTCTTCTGGCGTTTCTACTAGATACATACCAGTAGCATTACTGTCAGTTTGCTCAACTTGCCCCATGGTACCCTCAACTTCAGGATGGCCTTTGTGCCCTATCATGATGATTTCCATGCCAGCTTTGCGCATTTTTTCTACTTCAATATGCACTTTGGTCACTAGTGGGCAAGTCGCGTCATAGGCAGTGAGGCCACGAGATTCAGCTTCAGCTCGAACGGCTTTAGATACGCCGTGCGCACTAAAAATCACAATGCTGCCAGTTGGAATTTCATCGAGCTCTTCAACAAACACCGCACCTTTAGCGCGCAATTCATCCACCACAAACTTGTTGTGTACTACTTCGTGGCGCACATAAATTGGCGCACCGAATTTATCTAATGCTTGTTCTACAATAATAATGGCGCGGTCAACACCGGCACAAAATCCACGAGGATTAGCAAGGACGATAGGGGTATCGTTTGGTGTAGCTGTTGCCAAAGTTGGTTGGCTAAGATTGGTTTGTTCAATGCTCATATTTCATCAACATTCAAATTGCGTCAAGCGCTAAGCGCATCAGGTATAATTGCTTCTTTTAAAATAACTAAACTAAAAATATTTCCAGCATATCAACATCATTTAACCTAAGGTTGGTGAGCATCAGGTGAGCTGGATTATCAATTTTTACTATGAAAAATACTGCAACCCTACTGATTACTTGCCCAGACACTAAAGGCATTGTCGCAGCTATTGCTGAATTTTTACTTCAGCACAATGCCAACATTTTACACGCAGACCAGCATCAAGATGCGGAAAATAATCTATTTTTAATGCGCGTGGAGTGGGATCTCAACGGTTTTAATTTAGACGAAGCCAGCTTTAATCAGGCGTTCTCAGTAGTTGCGACCAAGTTCAGCATGCAGTGGCAGCTTAAACTATCCCAGCATAAAACGCGCGTTGCCATCATGGTATCGCAATATGACCATTGTCTAGCCGATTTGTTGCATAGACACAAAAGCGGTGAGCTGGCTTGTGAAATCCCGTTGGTGATTAGTAACCACCGTGACACAGAAAATCTGGTTAAATTCTACGGCATCGATTTTCACCACATCGAGGTGACTAAAGACAATAAAGCGCAAGCAGAGGCGGCGCAGTTTAAGCTGTTTGCAGATTACGACATCGATTTAATCGTGCTGGCACGCTATATGCAGATTCTGTCACCGGATTTTGTGTCACGTTATCCACAGCGTATTATCAATATTCACCACTCCTTCTTGCCGGCTTTTATCGGCGCGCGTCCATATCACCGTGCATTTGAGCGTGGTGTGAAATTGATTGGTGCCACTAGCCATTACGTGACCGAAGTATTGGACGAAGGCCCGATCATCGAGCAAGGTATAGACCGTATCTCCCATCGCGATCAGGTTGAAGACCTCATTCAGAAAGGCCGCGATTTAGAGCGTGTTGTACTATCAAAAGCGGTGAGTTGGCATATTGAAAACCGTATTCTGTTATACGCAAACAAGACGGTGATTTTTGACTAAAAAGACATAAAAAAAGCGAAGATAATTCTTCGCTTTTTTTATAACAGCCGTTCGTTTCGGACGCTAATGGTTTTAGTCCAACAGGCTGCAGCGCAATTAGCTATTTGCTAAAATGCTTTCATTCGCAAACAAATCTGCAATTTGCTCACGCTTCTTAATGAGGTGACATTGGTTGCCGTCTACCATCACTTCGGCAGCGCGCGGTCTGGTATTGTAGTTGCTAGACATACTCATGCCATATGCACCAGCAGACATAATGGCTAGCAAATCCCCTTCTTGCAAGGCAAGCTCTCTGTCGTGACCCAAAAAGTCACCGCTCTCACATACTGGCCCCACGATTTCATAGTTCACAGCTGCTTCATTGCGCGGCGTAACTGCTTTAATGTCATGGTATGCATCGTACAGTGCTGGGCGCATTAGGTCGTTCATGGCCGCATCAACGATTGCAAAGTTTTTAGTTTCGGTCGGTTTTAAGTATTCTACTTTAGTCAGCAAAATGCCAGCGTTACCCACGAGCGCGCGACCTGGTTCAAATACTAGCTTCACATCACGATTACCCAGTTTTTCACGCATAGCTTTTGCGTATGCAGTGAACTCTGGCGGTGTTTCATCGCTATAGCAAATCCCGATTCCGCCACCTAAGTCGATATGCTGAATCTGAACGTTGTTTTCTGCTAATGCATCCACCAGCGCCAGCACGCGGTCGAAAGCATCTAGGAACGGAGAAAGCTCTGTGATTTGCGAGCCAATATGGCAATCTACACCGTGAATGGCGATGTTTGACATTTCTGCTGCTTGCAAATAAATATCCAACGCATCTTCATAAGCCACGCCAAATTTATTATTTTTCAAACCAGTAGAAATATAAGGATGAGTTTTCGCGTCCACGTTCGGGTTCACACGTAGTGAAACCGGTGCTATTTTGCCCATATAGGTTGCCACGTCATTTAAGCGGACAAGCTCACTGGCTGACTCTACGTTAAAGCAAAAAATACCAGCCTCTAATGCTGCACGCATTTCTTCTGCAGTTTTACCTACGCCAGAAAATACGACCTTTTTGGGGTCGCCACCAGCCGCAATCACGCGCGCTAGTTCGCCACCAGATACGATATCAAAGCCAGCACCCAATTTGGCAAACAAGTTTAAGATAGCTAGGCTCGGGTTGGATTTGACAGCGAAGCAAACTAAATGATTTGCATCTTTAAAGCCGGCACTAAAGCGCTCAAAAGCTTGGCTCAACGCCGCTTTTGAGTAGACATAGCAAGGCGTTCCAAAGCGCTCTGAGATTTCTGTTAGTGCAACGTTTTCAGCATGAAGCACATTATTTTTAAGCGTAAAAGTATTCACAGTAGTGTCTTAACGAAAAAGGTGTTGAAAATAGCCAATTGATTTAGTTAGATGTTGATGGTTGAGGGTATGCACGCTCTGGTATATATAGCGGGCCTTTGGTGCCGCAACCAACTAAAACTAGTTGAGCGACCAGGAGTAACATCATTTTTTTTGTAAGTAGATTCATCAATATTGTGTGTGGTGATGTTGAATAAAATTGCAATCACTAACAGTATTTTATAATTCAAACCATTCTATCATTTTTTATAAGCTTTAATGATAAGCTAATGTTGTAAAACAATAATTAGTAACCGTTTATTCGGTGAAATTTACCGACTGTCGGTTGCTTGTAGACACAGATTAACGTCAGTAGCATGATGCAATTTAAGTAAAAGGGGAATTGGTATGGTTAATATAAAAATAATTGAATGCAATCAGCATTTCAAATCAAAAGGCTTCACGTTAATAGAGATTATGGTTGTAGTCGCTATTATTGGCATATTGAGCTCTATAGCTATTCCCAGTTATCAAGATTACGTAATACGTGCAAATTTGGTGGATGCGACAAATACCCTTTTATCAACAAGGGCCAGAATGGAGCAGCACTTTCAGGATAACCGCAGTTACCAGACAGTGGGTGCTTTCACATCGCCATGTACCACAGTTCCTAACGCTGGAAAGTTTAGTTTTGCTTGTTCAAATGTAACCCCCTCTACCTATACCATTACTGCGACAGGTAGCGGAATTGTTTCTGCCTTTAGATATAGTATCAATGAGCAAAATCTGCAGGTGACGATTTCTACTAAATGGGGCAATTCAGGTAATTGCTGGCTAACTAATAAAGACGCTTCCTGCTAGGCGGTTTAATTATGCAAAATATTAGAAAATTTTCTGGATTTTCGCTAATTGAGCTAATGATTGGTATTTTGGTACTGAGTGTTATCGCTGCTGTTGGTATTCCCAATTTCTCAAATTGGGTGCAAGACACTAAAACTAGAACAGCAGCGGAGTCTTTGCAAACTGGTATTAGGCTTGCGCAGGCAGAGGCAGTTAATAGTGGGCGGCAGGTAGTTTTTTTTATTACAGATACAGAGCCTACCATTGACGCTGTAGCTACTACAGTTGGTAGTAATTGGGGTATTAGGTCTATTAAATTAGCGCAAAACGAGCCTGAGAAATTTATACAAGGTGCTGTTTTGGATGGGCAGACTGGTGATGTGGTGGTGACTGCGTCTAGTGCAGAGCTCAGATTTAACTCAATCGGTCGGTTGACCAATACTGCGAGTCGAGTTACTTTCGACGTTAGAAATTCAAAAGGCTCTAGGCGTCTAAATGTTGTAGTTTCAAATTCAGGTAGTGTCAGAATGTGTGATCCCGATAAAAGTATCGCAACAGCTGCAGATGGGTGTTGATATGAACAGTAGAAAATATGGCTCAGGTATTGTGCTTCTTGAAGTGTTGATTTCTATGCTCTTGTTTTCTTTTGGAGTCTTAGGAATGGTCGGCCTTCAGATTGTTGCAACGCAAAACTCAGTGAACTCTCAGGATAGAGCGATTGCTTCGATTTTAGCTAATGATATGGTTGCACTCATGTGGATTAAAAAAAGCGACTCTATCAACAAGCCGACAATTACAAATGATATTACTTTGTGGAAAAGCAAGGTAGAGAACTCTAGTTTATCTAATGCACTAGGTGAGGTAACTCAAGTGGGTGATGTCATCACTGTGACTATTAGCTGGAAAGCGCCAACAAAAACTTCGAGTGATAATCGTAATAAATATGAAACTAATGTTGTTATCCAATGATGAAACATTGGCTTGGTACTTATTAGGAATTATTTAAATGAAAACACTGCCTCTAAACTTTGGTAAATACAAGCATAACGGATTCTCGTTAGTAGAACTGATGGTTGGTTTGATCATAGGGCTCCTAATGTCGTTGGCTATTTACACTGTTTTTAATGTTAGCGAGAGTAAAAAAAGAACTACGGTTTCTCTCAATGATATTAACCAGTCTGGTAGTTATGCTTTATATCAGCTAGATAAATTACTAAGAAGTTCGGGTAGTGGTTTCACTGGTGGCAGTGTCAAGGTTGGTGCTGATTATACCTATGGGTGTCGACTTGATATGGCAAGGGGCGGAGCCCAGCTTACGCCTTCAGCAGGATTTCCATCACCATTTAGTGCTGTCAATGCAACAATTAGAGTGGCCCCTGTGATTATTTACGATGGTGCGGCGGGTGCTGGGGGGGATGTGATTATTTCAATGTCTGGGAGTGCTGGGCTTGGTGAATCCCCAACCAGCTTTTCTGCGCTCCCATCGGCTTCTATTTTGAACTTAACTAATCACGCAGGTGTGCGTGCTAACGATATTGTGTTGCTTGCGGATAAGCTAGGTGCGAATATTCTGCCATGCCTCATTCAGCAAGTGTCGCCTAGCTTTGTTCAGCAAAAAGGAGGTAGTGCCGTTAATCTTTCAGGCCTATATGCCGCAGCGACTGTGAACTCTCGTTCCGTCACAGATTACATAGAAACTACTCAGGTTATTAATCTTGGTACTAGCCCTAGTTTCAATATGTTTGCTGTAGGTGCAAATAACACGCTGATGAAATATGACCTTATGCAACCTGTTGCCAATGACCCCGCGTTAGCAAATCCGAATCCCAGTTTATATGTTGATGGCATATACCAAATGCATGCTATCTATGGTGTAGATAATGATGGGGATGCGGCAGTTGCATCATTAACATGGGTTGCGCCAACAGGTATTTACGCTGCGGATAATTTGTTGAATGGTTCTATTGCGGCTAATACAAATATTAAAACAATCAAAGCAGTCAAAATTGGTTTGATTGTTAGAACTGCTTTGCTAGAAAAAGAGGTAGTCAGTAACCCTACCGTCAGGCTTTTTCAGGATACTGCTATTCCAGTAACGGTTAATCTTGCAGATACAAAGTATCGCTACAATACTTTTGAAGCAACAATTCCAATTCGCAATACACTGATTCTAAAGTAGAAAAACTCACGATTGATAATATTAATGCGTTGATTATGAAAAACTTTAAAAAAATTAAACGGCCTCTCCCAAACAAGCAGTCAGGTGTCATTCTCTTTATTACACTTGTTGCGTTGGTTGTAATGCTAATCGCAAGCGTTGCATTGATTCGATCAACAGATACGAATTTATTGGTATCTGGTAGTTTAGCTTTTAAAAAAGACGTCATTAATCAAGCTGAAAGAACGATGCCTGTGATTAGAGACAAATTCTTAATTGGTAGTATGTCCAGTGGCACCTCAAAACAAGTAGATCGTATCGCTAGCGATAATTATTACGCAACAATCCTTCCAAGCAGCAATCAGGGAATACCTAATATTTTGCTCAATACAGCAAATTTCGATGCTGCGATGCCTAGTAATAATATTGTTTACACTGCTGGCGGCATCACTATTCGCTACGTCATTGATAGGATGTGTGTCACTGGAACGGTTGAAGTATCCGCTGGTAGTTGTACGATTAGTAAACCAGGAACAGATTTCGGTGGGGATGTTTTTAACATTGAAAATAAACTGACAGGTGAAGATGGTGTTGTTTATAGAATCAGTTTAAGGGCAACAGGACCTAAAAATACAGAGGCTTTCTTACAGTCTACTTTTACAATTTAAGTGATGCGATAACGAGAATATTATGCTGAATACCATTAAAAAGTATGTATTGTTAATCATTACCTTTTTCCCACTTGCTTCATGGTCTGCAACTGACTTGGCAGATAAGCCATTACTTACAGGAAACTCGGTGTCAGGGAATGTTGCAATTACTATTTCTGCAGAGTTTCCTACTGCAGTGGGATCCTCTTATCGTGGGGCATACAACAATGCAATTGACTATATAGGATATTTCGATAATAAAAAATGCTACCGCTATCGTGGTAATGCAACTAACTCAGAGTTGCGATATTTTGAGCCAATCGGTCTTGCTAATAATCATCAATGTACAGATTTGTGGAGCGGTAATTTTCTTAACTATGCATTGACTCAAACCATTGATCCACTCAGAAAAGCTTTAACTGGTGGTCATAGGAGTATTGATACCGCTACGATGACCGTTTTAGAGAAGGCATATGCTTCCCAGAATGGTTCAGGGACAAATAGCCCATCAATCGGAGCTAATGCTACTGCCTACACCCCGTTTCCATGGAATTCTGTGAATGTAAGAATTAGTGCATTGGGTAAGAAGTTCCGTATTACGCGGAGTGGAGATCTCAATAATGCTGGAACGGAAATTGGCACAGCGACTAATCCTGACATTCCTGATAATGTTAACAATGCGAATGTTTATGAGTTTTACGCACGTGCTCAAGTTTGTGTCGCTGGGATGCTTGAAGAGAACTGTACTCAATACGGAAGCAACTATAAACCAACAGGATTGATACAAAAAAACTCAAAAAAACTCAACTTTGCGGCTCTAGGATATTTAAACCATAATATAAGAGAGCGTGATGGTGGTGTCTTAAGAGCTGCTATGAGGCCTTTAGGGCCTTTGGTGGCAAATCCAGGTTCTACAGACGTTGCTAACCCTAACCCAGAATGGGATTCAAGTACGGGAGTGTTTTATCAAAATCCCCAGCCGGCTTTTGCAGCCGCGAGTGGTGTGGATAACAGTGGTGTTATTAATTATTTAAATAAGTTTGGTTTAACGTCATCCTCATATAAGACATATGACTCTGTAAGTGAGTTGGTTTACGCAGCTAGTCGGTATTATCGAAATAAGGGGAATGTCGCGAGTTATACAAATAATTTGACTAATCAAATGATTGATGGATTTCCAGTGATTACTAATTGGGATGATCCAGTAAAATACTCTTGCCAAGCTAATTTTATTATAGGTATTGGTGATACTAATACTTGGGATGATGCTAACCTGCCTGGCAGTACATCACGTGGGGGTAATGAGCCAGCCATACCTGCGGAAGTTATTGCAGATCTTGGCAATGGTGATATGTCGGCCGCTGCGACTGCGGTAGTTAATAACTTGAATGTGGCAACGGCTACTAACAGAGTTGGAGATATACAGGGAACTCCCAATCCTTTGAGTAATTTTAATACTGGTGCAGGCAACGCACGCTATTACATGGCAGGCATTGCTTATGATTTACACGTGCGTGATATGCGACCTGATTTTTCTGGTAAGCAAACTGTGACAACGTATTGGCTAGATGTGCTTGAGTCTGGATTTAGAAATGATGGTGGGAATCGTTTTAATCAGTTTTACTTAACGGCAAAATTCGGTGGTTTTGATGTCCCTACCGGCTATGAGCCTTATACTGGTGTAGCAGCCCCCCTAGCTACCTCAACATGGGATAAAAATGGGGATGGAGACCCCGATAATTATTTTAGGGCAAATAACCCTGCTGCCATGATTGCTGGTCTTGATAGTGCGTTTGCAGATATTTTGAGTAAACTGTCGGGATCTTCAAATACATTAGCTGTCCCTAGCCCTTCAATTCAAAGTGGGTCGATGAGTTTTGCCACGAGTTATAGTGCCGATACTTGGTCTGGTAATGTGATAGGCAATACGGTTACATTTAGTAATGGTGCCCCAGTTGAAACGGTTGCATGGAACGCATCTGATAAACTGAATACACAAGCAGCAGGTACTGGGTGGAGTACTGGTAGATATATCGCAACTTCTGTATGTAGCAATGGTGCTTCTGGCACAAAAAACTGCACTGGTACACCATTTAGGCCAGGTAATCTGACATCGTTGATGTCTAACTTTGCGTTTAATACAACCACTTCAAACGCAACAGATCAAACGAATATTATTAATTTCATAAGAGGCGACGCAAGTAACACAGGGGCTTTAGGTGCCGCAAATCTTAGAAAACGTACTCATATATTAGGCGACATTGTAAACTCTAAAGTAGTCGCTATTGGCCCACCTCGTTCAACCTATAGTGATACTTTTAATCCCGGATACAGTAACTTTATGGAGGTGAATAAAACGCGTCCGACTGTTGCTTATGTGGGTGCTAATGATGGTATGTTGCATGCATTTAACGGAGCTGCAAATGGCGGTAATGAGTTGTTTGCATATATCCCTAATGCACTTATTCAAGGGCCTACAAATACGCCCTCTGATAATGGGCTGGCAGCTTTAGCTAATCCTTCTTATAACCATAGATATTTTGTTAACTCAACACCTTATGTGAAAGATGTAAATTTTGGAGGTGGTGATAATGATTGGCATACGATTTTAATTGGTGGTTTGGGTAAAGGGGGTAAATCCTATTATGCTCTAGACGTTACTAATCCGAGTGCGATGTCAAATGAGGCTAATTTATCGACAAAAGTACTGTGGGAATTTTCTCATGAGGACTTAGGTTACACCTACGGAAGACCTTTAGTTGTGAAGACTAAAAAGTATGGTTGGACTGTGATTTTTGGATCAGGATACAATAATACAGATGGTAAAGGTTATTTTTTCTTGGTTAATCCAAAAACTGGCGAATTGTTAGAAAAAATAGCGACTGGTTCTGGATCAACACTTAATGATGCAGGCTTGGCACACGTTTCCGCATTTGTTGCAGACCAGCGCTCATTTGAAACAGATGCAGCGTATGCAGGCGATTTGTTAGGTAATGTATGGCGTTTGGATTTATCTACTGCAGGGCCGACACCAGCACCAATCAAAATAGCAGCTTTTGGTGCTAGTCAGCCGATTACTGTTTCACCTGTTATTGAGGTAGAGACAAGTACATTAAAAAGATATGTATTTGTTGGTACAGGGCGTATCCTCGCGGATAGTGATGCAAATAACACTCAAGAGCAGGCTCTTTATGCAATATTAGATGGGACACAAAGTAAGCCATTTACATCTTCAACTTTACCATCTGGGGTATCTTATCCAATTGGGCCGAGTGTCATGGTCGATAATACCAATAGTCTGACCTCTGGAGGAGCGACTGCAACGGCTTCCCAGCCTATGGGTTACTATATAAAACTAGGAAATTCAGGTGGTGCACCTTACCGATTTAATATCGATATGGCTAGCTCTACAGGCGTGCTCGTTTTTGTAGTCAACTCACTCAATGCTAATGACCCTTGTTCTCCAAAAGGTGATAATAAGACTTATGCAATTTCCTATGGAACGGGTAGATCAGTACTGTTGAATATTAACAATACGGTTGTCCCGAATATAGTAGGTAAGGGTCTTGCTACCTCAGTTTCATTTTTTAGAGAGTATGGAACTAAAGATGTCAGAATTAACATCAGTAATGACGTGGGGGAAAGTTCAAATACGAAAATTGACACTTCCGGTGCGATGGGCTTTCAGCAGTTAAACTGGCGAGAGCTACCGACATCTGATTAGTTAGTATTGAATGATTAGAAATGCATTGTTTTTATCAATATTAGCGCATTTAATATTAATTTATAGTTTAAATGCGCTGAATATTAATGCAGATAAATTATCTATAAACAATACGATTAGTTCTGATTTGGGTCATGTATTGAATGTGCGATTGAATGTAGTGAAAGAAATCCATGCTGAGCATGAAGTCGCAAAAAAAGTTAATGTTGAAAAAGACAGGCTAAATCAAGACCAGCCACTTAGATTACAGGCCCACGCTAATAACATTAAGTCAGTGACTAAAAAAAAACAATTAGGCACTGATTTGTTGTCATCGTTAGGTACTGGTATATCACATGATACGAGCGTCCAGAATGAAGCCTTTTCATTTGATAGTTACCTTAAGCCAACCGATGTGGATATGTCGATTATTCCGCTCTATGCCTTACGATTCAATAATGACATAGAAACAGTTTCTGGACCTGCCGGTGTGCCTATATATTTAAGGATATTTGTTGACCAGCATGGCGTTGTAAAAAAGGTATTGAGTTTAGAGGAGTTGCCAGTTCAATTGAGTGATTACAAGAAAATAGTTACGAATATTGAACAAACGCAGTTTATCCCAGCCAAGAAAAACGGTGTTGCTGTCAATAGCTACATTGACGTTACGTTAGAGCCGCCTAACTAGTGGAGATTTAACTTGTAGTTAATGAGTTGTTTTTAACATGACGATGATTTGTTCTATCACGCTACCGTCTTTTTCTGTTTTGCGTATTTTAACGGGAATATTTTGGTAATCTAATGCGAGCCATATTTCTGTTTTTTCTAAATTATCTCCACTCTTGAGTAAATGTAAGGTTTTGAGCTCGCCGAGCTTGGTCGAGATCGTTTCTTCACCTTCAAAGCTGTAAGTGTAAGTGCGTAAATACTTACCATTCGTCATGGTAATTTGCATGGCGTTTAATGGGGGGGTAAACATAAACTGGTACATAAAGCTTAAAAAGTCTTGTGTACCTTCAGGAAGTTTTTCTGTTTTCTTGCCTTTTTTACTCGTCATTTCGATGACACTATTTTCCCAAAGTAACTTTGCGTATTGGTTTTTGTCACTATTAGTACCGTACTGATACGCGTAGTAGTGTGGTTTTAAACCTTTTTCATCCACGCTGCCCTCGCTGTGTTGTTCTAATTTACTTAAGAAAAGTGAGGCGACCCCTTTTGCTTCAGTAACGCTGGTGAGTTGATAAGTGTTATCTCGTGTATTCATCAAGAAAGTCATTTGTGTGTTGCCAAGTATGCTAGAGCCTTCTCCTCGGCTGACCTCAAATTCTGACTGTACATAGGGGTAAGCCATCGTTGTGTGTGTGTTGACATTCTCAGGGGGTTCTATTGTGGTGGTGCTGTTATCATTCCCTTCGGTTAATTGTTGCTTATCCACATCTAGCAAAGGGTCTGCGTTGTTTGGCGTGTTGGGCTCCATTGCCTTAGGTGTTTCTTCTGGAGCTATCGCCGGCATGGTAGGGGCTTCAGCCTTTTCTATTTTACTTTCCTCTAAAGGCGAGTCTATAGCGCTAGGTTTTTGGAGCGAGCTAGGCTTGGTGCGACGAGGTGACGTTGGCACCGGAGGATTATGTAGACTGATAGCCGATGTGTTGAGCTGTTGTTCTGGTAGTGACTGAATCAGACGCGCATGGATTGCGCTGATAGTGTCAACATTACTCGGGAGTGAGATTGAGTAATTGCCGATTAGCAATAAGTGCAACACCAAAGAGATAAAGGCCGCAATCAATAGCGACTTGTTTTGGGCAATACGCAATTTTAAGGAGCTGAGCACCATATTCGTGTATGAAGAATGATTACCATGCGTTTTTCGTGTCTTATTATCATTGAATTGACGTTCCATTTTTAACTTCTGGTGCATCTTTCAGCAGTTGGTGTGTAATCAGTCCGTTGACTACCCCAAAAAATAAAGCAGCTAGTGCAAAAATTGGTACCAAGTAGGCAACGCTGGTATGCGGAATTAGCCATAACCTGACGATAATTAATTGCCCTGCAATGTGTGCAAATGCTGCCAATATGCTTAATGATACCGCGCTAAAGTACTTTTTAGGTAAGTGCATGCCTAGCCATAGTGCTACTAAGCTTAATAAGGCGCCAGTTAAGCTTAGTATAAAAGTTGGTGACAAAAACTGCCCTAAGAATAAGCTACTGGCAAATACGCGAAGTATGCTGACCCAGGCAGCACTGGCAAAATCATATTTATATAATACATATAAAGTCACAATGTTGGCGATACCAGGTTTCACACCTGGCAAAGGGGATGGAATCACCGCTTCTAGCATGTGCAGAGCAATTGCAAACGCAGCAAGCTTTGCAATACGATGATCGTCTATTGTGGTTTTAATCTGCATGTTTCGTTGCGAGTGGTCTAGTTTTTTGTGTCTGTGTTTCGTGTGGACAGTGTTTTCCTGATTCATCAATAATTGAGTGAATCATATGGTTTTTTTTCCCCAACTAGTTCTAAACTTACTTGATTAGGTAAGCACACGGCAGCTTGCCCTGAGCGAGATAGCCAGCCTTGATGTACACAATATTGGTTATGACACGGTGACTGTGCAAATCGTGCTTTGCCATCCATGATGCTGATGGTAGTGTTGCCTAGTGTTCCATGCAGATGAATATCACGTTGTTGGTTGAGGCTGTATGTGCCATAAATAGTGTCGCCTATTCTTATTTGTGCATTTGTGGCGCGCTGGTCTGTCCATAAATGCTGAAATAGCAAGACAATCAATATTCCACTAGTTATCAGGATGCACCAATCCCCAATTAGCATGACATTAGTGTTGGTTTTAATAGTGTTTAATAATTTGAACATGCTTTTTAACGTCTTCATCTAACCACGCTAGTTTAGCCTGCATCTCTGGTGTTACTAATACTTGGGATGATTGATCTATGACCATAAAGTATTGAATACCCATGGCGTGAGCGATTTCAGCTTTACGTTTTGCTGACTCGATAAAAATAGGTTTGGATGCAACATCTGATAGCACACCCGCCTGGGTTTGCCCGACAGGTTGCGGCGGAATGAGTACTGTGACGGCTTGAGTATGCTGCACTGGGTAGCCAGTGCGAGGGTCAATAATATGGCAATAGCGCTTACCATCTAACACAAAGTAACGCTGGTAATCGCCAGAGGTACCTACTGCCCAGCCATCTGGTAAGTCTAGTGTTGCAATTGCAGAGGGTTTGCGCGGGTGTTGTATCCCTACTCGCCATGGCTTATCTCCATGTTGACCTAGTGCGATGATGTTGCCACCGATGTTGATCAGTGCGTGCTTAACATTTTGTTGGCGTAAGTAACGTGCAGCTCTATCTAGTGCGTATCCCTTAGCATAGCCTCCTAAATCAAGCTTGACGCTAGGATTGATGCTATACGCAGTTTGGTTAGCAACAACGATATCCCCCATGCTGGGATTAGCGCTGACGAATGCACTGATTTTTTTATCGTCAATGTTTGTTGCAGAGAACTCGTCAGCCTGAAAGCCCCATGTGCCGATAAGATGTCCGATGGTCGGATTGAATAAGCCGTTAGATCGTTGAGAGAGTTTTGTTGCATCTAGCAGAATCTCTTGCATGAGGGGGCTGATAGTAATGGGTTTGCTTTGCGTTGCAAACGCCAGATTAAGTGCACCTAATTCACTATTTTCGTTTACAGTCACTGGTTTCCAAGCATGTAGCTGCTGGTGCAGGTGTTGAAAGTCTTGCATGATTGCATTGGAAAGTGCTTGCGCACGCTCTTTTGGCTCGCCATGAATACTGATGTCGACCAACGTGCCAAATACGTAGCTTTTGCTATGATAAAGCGATGGTTTGCTATATTGCATGTAACCCATTAACACAATGCCGCATACCGCAACAATCAATAGACGACTTAATCCCTTACGCATTTATTGTAGGGATGATTTTTCTAAAGCATTGATAAACAGGCTGGCAGGATTACAGTCGGTCTGCTTTGCTATTTCGACCATCCCAGTCGGGCTGGTCACATTGATTTCCGTGAGATGCTCACCAATCACATCTAATCCGACTAAAAACAGTCCTTCTTGTTTTAGTATGTTGCCAACGGTCGTGGCAATTTCAAGATCTTTGGCTGTGAGTGGTTGTGCAATACCAGTCCCACCTGCAGCTAAATTACCTCGCGTTTCGCCCGCCATTGGAACTCTAGCTAGTGCATAGGGCAATGGTTCGCCATTAATCACGATAATGCGTTTATCTCCTTGCACAATGGCTGGCAGGTAGCGTTGCGCCATCACGGTTTGCGTGCCAAATTCGGTAATGGTTTCCAGTATCACACTGATATTGGGGTCTTGCAATGTCAGGCGAAAAATACTACTGCCACCCATACCGTCGAGAGGTTTCACGACGATGTCGGCATGGGTGTGGAGAAACTCTCGAATCAAGGTTTGATTTGCCGTGACCAAAAACTCCGGTGCAAATTGCGGAAAGCGCGTGACTGATAGTTTCTCATTCCATCCTCGTATCGCGACGGGATTATTCAGTATGCGAGCACCCTGTTGTGCTGCAATTTCTAGCAAATAGGTGCTGTACAGGTACTCATTATCAAATGGCGGGTCTTTACGCATGATAATTGCATCGAAATCACAGGGGGAGCACTCTTTTTTTTCGCCGGTAGAAAAGTTTTCACCAGAAAAGCTAAATTTTTGCGTGATTATTCTTGCTTGCGCACCGCGTAAAAACAGGTCGTGTTGCATACACACGAACAGTTCATGGCCACGCTGACTAGCCTCACGCATGATTGCGATGCTAGTGTCTTTGTAAGTTTTTAGGCTTTCAAGCGGATCAAGAATAAAGACAAGTTTCATGAGCGGACTTTACTGATTTAAAGGGTCTTGTTCTTCTAACTCGATGGCCGCTGCTAATAAGGCCAAGCGTGCTACCACGCCATATGCATAGAAACGGTTAGGGGTAGCATCAGGTGAGCCGGCACAATCGGGTAAGGTGCATGGCTTTTCAAACGCGAGCGGTACAAAGTGTGAGCCAGGCGCATTTAGGTTTTCATCCACACCCCTACCTGTGTGCACACGATAGAAACCACCAATTACATGGTGATCCATCATATAGACCACTGGTTCGGCTACAGCATCGTTGATGCTCTCAAAAGTGTAAACACCTTCTTGGATAATGACCTCGGTTACTTCTAGTCCTTCTTTAATCACTGACATTTTGTTGCGTGCTTTTCGGTTTAAACCGCGTACGTCATCTGGGGACTTTACCGTCATGATGCCCATGCCGTAAGTGCCGGCATTGGCTTTTACAATCACAAACGGCTCTTGTGTCACGCCATACTCTGCATATTTCACTTTAATTTTTTCAAGCAAAGACTCAACCTTAGCGGCTAGACAGTCCTCACCGGCTCTGGCGTTAAAGTCAATTTCACCACAGGTTTCAAAGTACGGATTCAATAACCATTCATCGATGCCTAATAGCTGTGAGAATTCACCAGCCACCCGATTATAAGCAGAAAAATGTTGCGATTTTCTGCGGGTGCTCCAGCCTGCATACAGTGGCGGAATCAGATCCTGCTCAAGATTTTTAAGGATATCTGGGATGCCGCCAGATAAATCGTTATTAAGCAGAATTGCACAGCTATCAAAGGCGCTGAGATGGGTATCACCTAGTTGAGACGCTGGTAACCTGATTCGATTACCTTCTCGTACTACAGGTTCTAGTAATAGTGGCTGGCCATCATGCGTTTCTAATAGTGTGGGTACGATAATCTCTGGCGAGATAGAGCCGATTCTCACGTCCATGCCAGCCTGTTTTAAGATGTTTGCCAGCTCAACTACGTTACGTAGATAGTAAGTGTTTCGTGTGTGATTCTCTGGAATAATGAGTAAGCGGCTTGCCTCAGGGCATATTTTTTCAACCGCGACCATCGCCGCCTGTACGCTTAAATGGATAAAGTCAGGGTTCAGATTATTAAACCCACCCGGAAATAAGTTGGTATCAACGGGTGCTAATTTAAAACCAGCATTACGTAAATCAACAGACGCGTAGAATGGCGCTGCATGATCTAACCATTTGGTGCGGAACCAGTGCTCAATCCTAGGCATGGCATCTAGCATGCTTTTTTCTAGAGATAAGAGTGGGCCATTGAGTGCTGTTGTTAAATGCGGAACCATATTTTCCTTTTTCAAACTGTATCGCGGTTATTCGGCAGAAATCGCTACAACGTCAGTACCAAGTTGTTTAAGTCATCACCTGATGTGCTTGGGCGTCTGCATGATAGCTACTTCTTACCATGGGGCCACTGGCGGTATTATTAAACCCCATTGCGTCAGCTTTTTGTTTTAAAGTTTCAAAAACCTGCGGTTCTACATAACGCATCACCGGTAAATGGTGCACGCTTGGCTGCAGGTATTGTCCTAGTGTGAGCATGCTGACATTGTGCGCACGCAAATCCTGCATAACCGCTAAAATTTCCTCATCCGTTTCTCCCAAGCCTAACATTAGGCCAGATTTGGTTGGTACGTGTGGATACATTTCACCAAATACTTTTAAGAGGTTTAATGAGTTTTGGTAGTCAGAACCCGGTCTGGCCTGTTTATAAAGCCTAGGGATAGTTTCTAGGTTATGGTTCATCACATCCGGTGGCGCTTTACGCAGGATTTCCATCGCCACATCCAAGCGGCCACGAAAATCTGGCACCAGAATTTCAATTTTGATATTAGGCGAGTGTTTACGTACTGCTTGAATACAATCAACAAAATGTTGGGCGCCACCATCTAGCAGGTCGTCTCGGTCTACGCTGGTTATCACTACGTAGTTTAGGCGCATTTGTGCAATGGTTTTTGCCAGATTTTCTGGCTCATTCGGGTCTGGTGGCAGTGGTTTGCCATGCGCTACATCGCAAAACGGGCAGCGACGTGTACAAATATCACCTAAAATCATAAAGGTGGCTGTGCCACCACTAAAGCATTCGCCGATATTGGGGCAGCTGGCTTCTTCGCATACGGTATGTAGGTTGTTTTCACGCAGTACGCGCTTAATTTCCTGATAACGTTCGCCATCAGGCACTTTCATACGTATCCAGTCTGGCTTGCGCTGCACTGGTTGCGGAATGATTTTAATGGGGATGCGCGACGTTTTTGCCGCGTCAATCTCTTTGACACCAGCTACTTTGGGTGTTTTGTTAGGGGGTACGTTCGTCATGCAAATGCTCTAGTTTGCTGGCAAGCATAGTGACAAGCTGCTCGCCAATGGTTTGTATATTGGCATCAATGCCGAGATCTTTGGTTTGTGTCACTGCCATCCCTTTGTAGCCGCAAGGATCAATTGCGCTAAATGGGCTTAAATCCATGTCTATATTCAGGCTAAGGCCGTGATAGCAGCAGTTGTTCTTTACTCGTAAGCCCAAAGAGGCAATTTTTGCCTCTTGTGTGTTGTTTAAGGAGACGTAGACACCTGGTGCATCTGCTTTTGCCACTGCACTTACCTGATATTGCGCTAGTAATTCTATCACTGTCTGCTCTAGTAGGCTTACTAGGCTGCGGATGTTGAGACGACGTCTGGATAAGTCTAACAATACGTAAATGATGACTTGGCCTGGCCCATGATAAGTGATTTTGCCGCCACGATCAGTATGAACCACGGCGATGTCATGGCGCGATGGCGGTGCAACCTGCTTACGGTTAAGCCCTAGAGAGTAAACAGGGGTATGTTCGGTAACCCATATTTCATCTGCGGATTCAGGCGTGCGCGCTACGGTAAATTGCTGCATCGCCTCACAGGTGGATTCGAATGAGGTGATGCCTAAGTTTCTAACAATAATCTTGTTTAGCATCGCAAGCTGATGCACATCTTAAAGCGTATATTTCACTAAAGGATGCGCAGTTAATAAGCGATAAACATCATCAAGCTGTGCTTGTGAGTCCACATCCACTGAGCAGGTCAGGCTAATATATTTGCCATTGGTACTCGCGCGCATTTCGACAAGCTCAGCACTAAAGTCAGGCACGATGGTTTGAATCAAGCCAATAATTGTTGTCGCGAAGATGTCTTGTGTTTCGCCCATGACCTTAATGGGAAATCTACAAGGAAACTCGATAAGTGGCGGTGTTGTTTGCGTGTCAATCTCTGTCATGGTTGTGAATTATTGCAACATTAATTTAATGGAGTCCCATGCACGACCTAATATGCCAGCAGTAGCAACTGATTTGTTGGCAACTAATGCACGCTCACTGATGGTTCTGCCATTTAGCACGAATTTTACTTGTCCAACGACTTGCCCTTTTTTGATAGGTGCAATCAGAGGTTGGGTGCTCGAGACAATGGCTTTTACATTCGCGTACTCACCTTTTGGTAGCGTTAAGTAAAGGTCGTTGGCAACGGTAGATGAAATTTCGTTTTCATCACCCTTCCATACTTTCAATTTACTGATTTGTTGATTTTGTTTATAAACTAATGTTGAGTCAAAGAATTGGAAGCCGTAATTCAATAACTTCTGGCTTTCGGTTGCGCGTGCGGTATCAGTCGGCGCACCCAAAATGACTGCAATATGACGTGTGTTATCACGTTTTGCCGTAGAAATTAAGCAATAACCAGCAGACTCGGTGTGGCCTGTTTTCATCCCGTCTACGTTAGGATCCAACCATAATAGACGGTTACGGTTTGCTTGTTTAATATTGTTATAGGTGTACTCTTTCACTGAGTAAAGACGTTTGTACTCTTCTGGGAAGTCGCGAATCAATGCCATGGCAAGTGTCGCTAAATCTTCTGCAGTGGTGTAGTGCTGTGGGTCAGGTAGGCCTGTAGCATTCATGTAGTGCGTGTTTTTCATGCCTAAGCGCTGTGCTTCTTTGTTCATCATTTGCGCAAACTGTTGCTCGGTGCTGGCAATCCCTTCAGCCAGTGTGATAGATGCATCATTACCTGAAACAATAATCATGCCGTGAAGTAACTCATCAACCGTGGCTGGTTTGTTTGGCTCGATAAACATTTTTGAGCCTTCAGTCTTCCAGGCATGTTCGCTCACTGGTAGCGTTTGGTTCAGCTGTAAATGGCCATTCTTAATTGCTTTAAATACTAGGTACGCTGTCATGATCTTGGTTAATGACGCGGGTTCGACACGCATGCTCGCATTGTTTTGAGCCACTACGTAACCATTATTAAAGTCTTTGAGTAAGTAAGCCTTTACTGCCAGATTTGGTGGCGGTGCTATTTGCGCTGCGCCCCCGTGTGCAAGATTTGTAAAAGATGTGGCAGCCAACATAAGGGCTACAGAAGTATTGGCAATAATACGTGTTAAAGCGTGGTTTCTGATGATATGCATGAGATTCAATGATTGGATTTACTGATTGGTAACGATAGCTGATATATTGAGCTGATTTCTTACTTTGTTTGCATGGATGTCAGCCTCTTTTTTGCTTGAAAAGGGACCTAATCTCACACGATACAAGCCATTATTATACACGTTAGTGACGGCGGCATTGCCAGCAAGGTCAAGGTTCAAGATTTTCTTTTGTAACACCTCGCCATTAGCTTCACTTTTGAACGCGCCTGCCTGCACATAATAGCTGGCAGAAGTGATTTCTTTGCTAGTTGCTGGTTCTACTATCGATGCATTATTGGTGTCAGGTGAGCTGGCTGCACTGGTAATAATGCTACTGGTAATCACAGAATTATCAGTTTGAGCATTACTTGTCGTGGATGGTTCAACTTTCGCAATATTGATATTAGCGGCTTTCTTTAAAGCCTCTGGGCTGGTATCAATCGCGGTGACTTCTACCTTGCCGCTACCGTTTGCTACTAAACCTAATTTATAAGCAGCCGCGTAAGATAAGTCGATTAGCCGATCATTTTTGAATGGGCCTCGGTCATTTACGCGCACAATCACTGCCTTGCCATTGGCAGGGTTCACCACCCTAACATAGCTAGGAATTGGTAAGGTGGTGTGTGCAGCAGACATGCCGTACATATCATAGACCTCACCACTCGAAGTTTTTCTGCCATGGTAACGTTTGCCATACCAAGAGGCGATGCCCTGTTTGGTGTAAGGTGCATAGCTTGTCATTGGCACGTATCTTTTGCCTAAAGCCTGATAAGGTTTATTACTGCTGACCAGCGGTTTTTCTGTTTTAAGTTGGGCGTCTGGGATGCTATCAAAATCAATGCCAGTTGCATCACCAGGGCCATCGTCTAGATAATAGCCGCCGCCTTTTTGGGTGGATTCTTTGGATGTCGTTTGGCTAGACGTTGTTGACTCTGGCTTCGTGCTTGTTATGCTCGCACAGCCAGCGAGTGCTAGTAACCCTAGAATAATGAGGCTTTTTTTGAAAATGGCCATCGAGTTTCTCCTCTGCAATAGAATCGACTATGTTGCAACGAGTTTTTTATGCGTGTGTATGCTCATGAGAATACCAAAGCCTAAATAGAGTGTCACCAGAGAGGTGCCACCATAGCTTATCAATGGCAGTGGCACGCCCACTACAGGTAATATGCCGCTCACCATGCCCATGTTCACGAATGCATACGAGAAAAAGTTAAGCGTAATACTACCAGCTAATAGCCTGGAAAATGTATTTTGTGCTTGCGATGCAATCACTAAACCACGCGCAATAATCAGGCTAAATAAAGTCAGTAGTAGCATATTGCCCAGAAAGCCAAACTCCTCGCTAAATACAGCAAAGATAAAATCAGTGGTACGTTCTGGTAAAAAGTCTAATTGTGTTTGTGTACCGTTAAGCCAACCCTTGCCTGCGCCTCCACCTGAGCCAATCGCAATAATGGCTTGTATGGTATGGTAGCCAGCACCCAGCGGGTCTTGGGTAGGATCGAACAGTATTTCAATACGCTTTCTTTGATACTCATGTAGTAGTGACCAAAAAACAGGCGTTAGCGCGAGTAAAGAGGCTGAAGCAATCAGTAAAAAGCGCCAGCTTAAGCCGGCTAGAAACAGTACATAAAAGCCAGAGGATGCAATCAACAAAGACGTACCTAGATCTGGTTGCTTCATAATCAGTGCCACTGGAATGGCGAGCAATAAGCTACCGACAATAAAGTTGCTAGCGCTAGGCTTGCCTTCTCTGCTGGCAAAGTACCAGGCAAGCATCATGGGTACGGCAATTCTCATGAGCTCTGAGGGCTGAATTTGCATAAAGCCTAGATTTAACCAGCGTCGTGCGCCATGGCTAATCGTACCAAATAGCGCAACGCCAATCAGTAAAAGTAGCCCAAGAACATAGAGTGGTCTGGCCGCACGTTCCAAATTCAGCGGGGAGATGTTCGCAGCCAACCACATGACGCCAAGTGCCACTGAAACGTTAACGGCTTGTGCGTAAATACGTGAAAAATCTTGGCCAGACGCGCTGTAAAGCACAAATAAACTCAGTAACATTGCAAAAAACAGGCACGCCATTAAAAATGAGTCAAAGTGCTTGAATAGAAAATGGAATATTCTGCTAATCATGGAACTCTTCTTCCGTTGTTGTCACCGCGCCTGTAGCGCTTGCTGGCACTGGTTCTGCCACGGCCGTTGGTTCGGTGGCTGGCATTTTGCCTAAGAGGTAGTAATCCATTACTTTTCTTGCAATTGGGCCTGCTGCTGAGCCGCCATGACCACCATTTTCAACAATCACGGCAAGTGCGATGGTCGGGTCCTCCGCAGGTGCAAACGCGATAAATAAAGCATGGTCGCGGTGCCGTTCATTGATGGCATGCTCGTTATATTTTTCATTCTGCTTGATACCAATCACCTGTGCTGTACCTGTTTTGGCTGCAATAGTGTATTGAGCATTCGCGCCAACACTTGCTGCGGTACCGCCAGGTAGCGTTACGTCTACCATGCCGCGTTTTACAATTTCAACATTTTCAGGGTTTAGCTCAATGCGGTCTTGTACGATGGTCGGGATGTCGATTTGTTTGCCGGTTAAACCATTCTGAATTTTAGTCACCAGATGTGGCTTCATCGCGACACCGTTATTGGCCAAAATTGCTGTTGCTTGGGCTAGTTGCAACGGTGTGGCTAGGGTGTAGCCTTGCCCAATTCCGACAATCACAGTTTCACCTGGATACCATGGTTGTTTATAGCGACGCATTTTCCATTCCGGTGTCGGCAATAGTCCTTCGATTTCACCTTTAATGTCAATGTCAGATTTTCTGCCAAAACCAAAATGGCGTACAAACGATGTGAGCTTATCTATCCCTAGCTCCATCGCTAAACCATAGAAGAAGGTGTCGCAAGAAACGGTAATCGCTTTTTGCATATCCACTACACCATGACCGCTTGGCTTCCAATCGCGATAGCGATGACGGCTACCCGGTAGCATGAAAAAGCCAGCATCTTGAATTGCGAACGGTGGATTGCGTTTACCAGCTTCGAGGCCTGCCAATGCGACAAATGGCTTGAACGTAGAGCCCGGCGGATAGATACCGCGCAGTGGGCGGTTAATTAATGGCTTATCGAGTGACTCGTTTAATAGTTTCCAGTTTTCGCTATCAATCCCGTCTACAAACAGGTTTGGATTGAAGGTCGGCTGGCTGACATAAGTTAATATTTCGCCGGTTTTAGGGTTGATGGCGACCATTGCACCACGTCTTTCACCAAAAGCGGTTTCTGCAATTTCTTGTAGTTTACTGTCAGCGGATAAAATGAGATTATCCCCCGGCACTGGTGCGTTGCTGGAAAGTACGCGTACCGCATGGCCATCTGCATCGATTTCCACCTGCTGGAAACCTGTTGTGCCATGAAGTTGCTGTTCGTAGAATTGCTCTAAACCACTTTTACCGATATGGTCAGAACCCTTGTAGTTGGAGTAAACACCTTGTTGTTTGAGGTTTTCTATGTCTTTATCGTTAATACGTCCGATGTAGCCGACCATATGTGAGCCGAGCTTACCAAGCGGATAATGCCTAAATAAACGTGATTTAATCTCAACGCCGGGAAATCGGTAGTGATTCACTGCAAATTTCGCAGCTTCAATTTCGTTAAGATGCGTACGGATTGGTGCACTTTCAAAGCTGTGACTTTGTTCTCTGAATTTCTTGAAACGTTTTTTATCCAGTGAGCTCACTTCAATGAGCTGACCTAGTTCAGTAATGGTGTCGTCAAGATTTTTTACTTTTGCAGGTGTGATTTCTAATGTGTAAACAAAAAAGTTATGTGCGAGCACTACGCCGTTTTTGTCTAAAATCAGGCCACGATTGGGGATAGTGGGGACCAAAGAAATGCGGTTATTTTCTGCCAGTGTTTGATAATGGTTGTAATGCAGAATTTGTAAGTAATAAAATCGAAAAGCAAGTAAAGCAAATAAGCTAAGCACGACAAAGCCTGCAAAACCAAGACGTACCCTAAAGTAATATTGCTCGTGAATATAGTTTTTAAGTTCAGCAACCATACTTACATCATTTACTACGAGAAGATCTGCTAGTGTTCAGGCCCAAAGCAACCGCAAGTTGCCACAGAATAACACCTGTAATGCTAGGTAGAAAATAAGCCCAACCTAAAGACTCATTACCTGCAAATGTTTTAACGGTAAGCAAGGTGACTTGAGAAATAATTAACAGTAACAGTACATAAACTAACTGTTGTGAATTGCTAAATAACACTAAGCGACGCTGATAAATGACGGCCACAAATGCGGTGATAGTGTATGCCAGTGCATGCTGACCAAAAATGCCGCCTGTGGCTAAATCTACCCAAAGTCCAATAAACCAAGCTGTACCAATATTGCATTTATTGGGTGCGCGCAATGTCCAGAAAATAATGACCAGTAGCACAAAATCAGGGCGGAGTTTAAGTGCCATGCCTGACCACGGCAGCAAAATACATATAAAAGCGGCCAGCAATGATAAGTAGATTGTTTGTAACTTATTCTTCTGCATGAGGTTTAGGTTGCGTGTTGATGTCGATATTGGCAGCAGTTGCCGGATTCGTTGTTATGTTGGTTGGAGTTTGAGCGTTTGTTGCAGGCGTTTTTTTTATGTTTGGTGCTTTCGTTGTATTGTTCTTAGCCCCATTATTCTCAGTGGGTAGTGATGGTTTTTTAGAAATTGTTTCGGTGCTATTCAGCGGCTGTTTGATGCTTACCAGCAGCACTTGTTTGTGGTTTTCAATGCCACCAGTCGGTATACAAACAATTCTTGCAAACGGAGAATCTTGTGTGGTTTGAATGTCAGTGACAGTTGCGACAGCAAGCCCTTTGGGGTAGATGCCATCAATTCCTGAGGTAATGAGTTTGTCACCAGGCTTGATATCCACGTTTGCAGGCAAGAATGGTAAATCTAATGTGTTGTCACGACCATGTCCAAAAGCGATGGCGCGTAATCCGTTGCGTTCGATTTGGATGGGGATGGTGAGTGATTTGTCGGTGATTAACGTAACTTCACTGCTTGCAGGGTAAGTGCGAGTCACTTGACCAATGACGCCTCTTGCGTCCACAACTGCGGCACCCTCTGCAACCTGGTGAACACTGCCACGATTCACAATAATTTTTTTAGTAAAAGGGTCTCGGCCTACATGCAAAATCTCACCAAGTTGGCTCATTTCTTCCAGCGATTGATTTGCTTGCAGTAAGTCACGCAAATTGGTGTTTTCTAATTCAAGCGCTTTCATTTTCTGCAAAGACACTGCATGAACTAGGCTTTGTTTACGGAGTGCTTCATTTTCATTGAGCAGGCGGTGGTGCGTAGAGAAGTACGTGTTAGTCGCGTCATAAAACGTAGTCGGTGCGTTTGCAATCAACTGCAGAGGCTGTAACACCACCATTAAATGCTCACGCAAACTACTTAAGTATTGAAGGCGTGAATCTGTTGCCATTAATGTTAAAGAGAGCGCAGAGAAGAATGCTAGGCGAGCAAGTGGGCTGGGGCCACGCGCAAAAAAGGCTGGGGCTTGCTGTTGATCCAGATTTTGATGATAGCCAGCCATGATTAAAAGGTTGCTAGTTCCAAACGTTAATGTGATTAATATGAAAACGATAGGCCGTATTGATACGGCCTATCGTGATTGTTTCAATTATAACAACAGCTAAAAATTGATAGACGCTCAGTTGCAGTCATCTTGAACGTTTTTAGCATGTTTTGCTTTTTAGTTGATGATGGTTACTCGTAGGCGAAAATGCTACCTAGTCTATCCATTTCTTCTAGTGCACGGCCACATCCACGTGCGACACAGGTAAGTGGGTCTTCTGCCACAATCACAGGCAGCCCGGTTTCCTCAACTAGTAAGCGGTCTAGATCACGCAATAGAGCGCCACCGCCAGTGAGTACCATGCCTTTTTCTGCAATATCAGCCCCTAGCTCTGGTGGTGTTTGCTCTAGTGCTGATTTTACTGCGCCAACGATTGCATTCAGCGGCTCAGTCAGTGCTTCTAAGATTTCATTGCTAGAAATTGTGAATTTACGTGGTAAACCTTCTGCCAGATTGCGGCCAGTGACTTCCATTTCTAGTACGGTTGAGCCTGGGAATGCAGAGCCGATTTTTTTCTTGATGGCTTCCGCTGTTGGCTCAGAAATTTGCATGCCGTAGTTACGGCGAATGTAATCAATAATCGCTTGGTCAAATTTATCACCGCCTACGCGTTCTGACTTGGCGTATACGATGCCGCCTAGTGAGATGACGCCTACTTCCGTAGTACCGCCGCCGATATCCACCACCATAGAACCCGTTGCTTCAGATACTGGCATATCTGCACCGATAGCAGCAGCCATTGGCTCTTCAATCAAGAATACTTGTTTAGCGCCAGCGCGCTCTGCCGATTCTTTAATTGCACGGCGCTCTACTTGCGTAGAACCCACCGGCACACAGATGATGATACGCGGGCTAGGTGCAAACCAGCGTGAATCATGTACGCGACGGATAAAGTATTTGAGCATTTGCTCGGTGATGGTGAAGTCAGCAATCACACCATCTTTCATCGGGCGAATCGCTTGAATATTGGCAGGTGCACGACCAAGCATGCCTTTAGCCTCAGCACCAACGGCTAGAAGGATTTTTTTACCGTTAGGACCGCCCTCTAAACGAATTGCCACCACGGATGGCTCGTCTAGCACGATGCCTTTGCCGCGTGAGTAAATAAGGGTATTTGCTGTGCCTAAGTCGATGGCAAGGTCGTTTGAAAAATAGCTACTTATATTACCTAACATTATGTTTTTCCTGTGGTGTGGTGCTGGTTTAATGCTGTGCGTTTGGTTAATACTAGATTAAACCTTGTTTAATCCTGAGTTAATCGCTAATCACACGATTAGGGCGCACGAAAAATCAGGTTATAATACCGTATATCTTGTTGAAAATTAAGATGCATTGGAAAAATTAACGTGCATCGAGGAGAATTTTACGTAAGTCAGGTTGCGCTATCTAAATTACGCAACTGGTTGCATGACCCTCATATTCAATAACTAAAGATTATCTAGGTGAGTTTGTTACAAACTTATCAAATTTCAACTAATCATTTTGGATTGTTAGAAGTATGGCACTGAGTACTGATGATATAAAAAAAATAGCGCATCTTGCCCGCATTGAGGTCACAGATAGCGATGCTGCGGCAACCTTATCTAAACTAACTGGTATTTTGGGTCTAATTGAGCAAATGCAGGCGGTGAACACTGAGGGTATTAAGCCTATGTCGCATTCACAAGATGTCGTGCAACGCTTACGTGATGACGTGGTGACAAAAACTAATCAGCGTGATGTCTTCCAAAAAATTTCGCCAGTGTTGGGCAATGGCTCGGCAGAGCTTGCTGTAGACAGCGGCTTGTATCTTGTACCTAAAGTAATCGAGTAATCGTAATCATGATCAACAGTAGCTTAAAAACCTTAGCCAACATGCTGGCTAACAAAGAAATTTCTAGTGTAGAGCTGACGCAAACTTTTCTAGACCGTATCGACGCGCTTAATCCAACTATCAACGCCTATATTGCGCTAGACCAAGATAAAACCTTGGCGCAAGCAAAAGCGGCTGATGCCCGCATCGCCGCTGGCAACGCGACACCGTTGACTGGCGTCCCGATTGCGCAAAAAGATATTTTTTGTGCCGTCGGCTGGAAAACCACTTGCGGCTCAAAAATGCTGGAAAACTTTATCGCCCCCTATGATGCACACGTGATTACGCAGTTTGACCAAGCGGGTGCGGTGAATTTGGGTAAAACCAATATGGACGAGTTCGCGATGGGTTCTTCCAACGAAACCAGCTATTTTGGCGGCGTAAAAAACCCTTGGGATTTCAGCCGTGTGCCAGGTGGCAGTAGTGGCGGTAGTGCGGCCGCAGTGGCTGCGCGGTTATGTGCAGCGGCAACTGGTACCGATACTGGCGGTTCTATCCGCCAGCCAGCTTCATTGTGTGGTTTTACCGGCTTGAAGCCGACTTACGGTGTGGTATCACGCTATGGCATGATCGCGTTCGCTTCCAGTTTGGATCAAGCGGGGCCGATGGCAAAGTCTGCAGAAGACTGCGCGTTAATGATGAACGTAATGGCAGGTTTTGACGAACGTGATTCGACCAGTTTGAATCGTGAAAAAGAAGATTACACCAGAGATTTAAATAAACCGTTACAGGGTTTAAGAGTCGGCCTGCCGAAAGAGTTCTTTGCCGAAGGTTTGGACGCAGGCGTGGGCAAGGTGATTGAAGATGCGATTGCTGAGTATAAAAAACTAGGTGCTGAAATTGTGGAAATTTCACTGCCGAATACCGGTTTATCAATTCCCGTGTATTACGTGCTTGCACCTGCTGAGGCTTCTAGCAACTTGTCACGTTATGACGGTGTGCGTTACGGTCACCGTACCGCAGAATATACTGACTTGATGGATATGTACTGTAAGAGCCGTGCCGAAGGTTTTGGCGCAGAAGTGAAGCGCCGTATTTTAATCGGTACCTATGTATTAAGTGCAGGTTATTACGATGCTTATTATCTTAAAGCGCAGCAGATTCGCCGTTTAATTGCACAAGACTTTGAAGAAGCTTTCAAAAAATGTGATGTGATTATGGGGCCAGCGGCACCTTCTACAGCCTTTAAAGCGGGCGAGAAGGTTGATGACCCCGTGGCGATGTATCTGCAAGATATTTATACCATCTCCACCAACTTGGCAGGTTTGCCAGGTATGAGCGTACCAGCAGGCTTTAGCACCAGTGCTGACGGTAAAGCTTTGCCAGTAGGTTTGCAGATTATTGGTAATTATTTTGATGAAGCACGTATGTTGAACGTGGCGCATCAGTATCAACAAGTGACAGATTGGCATACTGCCATGCCAGAGCTGGATGTATTGGAAGGGTCTAAGTAATGGAATGGGAAGTCGTGATTGGGTTGGAAACACATACCCAATTAAAAACAAATACTAAAATTTTCTCAGGCGCCTCTACTACGTATGGCGCAGAGCCAAACACACAGGCGTGTGAGGTGAGTATTGCCTTGCCGGGCGTATTGCCAGTATTGAATCAAGAAGCCGTTAACTGTGCGATTAAGTTTGGCCTAGCGATACATGCCGAGATTGCACCGCGTTCTGTATTTGCGCGTAAAAACTACTTTTATCCAGATTTACCCAAAGGCTACCAAATTAGTCAGTATGAATTGCCGGTAGTAGGCAAAGGCGCAGTGACTATCCAAGTGCCTGCAGTCGGTAAGCATGCGGCCTATGAAAAATTGATTAATATCACCCGTGCACATTTGGAAGAAGATGCTGGTAAATCAGTGCATGGCGCAGTAGAAGGCATGAGCGGTATCGATTTGAATCGTGCCGGTACCCCGTTGCTGGAAATTGTGACCGAACCAGACATGCGTTCAGCCGCAGAGGCGGTTGCTTATGCCAAAAAATTGCACGAATTGGTGCAATGGATAGGTATTTGCGACGGCAATATGCAGGAAGGCAGTTTCAGGTGCGATGTGAACGTTTCTGTGCGCCCGAAAGGTAGCGATAAGTTAGGAACACGTCGTGAGATTAAAAACCTCAACTCGTTTAAATTTATGCAACAGGCGATTGAGTATGAAACCCGCTGGCAAATTGAAACGCTAGAAGATGGCGGTACCATCCAGCAGGCAACTGTACTGTTTAACCCGGATACCGGTGAAACGCGTGCCATGCGTAGCAAAGAAGAAGCGAATGATTACCGCTACTTCCCAGATCCTGATTTGTTGCCGTTGGAAATTACTGAAGCGGATAAAGCACGTGTCCGAGCAGAAATGCCAGAGTTGCCAGAGGCGATGAAGGCCAGATTTGAAAGTCAGTTTGGTCTAACCAATTATGATGCGGCTACGCTCACAGCAAACCGAGAACTTGCAGATTACTTCGTGGCGGTAGTGAACGCTGGTGCAGAAGCTAAGCCAGCGGCTAACTGGGTGATGGGGGCGATTTCTGCCAAACTGAACGCAGAAGAAAAATCCTTGGCGGCATCGCCAGTGAGCGCTGAGAGTTTGGCTGCCCTGATTAAACGTATCACCGATAACACCATTTCTAATAACGCTGCTAAGCAAGTGTTTGAAGCGATGTGGAATGGTGAGGGTGAGGTGGATGCCATTATTGAAGCTAAAGGCCTCAAGCAGGTTTCTGACACGGGCGCGATTGAAGCGATTATCGACGAAGTGTTGGCAGCTAATACAGCAATGGTGGAAGAATTCAAAGCAGGCAAAGAAAAAGCATTTAATGCGCTGGTAGGCCAAGCGATGAAGGCTTCTAAAGGTAAGGCTAACCCAGCACAAGTGAATGAAGTCTTGAAGAAAAAGTTAGGCGCTTAGTTTCGCTGCAGTTTGTGGTTTGGTTTAACTGCTGTTGGCTCAACTGGTGCTTGCTTAGTTGGTTGTAGTGGTTAGTCGGTTGAAGAATTGACTGTCGCTCTGACTAAAAATTAGGCTAACTAGTGATTGTTTGCCCAAATAGAGCTAATAGTTGTTTTTAATGATTAATATGATTGAAAAAGCCCTGAGTTTTTATTCTCTGGGCTTTTTCTGCTTAATTGGCTAGTGCGACCGCAATCTGATGTGATGTTTCCAATACTAGCGAGCGCCCTATTAGGGAGTCTTACCCGCCTGACTTTTTAGTAACAGGTAGCGTTTTTTATCGTCGCCAAAACGTTGACGTGTAGCCTCAATCGCATCTTTTCGTCCCGCTATCTTATGGTCTATCACTTCAATCAGGCTTTCTTCGTTTGCTATTTCAGTTTTAAGTTCTGCAGGCACACTTTTTTTCTTTTTCTCTAAGCTGGCGGCCATTGCTTTTTTAGTGTCTAAGCTTTTTTGGTGATTAGCTCTTTCTTGTTGTAAATTTTCTAATGCAATTTTGTCTAGTTGGATGTTGCGCTCTAAAGCAAGATCAATTTCAATAGCGTTCGTAAAAGCGCCTAGTAATGCTTTGTCTTTCTTAGCTTGTTCTGATTTGGCATATTCGATTTTAGCCAGTTCATCCTGATTGGATGCTGACTCTAATGGTTTGTTATGTTTGACGGTAATTCCTTGGCGGTTAATCAGCGAGTTTTCGCGATTAATATATTGCGTAGGGATGGAGTCGCCATAATGCGTGACGCCCTTCTCATCTTTCCATTTAACAATTCTGCCTGAGCCCTCTGCCTGTGCAGATTGCGTTGAACAAATAAACAGCATCAGGCACAGAATCCATAGGCTGCTGAATGCTGGTGTATAGGTGCGTACAGTCAGACGCACGGTTTGTCTTTGCGAGAGTGGGTCAAACAGTCTTTCCATGTCGATGTGAATAACCTTTCAGGTGTTTTACATTAACTATGGTTTCACAAGTTGCCTATAGTTAATTAAATGACACCATATTTTTGTCGATACGCTTCAACCGCATGCAAGTTTTGCGCCATCTCGGTTTTGTCATTTAAATAAGCTAACAAATCATTCAGATTAGCAATGGCGCACACCGGTATTTTGTTACTGTTGATGACTTCCTGCACGGCTGAAAGCTCGCCTAGACCTTTCTCTTGGCGGTCAATCGCAATCGCTACGCCACAAGCTGTGGCGCCGCTGGCATTGATCAATTCAACAGACTCACGTACTGAAGTGCCGGCTGAAATCACATCGTCAATGATGAGAACTCGACCCTTGAGTGGGCTGCCTACAATCACGCCCCCTTCACCGTGGTCTTTTGCCTCTTTACGGTTGTAGGCATAGGGTACATTGTGACCATCTTTGGCAAGTGCGATGGCAATACTTGCCGCTAATGTAATACCTTTGTACGCTGGGCCAAACAGCATGTCGAATGCAATGCCTGAATTTTTAATCGCTTGCGCGTAGAACTCGCCCAGTTTCATCAGGCTTTCGCCATCGTTAAATAAACCGGCGTTGAAAAAGTAGGGGCTTAATCTGCCGGCTTTGGTTTTAAATTCACCAAATTTTAAAACCTCTTTTTGGATTGCAAATGCGATAAAATCTTGCCTGAATTGATCGAGTGGTTGGGTCATGATAGTTTCTGCTAATTATTTGGAATAAAGTTTTGAAGATTATATCGTTAAATTTAAATGGCATCCGTTCTGCAACTAACAAAGGTTTGTATGCGTGGTTAAAAAACCAAGATGCGGACGTGATCTGCATGCAGGAGCTCAAGGCGCAGGCTGGCGATATGACGGCGCAAATGTTAAATCCTGAAGGTTATTATGGCTATTTTCATTATGCGGAAAAAAAGGGCTATAGCGGCGTTGGTATTTACTCAAAAAAGAAAGCTGACAGCGTGATTGAGGGCTTGGGCATAGACGATATTGATAGTGAGGGGCGTTATCTTGAAGCTAGATTTGGCAATTTGAGCGTGGTATCGCTGTACTTGCCATCCGGTTCTAGCGGTGAAGAGCGTCAAGCCTTTAAGTTTAGTGTGATGGAGCGCTTTATGCCGCAATTGCAGGCGCTAGTACAAAGCGGGCGCGACGTAGTGATTTGTGGTGACTGGAACATTGCACATAAAGAAGCTGACCTGAAAAACTGGAAAGGCAACCGCAAGAATTCAGGTTTCTTGCCAGAAGAGCGCGCATGGTTGACGCAGCTGTTTGACGAAATGGGTTGGGTGGATGTTTACCGTACCTTACATCCGGATACTACGGATGCCTGTTATACCTGGTGGAGCAATCGCGGCCAGGCATGGGCGAATAATGTAGGGTGGCGTATTGATTACCAAATTGCAACGCCAGTTTTTGCGGCCAAAGCTTTATCAACCAGCGTATATAAAGATGAGCGCTTTAGTGATCATGCGCCTTTAATTGTAGAGTATGCTTAACAACTTATACATCGGCTTGCAGTTCTTTTGCGGTTTCATGCCAAGGCGCAATTTTTAGCAGTAAGACCATGCCGGGGATGGCGATGATAAAACAGAGTATAAAAAAGTCACGCCAGCCCATGCTTTCCACCATATAGCCGGTTGCCGCATTGGCAAATGTGCGTGGCACTGCAGCCAAGCTGGTAAACAGCGCAAACTGCGTAGCGGTGTAAAGCGGGTGGGTGGTTTTGGCTATGTAGGCAACAAATGCCGCAGTGCCCAGCCCTACTCCTAGCGCTTCTACGCCGATGACCATGCCAAGCCATAATAAGCGCTCTTGCAGGCTGATACTGCTGCCAAATATATGGAATTCAAGGGTGGCGCTGAATGCTGTAGGGTTACTTGCAGCGTCTGCTAGCCAGGCAAAGCCCAGGATGGCCAGCATTTGTACCGCACCAAAAATCCATAGTGATTTATTGATCCCGAGTTTAATCATCCATAACCCACCAATTAGGCCACCTAGTACGCTAGGCCAAAGCCCTGCATTTTTGGCGATTAAACCGATTTCGGTTTTGCTGAAGCCCATGTCTAAATAAAATGGTGTGGCAAGCGCGGTTGTCATGCTGTCACCAAGCTTGTAAAGAAAAATAAAGGCTAAAATGAACAGGGCCGATTTTAAGCCGTTGCGTTGGATAAACTCCTTAAATGGCTCAATAATCGCTGCGCGCAGAGTTTTGGGTGCGCCATATTTTAATGCTGGTTCTGATACCAGTAAGGTCATCACTAGGCCTGGCAACATAAACAGTGCGGTGATAATAAATACGCTGCTCCACGGCATATGGTCTGCCAGTATCAGTGAAAGTGAGCCAGGGACCAGGCCTGCAATTTTATAGGCGTTCACATGAACCGCGTTGCCTAAGCCTAGCTCTGCATCTATCAATAGCTCGCGACGGTAGGCATCTAGCACGATATCTTGACATGCGCTAAAGAAAGCCACGACTGTGGCTAAATAAGCAATACTCCATATATCAAATTTGGGATTAAAGGCGCCAAATGCTGGAATCGATAGCAACAATAATACCTGCCATACCACTAGCCAGCCGCGGCGGCGCCCTAGTGGCGGTGTGAAGCGGTCAAATAGCGGCGCCCACAAAAACTTCCAGGTAAATGGCAGGCTGATTAAGGCAAATAGGCCGATTGATTTTAAGTCTACTCCTTCGGAGCGCAGCCATGCTGGTAATAGGCTGATTAGAATAAATAGTGGCAGTCCAGAGCTAAACCCAGTAAATACGCAGATAAGCATTTTTTTGCTCATCAGTGATTGGCTGATAGTGGGCTGCGCAGATGAAGGTAACGACATTGCCTGAGTCTAAATTAATTGGGTAAATTACTTGGATTTGAGGCGGTACATCGCGAGGCTGCCCAGCAGATTGGGCATGAAGTTCACTTCTTTGCCGTCCGTAATGACGCGGCGCTCTAGTATCTCAATTCCATGCTGCTGGCAGAAGTCATCAAAGTCGTTAATTGTGCATAAGTGCACGTTAGGCGTGTCATACCATTGGTAAGGTAGCGCTTTTGAAACAGGCATGCGTCCTGCCGTGATTTGCATGCGGTTGCGCCAATAACCGAAGTTAGGAAAGGTCACGATAATTTCTTTACCTACGCGTAGCATTTCCAGCACAATTTCTTCTGTGTTGTGCATGGCTTGTAGGGTTTGTGAGAGTATCACGGTATTAAACGACTGGTCTTCAAACCCTGATAAACCGTCCTCTAGATCCATTTGAATCACGTTGATGCCGTTTTTAACGCAGGCAATCAGGTTGGTGTCGTCTTTTTCTACGCCATAACCTTTAGTTTCTAGTGAGCTGCGTAAAAATTGTAATAATTCACCATCGCCGCAGCCTAAATCCAGAACTTTTGTGCCAAATTTCACCCAATTTGCAATAATTGCAAAATCTTGGCGGTACTCAGTGATGTTTTTTGTAATATTTACATTATTTTGCATGGTTACCACCAACTTCAATGTTGCTTAAATAGGTACGCAAAATGGCGTGGTAATGTTTATCTGGCATTAAGAATGCATCATGGCCGTGAGCGGCCGTGACTTCTGCGTAGCTGACGGTACTTTCGTTATCGAGCAAGGCTTTGACAATCTCACGTGAGCGTGCGGGCGAGAAGCGCCAGTCGCTGGTGAACGATAGCACTAAGAATTTAGCCTTGGCTTGGCTAAGAGCTTTGCTTAAATCACCATCGTAAGCGCGTGCTGGATCATAGTAGTCTAGCGCGCGTGTCATGCGTAAATAAGTATTTGCATCAAATTCACCCGCAAACTTATCGCCTTGGTAACGCAAGTAAGATTCCATTTCAAACTCAACGTTAAAACTGTATTTAATGTCGTCTTTCAGTTTGCGTCCGAATTTTTCACCCATCGCGTCATCGCTTAAATAGGTGATGTGACCCAGCATGCGCGCGATGCGTAGGCCACGGCGTGGTACCACGCCATGCTCGTAGTAGTCACCACCGTGAAACTCAGGGTCTGTGATGATGGCTTGACGTGCTACTTCGTTAAACGCAATATTCTGTGCCGTCAGATTTGGTGCCGATGCAATGACCAAGGCGTGACGAACGCGCTCTGGGTAAGCGATGGTCCATTGCAGCGCCTGCATGCCGCCAAGGCTTCCGCCGATGACGGCAGCGAGTTGTGTAATGCCAAGTTGATCTAACAAGCGTGCTTGCGAATTTACCCAGTCTTCAACCGTGACAATCGGGAAAGCTGAACCCCATGGCTTGCCTGTGTCAGGGTTGATGCTTATCGGGCCAGAGCTGCCATGACAGCCGCCTAGGTTATTCACGCCAATCACAAAAAATTTATTGGTGTCTAGCGGCTTGCCCGGACCGACTAAATTGTCCCACCAGCCAGGGTATTTGTCCTGTTCTGAATATTTACCGGCTACATGATGCGTGCCTGATAACGCGTGGCAAATAAGTACTGCGTTAGACTTATCGGCATTTAATGTGCCGTAGGTTTCGTAGACAAGATTGAATTGTGCTAGCACTGCACCGCTTTTTAGCGTAAGCGGCTCGTTAAAGTGTGCGGTTTGTGGGGCAACAATGCCGATAGAGTTATTTTCAGACATAGTTTGATTATACTATGCCAGACTGCAAAAGTTTATGTTGCTAACGCGCTATGTGCCGATGTGTATAAATTTTTGTTGTGTCAGGTCATGGCGATGCCATGCCCCATTCTTAAAAGCCTCGATTAGTTGACGCGCCCGCCCCGCGGCCATGCCGTTAAATCCCGGGTGGTCTTGGTCAAGATAGTCGTTCAAGCCAGTAAATGAGGCCATTTCCTCACGCGTGACATGTTCGTAACTCATGCTCCATTCACTAAAGCTGCGCTGTGTGATGGATTCTCTAATCAATTTCACTACGTGATGGTTGCGTTTGTCTAGGCAGATTTTTTCGTATAGGGTATCTACCATGAGCTCTTCACCTTCTAGCACTTGAAAAAAGCAGTTATCCATGTATAGCAGCATACCGGTGATGCCATGTCGCTGATTGGAAGTTCGTGCCGAATCAAGCAGTGATAGTAATTCGTCATGCGTCATCGGGTGTGCTGCGACACTAGTGTAAGCTAGCAGGATAAGTTGATCAGTCATGGGGTTCATGCGCCTCGATGATGAGAGCTAATACTTATCAGACATGCGCTTCGCGTATTTGTTCAAGTGCAGGTATGCGCAAGAGAGGTGGGTTGCGAGTGTTTTTTTGTGTTAGCTATTGGCTGGTGTTACTGTTATGGCTAAGTGCAAGGATGCTAGTCCCAGTGAGTGCTTACTATTAGTGGGTTTTTGCCTATGGTGACGCGGTCATTTGCACCTAGATCTTTGATGGTCTCGATATTCACTAACCCGCTTTCTGCCATGAGTTCTGTCACCAAATGTGCTTGATTGTAGCCGTGCTCTAGCATCAGCCAGCCTTGAGGCTGTAGATGGATTAAGCTGTGCGCGATGATTTCACGTATATCATCCAAACCATCTACACCAGAGGCTAGCGCTGTGATGGGTTCAAATCTTAAATCCCCCTGGCTTAGGTGTGGGTCATGTTGCTCAATATAGGGAGGGTTGCTGACAATCAAGTTAAATCTTTCACCTTCGACCGCCGAAAACCAGTGGCTTAAGCTGAAGTTTACCTGT
>CAZZDN010000001.1:44302-45504 GCA_964652655.1 uncultured Methylotenera sp.
ATCTTGCTCATGTGCCAACAGCCATGCGCGATTTACCTTGAGTGCGGTTTGCAGTAGCAGTTGTGCCTCGAATTTTGCATCATTCGTCTCTAGTGCTAACTCTTGAATCAGGCGCTGCTGCGCTACTGTCCATGTGTTGCGAACAGATTGTGTCAATTAGTTATCTTCACCCAAGCTGGCCAACAAGTCCGCCTGATGTTCTGCCGCTAGTGCGCCAATCAGTTCGTCCATATCGCCTTCGGTAATTGCATCGATTTTGTAAAGAGTAAGGTTGATACGGTGATCGGTAATACGGCCTTGTGGGTAGTTGTAGGTACGAATGCGCTCTGAGCGATCGCCACTACCAATCAGGCTTTTACGTTCGCTGGCAATTTTGCTTTGCTGTTCGTCCACTTGTTTGGCTTTAATACGCGCAGCAAGGACGGCAAAGGCTTGCGCCTTGTTGGCGTGTTGGCTGCGCCCTTCCTGACACTCGACTACGATGCCAGTCGGTGCGTGGGTAAGGCGTACCGCAGAGTCGGTTTTGTTAATGTGCTGACCACCGGCGCCTGATGCGCGGAACGTATCGATACGCACGTCGGCCGGATTAATGACTACGTCAGACACTTCATCCGCTTCAGGTAAAATCGCCACGGTACAGGCGCTGGTATGGATACGACCTTGGGTCTCGGTATCTGGTACGCGTTGCACGCGATGACCGCCGCTCTCGAATTTGAGTTTTGAATAAGCACCATAACCTTCGATTTTCGCGATAATTTCTTTGTAGCCGCCCATTTCACCTTCGTTAGCTGACATCACTTCAACTTTCCAGCCTTGGCGTTCTGCATAGCGAGAGTACATACGATATAAATCACCAGCAAATAAGCCAGATTCATCACCGCCGGTGCCAGCACGGATTTCTAAGAAGATGTTTTTGTCGTCATTCGGGTCTTTCGGTAGTAACAGGGTTTGCAGTGCAGCTTCAATTGCTTCCAGCTTGGCTTTGCCTGCTTCAATTTCCTCCTGTGCGAATGCCTTCATTTCAGGGTCGTTCAACATGCTTTGCGCTTCGTTGATATCGGCCTCTGTCTGCTCAAATGCACGGTATTGTTCTACGATAGGCGTGATTTCCGCATGTTCGCGCGTTAGTTTGCGGTAATTGTCCATGTTGTCAGTGATGCCCTCACTGCTCATTAAGCGGTCAATTTCATCTAAACGCTCGC
>CAZZDN010000002.1:0-36144 GCA_964652655.1 uncultured Methylotenera sp.
CTGCAGCTGAAGAAGAGCGTTTTATTAGAGATAAGCACGCTAAAAATCAATTTCCGTATGAGGCTGCCAAGTTCTGCTTAAAACAAGCGGGAGTTAAGGCTGAAAATGTTGATGTTGTTGCGTTTCCCTATGCGGAAATCCCTTTAAGTACTAATGCGCGTTGGCACTATGCCAAACGTCACTGGTATGCCCCAGACCGTGCACTAGATGCAATTTTCAACGGTAACCGTCGTTTTCGTCGTAACCGTGATAAATCTCTAAAGTTGATGGCTGATTTAGGCTTAACTAATGCCAAATTCGTGCCAGTTGAGCATCACTTAGCGCATGCTTCCAGTGCCTATCATCTAAGTGGTTTTAAAGAAAAAACAGCGATTGTCGGTATTGATGGTAAAGGCGAGTACGCGACTACCTTCTTTGGTTATGGTGAGAACGGAAAAATCCATAAAATCAAAGAGTTCTATGATCCGGACTCTTTAGGTGGCATGTATGGTGCCATCACTGAGTATCTAGGTTTCGAGATGCTGGATGGTGAGTTTAAAGTCATGGGCATGGCGCCATATGGGGATGCCAGCAAATATGATTTATCTAAATTAGTCACGTTTGAAAATGGTGATTTACGCGTTAACACTGAGTTAGTGAATGTTGTTGGTTTACGTCGCTACAAAGAAAATGGCAAAGGCTACTACTTCACACCAGAGCTCATTGAATGGTTAGGCCCTAAGCGTCATGGTGATGAAATCGATGATCCGTATATTCACTATGCGGCCTCTGTGCAAGCCCTCTTAGAAGATGTTGCGCTGAAAATGATCGATTACTACCTTGGTGACATTATCAAGGAAACTGGCCGTATTGCCATGGCAGGTGGTGTTGCGCTAAACGTTAAATTGAACCAACGTATCATTGCGATGCCGCATGTGAAAGAGCTATTTGTGCAGCCAGCATCAGGCGATAACGGGACTTCATTGGGCGCGGCCACTTATGTAGCGCACTTGGCGGGCGACACCGTACAGAAGATGGAGCATGCCTATTTAGGTCCCGCTTATACTTCAGATGAGTGCGTTGCTGCTTGTGAAGCGCATCCAGAAAAACCAATTTTCACACGCGTCGAAAACGCCGCACAAAAAGCAGCCGAGTTATTGGCCAGTGGTAATCCTCTAGCATGGTTACAAGGTCGCATGGAGTTTGGCCCGCGAGCATTGGGTTGTCGTAGTATTTTGGGAGATCCGAGCTATCCGGGTGTTGCCGATCGGATTAACGCGCAAATCAAGTATCGTGAACGCTGGCGTCCTTTCTGTCCAAGTATGCTAGACCGAGTTGCACCGGATATTTTGCAAACCGAGCATCCTGCGCCATATATGACGTTTACGTTTGATGTGGCTGAGCATTGGAAGTCACGTATTCCTGAGGTGGTGCATGAGGATGGTACCGCACGTGCACAAGTGGTCACACGCGAAACCAATCCGCGCTATTACGAGCTGATTGAGCATTTAGAGCAGTTGCGTGGGGTGCCGGTTGTGTTAAATACATCGCTGAATCGCCGTGGAGAGCCCATGATTTGCTCACCAACTGATGCATTAAACATGTTCTACGGATGTGACCTGGAATATTTGATGATGGAAGATGTGTTGGTCACAAAAAAATGATTTGATATCAATCAACTAAGCTTAAATTTATATCAAACAGGCCGCTAAATCAGCGGCTTTTGTTTGACGATAAGCGTTAGTTTAGCGATAATCGGGGTTGAGTATTCATTCACTTAGTAAGTCATTTTTATTATTAAGTTCCGCAAGTTAAGTCAGTTATCTGAGTAGAGTGTCTAAAATTATGAAACAGTCCCACATAGAAGTTACTGAACGTATTATTGAGAAAAGCCGCCCAACACGTACGGCTTATTTGAACCGTTTGGATGAAATAGTTAATCGACCACGTGGTGCAGATCGCTTAGGTTGCGCTAACGTGGCGCATGCGTTTGCTGCAATGCCAGCGAATGACAAACTACGTGTCGTGGTAGAAAAAGCGCCTAATATTGGTATTGTGACTGCATACAATGAAATGCTTTCAGCACATCAGCCGTATGTAAACTACCCAGATATTATTCGAGATGAAGCCCAAAAATATGGCGCGACAGTGCAAGTGGCAGGCGGTGTGCCTGCAATGTGCGATGGTATTACCCAAGGTGAGCCAGGCATGGAGCTGTCACTGTTTAGCCGTGACACGATTGCGATGAGTACCGCTGTTGCGCTTTCACACGATGTGTTTGATGCTGCTTTACTATTAGGCGTATGCGATAAAATCGTACCTGGCCTATTAATTGGCGCTTTGCAATTTGGTCACTTGCCATGTGTATTTGTACCAGCAGGCCCGATGAGCACTGGTATTGATAACACCTCAAAATCTAAAGTGCGTGAGCAATACGCGCAAGGTAAAGTAGGTCGCGAAGAGTTGCTTGCTTCTGAGTCAGCAGCTTACCATGGTCCTGGTACCTGTACTTTCTACGGCACTGCCAACAGTAATCAAATGTTGATGGAAGCGATGGGCTTACACGTACCTGGCGCTGCATTTGTGCATCCGCACGAGGGTTTGCGCGAGTTGTTAACGCGTGAGTCTGTGCGAATGGTGCTCAACAACGTTAAAAACAAAAACTTTACCCCTATCGGTCGTATGGTAGATGAGCATGTGATTGTGAATGCGATGGTAGCCTTGCTGGCAACTGGTGGTTCAACCAACCATTTGATTCACTGGGTAGCGATTGCACGTGCAGCAGGGATTATCATTGACTGGACAGACTTCTATCATTTGGCGAAAACTACACCATTGTTGGCGAGTGTTTACCCGAACGGGAAAGCTGACGTAAACGAGTTCCAAGCGGCAGGTGGTCCAGCATTTGTGATTCGAGAATTGATTGATGCGGGTTATATGTTCCCAGATGTGCTGACGGTAGCACATGGTGGTTTACGTGAATACGGTAAGTTGCCAGTCAAAGAAGACAACAAAGTGGTCTGGAAAGATCTGCCAAAAGAAAGCAGCGATGAAACTATCGTGCGTACCGCGGCATTCCCATTTAATGAGTCTGGTGGTTTACGTTTGCTGAAAGGTAACTTGGGTCGTAGCGTGATTAAAATTTCAGCTGTGCCTGAAGATCGCCACATTATTGAAGCACCTGCGATTGTGTTTGATGCACAAGAAGAATTATTGGCCGCATTTGATCGTGGTGAGTTAGAAAAAGATTTTGTGGCTGTGGTGCGTTTCCAAGGCCCTAAAGCTAATGGTATGCCTGAGCTACATAAGTTAACACCGCCAATGGCAGTGTTACAAAATAAAGGCTTTAAAGTAGCGATTGTGACTGACGGTCGTATGAGTGGCGCGTCAGGCAAGATTCCTGCAGCGATTCACTTAAGCCCAGAAGCTTCAGCCGGTGGCCCATTAGCCAAAGTGCGTGATGGCGATATTATTCGCTTAAATGCAACCGTTGGGATGGTCAACGTGCTGGTAGATGAAGATGAATGGGCTGAGCGCGAAGTTGCCGAGCTTTCTGATAGTAAACGCCATAACAACTCACACGGTTTTGGCCGTGAGCTATTTGGTGGTATGCGTAAGAATGTATTGTCAGCCGAAGAAGGCGCAGTAACTTGGTTGTAACTTTGCAAATCAAACGATAACGTTGTTGCTTTCGCTTGCCGTACTTAATGTACTGTCTGCGCTCATGCGCCTAGTTATCCTTTGATTATCAAAGTTCCGAACACGTTTGAAAATATTATTAATTTTGAAACTATTTTTAGTTTTGGAAAATTTTAAACACATGATTCACGCATACGCGGGAATTAAATTAATATCATAGGTAGAAAACATGAGTACATTAGATTTAGCTAATCACGGTCCAGTGATTCCAGTGATTGTGATTAACCGCGTAGAGGATGCTGTGCCAATGGCGGAAGCGCTACTTGAAGGCGGTATCAAGGTGTTGGAAGTCACATTGCGTACTTCATGTGCATTAGCTGGTATGGAGCAAATTGCTAAACATGTACCAGATGCGATTTTAGGTTCAGGTACTGTGCGTAATCTTAAAGATGCACAAGCTTCTAAGGACGCGGGCTGTCAGTTTGCAGTAAGTCCAGGCTACACCAGTGAGTTAGGTCAATATGCGCGTAAAATCGGCTTGCCGTTATTACCAGGTGTTTCTACAGGCTCTGAAATCATGATGGCGAATGCTGATGATTACTACTTCTTGAAACTATTTCCAGCAGTAGCTGTGGGTGGCGTTAACCTATTAAAAGGCTTTGCAGGCCCATTTGGCGATGTGAAATTCTGCCCAACTGGCGGCGTAACAGTTGAAAGTGCACCACAGTTCTTGGCACTACCTAACGTAGTGGTTTGCGGTGGTACATGGTTAACGCCAGCTGATGCAGTGGCACGTGGCGATTGGGCCCATATCACTAAATTGGCTAAAGAAGCGAGTGCGATTAAAGCCGCTTAGGTGAGTAGCCTGAAGTAGTGAGCTAAATTCACTAAATGGTTAAGTCACATGCAATTATCGGGCTTTGTACTAAGTTTTAGTGCAAAGCCCTTTTTATTTAGATTTAAGTTTGGATAGAGTTTGCAAATAGATATCAGAAAATATAAAACAATCGTATTTGACTGTGATGGTGTAGTGCTTGACTCGAATGTGGTTAAAACACAGGCTTACTATAGAACAGCAAAGCACTTGGGTGCTACCGATGCGCAGGCGCAGGCATTGGTTGATTATCATGTACGATTAGGTGGTATTTCTCGTTATCATAAGTTTGATTACTATTTACGCGAAATAACACACCAGCCTGTCACAAAAGAAGCCATTCAAGCTTTATTGGATGTGTTTGCACGTGAGCTTGAGGTGGTGCTAATGGAGTGTGCTGTTGCCGATGGGTTGCCTGAGTTACGCGCATTGTCATCTGCCAATTGGATGATATTGTCTGGAGGCGACCAGCAGGAGATACGTACTTTATTTGCCAAGCGCGATTTAGCAAAATATTTCGATGGCGGTTTATTTGGTAGCCCTGATAATAAAGACACCGTACTTGCTCGTGAAAAAGCGAATGGTCATCTACAATTCCCAGCCTTGTTTATCGGTGATAGTAAGTACGACTATGAGGCGGCGACTCGAGCGGGATTAGACTTTGTCTTTTTAAGTGCTTGGACCGAAGTGGCTGATTGGCGGCACTATTGTGATGCACACCAAATCCTAGTGTTGCCAGCCCTTAAGGATATGTGCGCGTAACTTTTTTCTCCCAGTTCCATGCATGTTGCACTATCGTTTCTAGGTCGGAAAGACTAGGTTGCCATGCTAGCTCACGCTGTGCACGTGTCGCATCGGCAATTAGACGTGTTGGGTCACCTGAGCGACGAGGGCTATCAATAACGTGGATGAGCCTTCCTGTTACTCGTTGCACAGTGTTAATGACCTCTTGTACAGAAAAGCCTTTGCCGTTGCCTAAATTAAATTGGTTGCTTTGCTGATGTTGTTCTAAATAGTGTAAGGCGAGTAAATGTGCTTTGCATAAATCTACGACGTGGATGTAGTCGCGAACGCAGGTCCCATCTTCCGTATCATAATCTTTGCCAAATACGTTTATGGCAGGCTTACGCCCTGAGGCTACCTGTAGCAACAAAGGGATCAGATGTGTTTCTGGGTCATGGCGCTCGCCAAGCTGACCATCTGGATCGGCGCCTGCTGCATTGAAGTAACGCAGGCAAATCGACTTTAAACCAAACGCTACATCATAATCGGCTAGTACTTGTTCAATCATCCATTTAGACTTACCGTAAGGGTTTGCCGGCTGTTTGGTATGCAGTTCATCTATGGGTACTGCCTTAGGCTCGCCAAAGATTGAGGCAGTGGATGAGAAAATGAATTTCTTAACTTCATGTTTCAACATGGTGTTGAGCAGGTTCAGCGTATTAGTGACATTGTTTTGATAATAAATGTCCGGTCGTTTAACTGATTCACCGACCTGTATGTAAGAAGCAAAGTGCATCACTGCTTCGGGTTGATGTTGCGTAAATACCTGCGCTAAGGCTACGGTATCGGCCAAGTCGCCTTGTACAAACTCACCGCCCAGCACAGCATCGCGGTGGCCGCTGGAAAGATTGTCAAAGGTCACGACCTGATGGCCAGCGCCCAGTAGCATTTTCAACATGTGCGAGCCTATATAACCCGCACCACCGACTAACAGTATCTTCATCTTATGTAAGCAAAATATTCTTGTTTTTTTAACGGGCAGGCTAATTTAACTGCTTTATGCGCTATACCTTACGTTGGCTAGCCAGCGTTTGCTACGTCTGAGCAGGCTTTTCCAGTTGTATTTCTTTCTTCTTGCCACTTGGCTGATGTCGCTTACTTCATCGGGGGCTTGGTAAGCAACCGGGGGATCCACGATTAAGGTTTTGACATGATTCTGCAACTGTTTGGCATAGAAATCATCAATGGTCATATTGGCCTGCGGTGCCTCATTGATCACTTTGTCGTAGATGCTTGCCCTGACCATATAGGCGTGGGTAAGAGTGATGCCAGTTACAGCGACTATGTTTTTACTTTTACGTTGGCGCAAGCCATATTTCTTTTGATTGCCGCCTAAGTAGAGCATATCCCAATCCAAGTCAGCGACTTGCTTCATCACGCGTTGCATTACCGTGTTGGTATAAGGCTCAAATTCGCAGTCATCTTCTAGTATAAGTACATACGGCCAGTTTTGTGCTTTTGCGTGCTTTATTACTTCCACATGGCTGGATAAGCAGCCCCACATGGCCTTGATCTGATGTTCAGCGTTTTTTGCTTCATTTTTGCGCTGTAATGCGGACATAATATTGGCTTTAAAGCCTTCTGGCGGTGGGTTGTTTTGCAGTTTTTCAAACGACACTGCAGAAAAACGCTGTGCATCCACAATTTTCACTTTATTAAACTGGGCTTGCATGCCTTCCCAGCGGTCAGGGCGGGAATCTAGATTAATACAGCAAATGTACTTGAAAAAAGGTAGGTTCATATTCGATTTCTTGAGTTGCTTATTGGCCGTACTGCTAATGCTGATTAGTCGTTACTGCCATGAATCTTGGTGTAGATATGGCGGGCAAGCTCAAAGTCTTCGTGGTAGTCAATATCCACCACCATGTTGTCTGACGCAAACAGGTAAGGATTAACACCGATGTGGTAGTTAAAGCGATTTACTGTGGTACGTTTTAAGATAAACAAACTCCATAGCACTGAATAGAGCTTAGGCAGGTCTTGCGATACTTTATGCCAGTAGCCAAAGCTGTAGTTGACTGGGTTGCCTTTGTCGTCAAGCAAGTGGCCTTTAAACGGTTTTACTGCCACCAATGAATCATAGTCATCGCGTACCTTTTTCCACTCGGTCAACGCTTCTTTAAACTGGTTAAATAGTGGTGAGGTAACTTGTATCCACATAATGTCATCATCACCTGGCAATGGCTCAGTCAGCGCTTTCACTAGGTCAGGCTGGTAGATTTTGTTGCCGGTTAACGATGGGTCGCGCAGCATAAAGTGAAAGCCATATTTCTCGCATAATGGGCGCACTTTTTCTTCATCCTCTGAAGATACGTAGACATTGTCCGCGCTTTCAAACTCTAAAATCTGCTTTGCTTTAATGTCAAATAGTGAGTCGTCGTTATAAAAAGGACGAATGTTTTTCAACGGAATACGAGTAGAGCAGGTTTGTAGCGGAATGATAATTTTCATAGTGTGTGCTGATGCAATTTAATAGTTATTTTTGATGATGTACTGTAGCTAACGTTAGTGCTTGTTCCATACTAATCTTGGGAATAATCTCATGTGGTAGTGTACTATCTTTTGATAGATTATAAACCTCAAATCCCATTACTAGGCTGGCACGTTTAGCCTGTTCAAAGCAAACGCGTATATAGGGCTCGTAGTCACGCATAAAGTCTGGTGGCGCATGCTTGCCGTCAGCGTAAAAATGCTTTTTACCTGTGCCGCCTAAATCCATGCCGATAATGAAATTCAGCTGATAGCCCAACGCCGGTGCTAGCTGGGTGGACCAGGTGGCTACGGTTTTGCCTGAAAATAGCCCTTTTTCTAGGTTGGCACTAAAGCCAACCGCTCGGCATAGCCCTGGGAGCTTTGCATCGAGGAATATTTCAGCGTCATTGGCCGCGGCTTTTAATAACTCTGCTTGGCTGATACGCGGAATGCCAAATTTTCTGGAGATAGACTCGATCAGGTAAATATTGCCGTGCTGCAGTAGCTCAGGCTCTCTTTCACAAATTCGAGATAAACCTACGTAGGAGAAAAAGCAATTGGCTCCAGAAAGGATAGAGTCACGTATGCATGCCCATTGGTTTTCAAAAACCCTGCGATCTACCACGATGCAGTGGGTTGGTTTGAGTCCTGAATCGTTAAATTTTTTAATGGCGCAGTTGAGGCTAATCGTGTCAAAGGCTGCGAACTGCTTTAAGTCAACTTCAGCTAAAGATGGACCAGTTGCCACAGTAAAGCATGCGCCTTTATATTGATGACTTAAGGTGTGAGCAAGTGCAACTTCAGCAATTGCTTTGCCTTTCCATACGATGGCGGATCGCTCGTTACCACGTATGATATCAAAATCCGGGTGGCAGCTATACTGATGTTTAAATTTTTCACCTAGGCGTAAACGACGAAAGATGGAGGAAATCTTATTCATGTTTTGATGGTATCCTCTAGGCAGTCAATTATTGCCTAGCGTAAATCATAATCTTTTTCTTTTTATTTACGCCGTAAAACTCTTTTTCTAACCTATACTGGCTTAATTGCTCGCTGACGACTTTTGCTTTATCAGCGATATTGCCATCCACTTCAGTGAAAAGTAGTAGGTAGTCATAATGATAGATCGAGCCATCTTTAATTGCATCAAGCGTAAGTTTCCAATGGTCTGAGTGTCTGCCATTATATCTGCCACCTGCATAAAAAACAGTTTTGTCGGTGACGAAGAATATTCTATCGTTAGTAATGTTTTTTTGCTTTAAATAAGCAACAGCATCCTTCTCAAAAGTGTAGCCATCTTTTTTAGGTAAGGTGTTTTTAATGAAAGACGCACTAAAAATAATGATTAAAATTATGGTGATCCATTTTTGCCACGGGCGATCAAAAGCCTCGCTACGTAGTTTGTGAATTAGCGATGCTAGGCAAAATGCCGCAAATACCAGCACAATGAAGCCAATGGTGACAATGTATCTGTTAGACAGTACAAAGACTCTAGCCAAGCTGGCGCTAGCGTTGATGATGCTAATCACGACGACGCTGTAAAAAATAATGCGAGTATCGCCTTGCAACGGCAGTATAGGCGATTCTTGGTGGCCACGACTAACCGCGTAAAGTGCAATCACTGGCCAGCTGATGATACTGATGATTTTTAGCAGCAAAATAGTCAGCAGGCCCACTACTAAAGTGATCAGGCCATAATCTGCGAAATAGCTACCTAGCACATTACCCATGCTGGTAGCTCTGGCGTTGAATGCCTGCGAAACATCAGATACTAGAGAGACAACCTCTTTGATGCGACCAAAATCACTGAGCGTTACCGAGGGCGACATCAGCAAGGCTGCCAATATACCGATTACTGCCAGGATAGCTAAACTGTTGCTTAGTAGAAACTGTTTGAGTTTTTGTGTAAAACTGAGGTCATGGCGTAACCATAAAATGAGTGGTAGCCCAACGAGGAAGGTGATGCCTTCAATCCTAAATAGCATGGCGACAATGGTCGATAGTTGCCAGAGCAGAGTGTCGCCGATTTTTTGTGTGCGGTAATATTGCACAAAAAATACTAGGCTGGTTAGAAATGCCGCCCAGAAGCCTTGGTCACGCAACAGCATAGGCAGTACATCGCCCACGATATATGGAGAGCTTAGCAGCAGAAACACACCGCAAGCGATGGTTAGTTTATTGCCGCCAGCCAGCTTAATCAGGTAGCTGAAGCTAAAAGTGGTAATAGCAAAAAACACGATATCCAGCACTTGCGCTGAGGTGTGGATGCTGAGGCTGGTGATGCGATGTACGGCGCTAATCAGCAGAGAGTATAGCGGCCAGTTAAATATCGCTATCCCTTGTTTAAATTCACCAATGGCGAATAAGCGAGCAGATTCAAAATAAAGCAATGAATCTACATTAAGCCAGCCGTGCTGGATATAAATAACGCGCCATGCGGTGATGACCGCTAATAGCGACATCAATAACATGAATTTTTTATCACTCAATTGCTGAATGTAGGCGGTAGTTTTCTGCATATGCTTACGCTAAAAATTTAATGTCATGCAGAATAGTCTGCGGTGTTAGTTTTTTTAAGCAGGCCAGGTGAGTATCTGATTCAGTGAGTGGGCACGTGCGTTTAAAGCATGGGCTGCAGCTTAACCCCAAATACTCTACTACCGCATCTGGATGCATCGGTGGCGTGTGGTGCGGGTCACTTGAGCCATAAATCGCAATCACTTTTTTATCCAGCGCCGCGGCAACGTGCATTAAACCGGAGTCATTGCTAATCACGGTATCGCATAGCGACATTAAATCAATGGCGTCACCTAGTTTTGTTTTGCCGCCTAAATCCAGGCAACGCTCTTGGGTGCCTTGGTTGATTGCTTGCGTGACTGGCAGGTCTTTATTTGAGCCAAATAGCCATACTTGCCAGCCATGGCTTAATGCCGCATTGGCGACCTCTGCATAATATTCAGCAGGCCAGCGCTTGGCTTCACCGTACTCTGCGCCTGGGCAGAGTCCTAGCACTTTGGCAGTAGGGGCGTTTTGTCCCAATTTAGATAAAGCTTGCAGCGCATTGCTACGGTCTGCAATCAGACGCGGATTGGTAATGCTGAGCTTGTCTGGTGCTTGGTTTTTATCTGCAGCTAACGCTACAAATCTATCTACTGTGCGTGGTAATTTTATTTTATCTAATGGGCGGATATCATTCAGTAAGCCGTAGCGGCACTCGCCCAAAAACCCCGTACGCTGCGGAATGCCTGCAACCAAAGGCAGTATTGCTGATTTAAGAGAGTTCACAAGCGTGATGGATTGGGTGTAACCTTGTTTTTTCAAGGATAAGCCAAACTTTATGCGCTCTAGCAATGCCAACTGACCATGCTTGAATGGCAATGCAATGCCTTGGTGAATTTCAGGCATACGTGCAATTAACGGTAATGTCCATGCGGGTGCAGCCACATCAATGATGGCTTTGGGGCGCTGCGTTTTCAGCATTTGGAATAGGCTATGTGCCAGCACCATATCGCCCACCCAAGATGGGCCGAGAATCAGGATTTTTTCAGCGGACATGTGGATACGGTATTAACTCTCAAGTTTCTTGATGATGTTGCTGGTGCTTCGACCTGCAACCAAATCAATTAATGCTATTTCACCACCCCAAGATTCAACCTCTTTTCCGCCTACGACTTGATCTGCGGTATAGTCGCTACCCTTTGCGATGACATGCGGTTTGACGGTGCTGATTAAATTCAGTGGTGTGTCTTCGTCAAACAAGATAACCGCATCTACAGACTCTAATGCAGCAAGTACGCGTGCACGGTCATTTTCTTGTACTACGGGGCGCGTAGGACCTTTGAGAGCGCTGACTGAACGGTCGGTATTTAACCCTAGAATCAGTTTGTCCCCCCGTTTTTTTGCGGCTTCTAAATAGGTGACATGACCTGCGTGTAGTAAATCAAAGCAGCCATTGGTGAATACGATTTTCTGATTTTCTTTTTTCCAAGCGTCAACTTTTTGCATGAGCTGCACCAAGTCACACACTTTATGTGCTTGCTCTGATGATTGCTCGCTTGCTAAAGCCTCAATTAATTCATGACGGTTAATTGGCACAGTCCCCACTTTGCCAACCACTACGCCGGCAGCAATATTAGCCAGTTGCAACGCTTCTAGCGGACTGAGGTTGTGCAACAGGCCTGCGGCAAGCGTGGCGATAACTGTGTCACCAGCGCCTGAAACATCAAATACTTGTTTGGCCGTGGCTGGCAACAAGACGTTGCTTTCATTGATTAGGGATATGCCTTCTTCGCCACGCGTAACGACCAAAAATGCTAGGTCTAGTGTTTCTTTAAGTGCAGTTGCTTTGTCAATTAGATTGATGTCGTTAACGGAGCTTCCGCATGCTTCAGCGGTTTCTTTTTTATTTGGTGTAAGGGCTGTGGCGCCTTTATATTTGCTGTAGTCATGACCTTTAGGGTCAACTAAAGTGGTGATGCCTTGAGCATGACACATGCTAATGATTTTCTGGCAAATATCAGGACTCAGTAAACCTTTTGCATAGTCAGATAGAATTACAACAGCAGGTTTTAGGGTTATTTCTGCATTGATTGCATCTAACAGTTGCACATTTTCTTCTGCGCTAAATGTCGTGTTGTCTTCTTGGTCTAATCGCATCATTTGCTGATGCCCACCCAGAATACGTGTTTTTGCTACAGTAGGGCGTTGTTTTGAGTGAATGACATGATCAACATGAATATTTGTGCCAGTCATTAAGTTAAGCAAGGTGTTTGCTTCATTATCGATGCCCACGCAACCAATAACTCGTGTCTTAATTCCAAGTAAGGACAGGTTGGCTGCTACGTTTGCTGCACCGCCAGCCCGGTCTTGTTGTGATTTGATTAACACGACGGGTACAGGTGCTTCAGGAGAAATTCTGTTCACTTCTCCCATTAAGTAACGATCTAGCATGACATCGCCAATCACTAGCGCATGTTGGTTAAAATTGCCGAAGTGTTTAACGGTGTCGAGAAGTTTTTGCTGTGTCATGGTGGATGAGATTATACATCTATCAATGTTATTCATTATGTGATTGTGGTCAAAGCAGATGTTTTGTGGTGCTAAACGCATCGAGATTTGGTCCCGATGCTAATATCTAATCAGACTCTAAAATCTCACATAGTGAATGCCCTACAAAAATATGTGCCTCTTGAATGCGGGCGGTCACGCTAGATGGAATCACAATATTATAAGTACATAGACTGTTCAGTTTGCCGCCGGTCCCTCCGGTTAAGCCAACGGTTGTTGCGCCAATCGCGTTTGCAGCTTCAATTGCACTGACAACATTCGCGCTATTGCCGCTCGTCGTTAGGCCAATCACTAAGTCCTCTGGGCGACAGAGGGCTTCAATCTGACGTGCAAAAATATAGTTATAGCCGTAGTCGTTGCCTACAGAAGTGAGAATCGATGTATCTGTCGTGAGCGCAATAGCGGGCATTCCCTTACGTTCTTTTTTAAAGCGACCAACGATTTCGGCTGCGATATGTTGACTGTCCGCAGCACTGCCGCCGTTCCCCATCAGTAAAATTTTTCCACCATTTTTAATGGTGTTCTGCATAGCGATGCCCACATCACTGATGAGTGGGAAAAGGGGCTCCAAAGCATTAAACATTACCATATGGGCAGTGTGTTCGCCTTTAAGATAGTCAACATACTTGTTTTTATTACCCATTAGCAATATTTATCCTCTTGCGTTAAGTAGTTTTGTACATAATCACGAACGCCGTCTTCTAAGCTGTGAAATGGTTGTGTGTAACCTGCTTTTGCAAGTTTACTCATGGCTGCTTCAGTGAAGTACTGATACTTACCTTGTAAATCTTGGGGCATATCGACAAACGTAATGTGTGGCTCTCGATGCATACTTTGCATCACATTGGTGGCGAGATCCTTAAAGCTACGTGCTTTTCCAGTGCCAATGTTGTAGATGCCGTTAGGGGCTGCAGTTGAAGAAAGTGCAGATTCTAAAAAGTAGCTGACAACAGATGCAGCATCCTTCACATAAACAAAGTCACGCATCTGCATACCATCTTCAATACCAGCCTTGGTTCCTTTGAATAGCTTCATTGTGCCAGTGGCGCTAAATTGATTGAATGTGTGAAATGCCACGCTTGCCATGCGTTCTTTATGGTACTCGTTCGGGCCGTAAACATTAAAAAACTTAAAGCCAGCCCAGTTAGGTGGCGTTGGTAGATTTTTTTCTACTTGACGCAATGCCCATTGGTCAAAAAAATGTTTTGAATAACCATAACCATTCAAAGGACGAAGATTTTCAATACTGACATCGTCATAACCTAAATTGCCATCACCGTAAGTTGCTGCTGAACTTGCATAGAAGAATGGTACTTGGTTTTTTGCACACCAATCCCACAATTGCTGTGAGTATTGGATATTTGCTTCCACCAGTTTATTAAAGTCGCGCTCAGTCGTGGCACTAATCGCTCCCATGTGTATTACAGCTTCAATATCTGTGCGATTTTGCAGCCATGACATGAGCTGATCTTTATCTAGATAATGGGCGTAGTGGCGATGTGCTAGGTTTTGCCATTGCTCTTCGTGCGTGATACGGTCTACGATGACCAAGTCATCATGTTTCAGTTTGGTGTTTAGGTGCCATGCGATGATAGAGCCTATCATGCCAGCGCCGCCAGTTATTACTATCATGGATTAATACCTAATTCATTATGACACTGCAAAAAATAAAGCAGTGCCCTGTCATCAACTTATAAAGTGCCCAGTATAACGCTTATTGATTGTTGGCTAAACTTTGTGCTCTTAATTTTGTCATTTCTGACGCTTGACGCGCTGCGTCTGCATCCCAATTAGTGCTCACCCAACCTTGCAGATTTTCTAATGCGATTGTGCTCATTGCGTGTATCCAGGTTTCGCTTTCGTTCAATGCAGGAATGTAGTGATATTCACCGCCACCATGGCTTTGGAATATATGCTGACCTTCCATTGCAATTTCTTCAAGAGTTTCCAGACAGTCACTAGAAAAGCCAGGGCAGATAACATCAACACGACCTAATTTAGCTTTACCCAAGGCTTCTAAAATATTTGCTAAGTAAGGTTTTAGCCACTCTTGTTTGCCAAATCGTGATTGAAATGCAACTACATACTCGTCTTTGCTCAGTTGTAGTGCTTCAGCCAGTAGTCGTCCAGTTTTGTGACATTCGCAATGGTACATATCACCTTTCATAAGGTGAAACTTAGGTACACCATGAAAGCTCATGACAAGTTTGTTAGGTTTTCCGTTAATACGCCAATGCTCGCGAACGCTCTCTGCCAGTGCTTCAATGTAGGCTGGATGATCGTGATAATGTTTAATTGTACGAATAGCCGGCACATTACGTGTTTTCAGTAGCGTACGCCAAACGGCATCTAATGCACTTGCCGTACTACTTGCTGCATATTGTGGGTACAGCGGGAATACTAAGATGCGATCGCAGTGTTGTGCTTTTAACCTTTCAATTGCACTTGCCATCGATGGATTACCGTAGCTCATGCCTAGCTCTACAGTGAACGGAGATTGAATTTTTTGCGCTAAAAAACCACGTAGTAACAAGGCTTGCTTTTTGGCATGCACCATCAAAGGTGAGCCTTCACTAGACCAAATGCTGGCATATTTCTCTGCTGACTTCTTCGGGCGAATCACTAAAATAATGCAGTTTAGAATTAACCACCAAATTGCTCGTGGAATCTCCACGATGCGTCTGTCGCTCAAGAATTGGCGCAAATATGGCCTTAAGGCCTGAGCAGTAGGCGCATCTGGTGTGCCTAGGTTGGCAAGTAAAATACCAACTTTCAGTTGGTCGCCGTGGTCGTATTTGGGTTCTGGGTTGTAATATGACATGTAATCAATCTATTGGTTAAAGGTTTGGCCTACAGCGATTAATCTGATGCTGTTATAGGCATTTGAGTGGTTAGGTATCTTATTGAGCAGATAGGGCGTTTGACAGCAGTTTAGCAGTAACGTCAACAATCGGAATGACACGCTCGTATGCCATGCGCGTTGGCCCAATGACACCTAAAGTACCGACGACTTGTCCGTCAGCTTCATACGGAGCAGTAATCATGCTACATTCGTCCAAAGGTAAGTAACCACTTTCGCCGCCAATAAATATTTGTATGCCTTCGGCACGTTGACTGTTATCTAGTAACTGCATCAAGCTGGTGCGGCGCTCAAATATTTCAAATAGTTTTCGCAAACTACTTACATTAGTAGAGAGATCATCGACTTGCAGTAAGTTACGTTCGCCAGCAATCACTACGCCATCATCGTTCGCCTTTTTGCTGCTTGCTTCGAGTGCCGCTGTCATGAGTTGGTTCATGTCATTTTGCATCTGCTTTAGTTCAGCATGTAATTTTTGTTGTACTTCTTCAAATGTATGCCCAGAAAAATGCTCATTGAAATAATTACCTGCTTGCGTTAGCTCGCTAGGACTAAATGGTTTTTCAGTGAGGATGATTCGATTTTGTACATTACCGTCACTGGTTACGATAATCACTAATATTCTCTTGTCAGAAAGCGTTAAAAATTCTAGATGCTTGAATGCAATTCGTTTTCGTTTGGGTGTCATTACCACGCCTGCAAACTGCGTTAACTGCGACAGCATATCCGCTGCATTTGCAATCAATTCACTTGGGTTGGGAGTTGATAGCCCAGTTTGAATTTGCGCTAATATCTCATCCTCTAGCGGCTTGACTGTTAATAGCGAGTCTACAAATAAACGATAACCCTTTTGTGTTGGTACGCGGCCTGCGGATGTGTGTGGGCTGGCGATAAAGCCAAGTTGCTCTAGGTCACTCATTACATTACGAATGGTAGCAGGACTGACATCTAAGCCAGAGCGTTGCAGTAATGTGCGAGAGCCTATAGGTTGACCATCGCTAATGTAATATTCAACTAGCGTTTTGAGTAAAATTTGCGCACGTTTGTCTATACTAGAGCTCATGCGCAAATTATCTGTCAGTTAGCCTGATAACGCAATCCTATCGGGGTGGTACTGGTGTTTTAGAATCTTTTTTCTTGAAAAACTTACTTAAGTCTTGCACTAATTGCACCATAGCTGGCTGTTTTTTTTGCATGATTGCTTTACGTTCATCGCTAGGCAGCGCAGAGTCGTCACCGCGACTAGCAGTCATTAGCGCAAAGCTTTTTGCATTGACCGGTTGCGTGATTTTGACTTCATCATCTACGTAAGTGACTTTGTCCCAGTCTGAGATGTAAGTGTGGCTGCGCTTTTCACCAGCAAGTAAATTGTAGCCAGTGGCGTAGTCGCTGCTCGGGTTAGTCACACCTAATAAAGGCATGATAGTCGGTATGATATCCATGTGACTTGTCATTTGGTTGCTCACCAACGGCGTTGTGTCTGGTTTGTAAATAACGAGTGGCGTACGTACCTGTTCATCCACAAAAGTTGAGTTATGTCCCCAGAAGCCATGCTCCATAAACTCTTCTCCATGATCACCTACAAGAATTACGATAGTGTTATCGAGAAGTTGGTGCTGTTTGAGATACTCAAAAATGCGGCCATATTGCATATCTAAGTGATGCACAGAATTAATGTACCGGTTTTTAATCGGCACAATATCATTACGCAACGCAGTTTTACTTAAAGTTGCATAATTAAGGTCATCACGATATGGTGTTGCAATCACGCTTTCAGGTGGGAAGTAGTAGCGCGCGTGAGGTGACTCAAAAAACATAAATGTGAAAAATGGTTTGGTTTTGTCTCTGTTGTCAATAAATGATAGTAAGCTTGTAACGTTGTTACGGTCATTTTCCCAGCCGCTTGCTCCTATGTTACTGTCGTGTAATAAATCGGATGGCACGTGTGCGAAAATGGTCTTATCAAACTCAGGGTAAGAGAATTTAGCGCTGGTATAAAAACTCATCTGGTATTGTTGTTTCTCGAGTACATCAATAATTGCCGCACCACGTCGCTCTTCTAGAAATGGAAACCAATAATTTCCTGGAATCCCTGTAAACATTCCGAATACTCCCATTCGAGTGCCATTACCAGTGCTATAGTTACGTGTAAACCTAGCTGCGTTTTTTGCAAACTCCCAGCTGTTAGGCATTACTTTTTCATTGAGGGTATCTGCCCGCCAAGACTCAGAAGTCAGCCAAATAATATTGTATGGTTTTGTAGGTTCTTTGATTTGAATCGGATTGAGTGGGTAGTTAAGTTTACCTTTTACTTTAATCTTAGCTTCGCGTTGTGTTGTAAAGCCTAGGCTTTTAAAGAAGCCTCTAGCTGATACGGTTTGGTAAAATGGAATCGACTGTGCAACGACGTTTAATTGATTGGTTGTATAACTATCCAACGCAAAACCCATGTGGACAAGCACTGTAGCTATCAGTGCGATGGATGGTAAAAGCCTTAATTGCAGTTGTGGAGCTGATTTCTTTTCATGCAACCATCGTGCAAACCATAGAATTGAAGCTTGAAAGCTAAAAAATCCAATTGTAATGAGTGCAAAACCAGCATCAGAAGCACTACTTCCACCTAAAGACTCTATACCACCGGGAGTAGTCACTAGGTTGAAAATAAAGCCATTAAAGAACATCCCGTAAAGTGAAAATAGTTTGGCATTTGCATACATTAGTAAACTAGTAATGCCGCCTGTAAAAATCGCTGCAATGTATACAGCCTTAACGTTTTTGAAGATTAACCGGATTGTTGCTGTAACTATAATTGCAGGTAATAGATAATATAAGCTGTATAAAAGCCATGTAATTAGCAAGTAGCTAAATGGAAGCGCCCCATCCTGAAGAATGCTAATAAAAGGTATTGAGTCAGATACAATAAACATTAATACTACATAAGCGAGTAGAAAGTAAGTTTTTAGTATGCGGTTTAGATTTGAAGCGGTCATATGTATATGGTTTGATTAATTGTATTGAATTGTAGTGGCAAAATTATGCTAAATAGATTCTTATTTAGCTAACTTATCGTCATGTATTAACTTCTCTTCTGTTGATTTAGTAAAGTATTTCGTTATCTTGTATACCTGAGTAAATAAGATTATGACGCAAAAAATTTAGAGTTACATAAAATTTATTGCATTCCAAATAATGGTTTTAGCTTTGCTAAGATTTCCTGACTATGTTTTAATTCTGCCGTGCAGACAAATTTCAAAAAAATAGCGCTTATCGGCAAATATATGAATGTATCGGCTTTAAAGTTGATGCGTGAAGATTTGGCTGATTTAGCGCAACATTTATCCGCTAAAAATCTTCAAGTTTGGGTGGAAGAAAATACCGCACATCATGCCCAGCTAGATCAATATCAAACTTTGAGTTTAGATCAGATTGGCCAAACTGCCGATCTTGCTATTGTGATGGGTGGTGATGGAACAATGCTGAGTGTGGCACGCAGTTTAATAGATGCAGATGTGCCATTAATTGGTGTGAATCGCGGACGTTTCGGGTTCTTAACCGACTTGCGTGCAGAAGATATGCTGGTTGAGATTGATCGCATGCTTGCTGGCGACTTCATCAAAGAACCACGCATGTTGCTCTCCACCGACGTCGTGAGAAATGGGCAAGTGATTTACAGTAGTCATGCGCTGAATGATGTCGTGATCAAAAGTGGGTTGCGCTTAATCGAGTTGGAAGTGGAAATAGACGGCATGTTTGTTTCCAAGCAGCGTAGTGATGGTTTAATTTTAAGTACCCCAACAGGCACTACCGCTTATGCGCTTTCTGCAGGTGGTCCAATTTTGCATCCTAATTTAGAGGCAATTGCGCTAATACCGATTTGTCCTCATACACTGAGCAATCGTCCGATTGCCGTTAACAGCGCCAGTCGAATTGTGGTTACTGCAGTACAGTTTGATGAGGCTCAGCTTAGTTTTGATGGGCAATTCCAATTAGTCTTGGAAGTTGGTGACCAAATCATGGTGCGCCGCGCAGAAAAAACTATCTCATTGCTACATCCCGTCGAATACTGTTATTTTGATATGCTCAGAAATAAGCTTAATTGGGGTTGATTTCAGTTTAAGCTTTAAAGTGCTAACTGAATTAACCAAGTATTCTTAAGGTAACGCTATATTCAATGCATTAAAATTAGCTAATCGTTTTATTTGCTTGGGGTCTTATCGGTTTGAGATAGCCGTGAAATGGATTAATTGAATTATGCTACAAACGCTTTCAATTCGTGATTTTGTCATTGTTGATCAGCTGGATCTGGATTTTCAATCGGGATTTACCGTGTTGACCGGTGAAACTGGTGCAGGAAAATCTATTCTTATTGACGCATTATCTTTGGCCTTGGGTGCGCGCGGTGAGGGAGGGGTGACCCGCGCAGGTTGTGATAAAGCTGAAATTAGCGCATGTTTTTCATTAAAAAATAACAGCGAGGCATTAGCTTGGTTGGCTGAGCAGGAAATAGCGCAAGATGAGTCGGAGTTGCTACTACGTCGTGTAATCTATGCGGATGGACGTTCGCGTGCATTTATTAATGGGGCATCAGCCACTATCCAGCAGTTAAAAGAGCTGGGTGATTATTTGGTCGATATTTACAGCCAAAATGCGCATCATTCATTGTTAAAGCCTGTGACACAGCGTCAGATTTTAGATGAGTTTGGCGGCTTGTTGAGTGTGGCAAAAAATGTTGCTGAGCAATATAAGCATTGGCATCATCTTCATGATATGCGCATAGCGCTAGAAAAGAATGCAGAGGCGTACGCTGATGAGCTCGCTTTGTTACGAGATAACGTGCGAGAGCTTTCTGCGTTAGCGTTTGACGCCCAAGAGTGGGATGCTTTGCAACATGAGCATCTGCTCCTATCGAATGGTGCCAGCTTAATCAGTAGCGGTGAAAACTGTTTAGAGTTGTTGGGTGAAGGTGAGTTGTCCGCGCTCAATTTATTAGCGCAAGTCCAACATCATCTTCAAAATATGCAGACCTATGATGCTAGTCTAAGCGAGATTTCTGAGTCGCTGGATTCAGGCGTGATTCAACTGCAGGAGGCAAGTCGCTCGCTCAATCGCTACATTCAGCGCATGGAGTTGGACCCTGCGCGTTTAAGTGAAGTGGATGCAAGAATCCAATCTATACATGCTGCTGCACGCAAGTTTAGATCGCGGGTGGAAGGTTTGCCTGATTTGCTTCAAAGCTGGCAGGCAAGAATGGCTGAGTTATCTAATTTCGTAGACGATGGCGCACTAGCAGAGCAGGAGCGATTGGCATTTGATGCCTATAAAAAAACAGCTGAAACATTAAGTGCCGGCAGGGCTGAGGCAGCCGCGATTTTGCATCAAAAAATCACGGCTGAAATGCAGCGCTTGTCTTTGACTGGTGGACAGTTTTCCGTAGCCTTAACCCCGGTTGCACCTAGTGCTAGTGGTTTGGAGCAAGTGGAATTTTTGGTGGCTGGTCACGCTGGCGTAGCGCCACGACCTCTCAGTAAAGTAGCGTCTGGGGGCGAGTTGTCGCGTATCAGTTTAGCGATACGCGTGGTGACAGCGCAACAGGGTAGTATCCCTACGATGATTTTTGATGAAGTTGACGTTGGTATTGGTGGCGGTGTGGCTGAGGTGGTAGGTAACTTACTGAAACAACTGGGCGAGCAACGACAAGTGTTGGTGATTACACACTTGCCGCAAGTGGCTGCGCTTGGTCGCCATCATTTGCGAGTCAGTAAATCGCAGGTTGATGGACAAACCTTGAGTACGATCGCTGCATTAACTACAGATGGCCGCATTGAAGAGGTGGCGCGCATGCTAGGTGGTCTAGAATTGACTGAGACTACGCGACAACACGCAAGAGAGATGTTGTTAGGTTGATGTTTTGAACTAGCTAGGTTTGACTAGGTCTGTCTAGCTTACTCTTTGCTTTCGCATGGTTGTTTGGCACAAACGCCGTAAATAGTTAGCGAGTGGTCCTGCATAGTAAAACCCAACTTAGCCGCAGCAGTTTCTTGTCTTTGTTCAATTTCTGGGTCGTAAAATTCCTCAACGCGGCCACATTTGATGCAGACAATGTGGTCATGATGCCCGCCACTGTTAAGTTCAAATACTGCTTTTCCACTTTCAAAATGGTGTCTCACTAATAGCCCTGCTTGCTCAAATTGAGTGAGTACGCGATATACCGTGGCCAAGCCAACATCTTCACCTGCGTTAATCATAATCTTGTAGATGTCTTCAGCAGATAAGTGGCGGTCCTTGCTGTTCTCAAACAGGTTTAATACCTTAAGTCTTGGTAAGGTGGCCTTGAGTCCGGCATTTTTTAAATCTTTTTGATCTTGCATGATTTTGGAATGTTCACAATTAATAAGGTGGATGTTTTGGCTTCAGTCGCTACGTGGTATATTAACGCCAATTCAAATTAAAGTCATGATATGCGTTATTTTTCTACTTTACGTTATCTAGTTGTTTTGCTTGTTTTGCTCTGCACTGCTTGCGGTACGGCTGTGCCTAGCATTAAGCCATATAAGCTAGATGTTCAGCAGGGTAATGTGGTTACTTCTAAAATGCTACTACAATTGCGGCCTGGTATGACCAAGTCCCAAGTACGCTTTATTATGGGGACTCCGTTGATTCAAGATAGCTTTCACGGTAATCGCTGGGACTATGTGTATCAGATGCGTGAAGCAGGTAAAGTAACAGAGCAACGTCGGGTGATTCTTGATTTTGATAAAGACCTGCTTAAGTCTGTGCGTGGCGATGTGATTCCAAGTGGAAGTAATGCTGCAGATAAGATGGAAGAAAAGGCGAACACCGGTACGCGTGTTGTCGAGCCTTACAAAAAGCCTGAAGAAAAAAGTCTGATTGGTAAGCTGAAATTCTGGGAAAAAGATGATGCAGCACCAGTCGTTAAGGCAACACAAGGTGATGTTGTTAAAAAAGAAGCGGAAAAGTCTATTAGCGCCGAAGTTGCAAAGAAAGAAGTGGTTCCTGAAGTAGATGCATCACAATCAATGTTGGCTGTTCCTTTGGAAGTGCCGGTAGTGCCAGCAGTAGAAGCGCCATCTGCGCCTGTTGTCGCTGCTGATACTGCGCCTGCTGTGGCGCCAGTTGAAGTGGTGAAAGCACCTGTTGTTGAAGTTGCTCCGACTGCAACGGATTTGTCAGCCGCTTCGTCGATGCCTGCTCAAGTTGAGGCGCCTTTATCACCAGCATTGCCTTTATTGCCAGAGCAACCAGTGAATTCCTCATCTTATCAATCCCCATCTGGAATGGTGTTTGATCGTCAGTTACGCTCGCTCCCTGAAGAGCCTGATGTTGTAGTGGAAATTCCTTCAACGCGAGTCGGGAATAAAGTCACGCCAACACCAAAAGAGTTGCCTCCTGAAAATGAGCCTAGCTTTTTTGATCGTATGTTGGAAAAGATTGGTTTTTAATCTTTAAACAAGCTAAATAAACAAGCTAATTTTTAGAAATTGATAGGTTTTTAATATGGTCAATCCATTAAAAGTTGTTATTGCTGGCTGTTCTGGCCGGATGGGTCATGCTTTGCTGGAAGGTGTGTTTGCAGATGTTGAGTTGATATTGCATGGCGCGTTAGACCGTGCTGATAATGTGCATTTGAGTCGTGATGCCGGTGAGCAGTTCGGTCGCGTATCTGGGGTGAAAGTGGTTGCTGATATTGACGTTGCGCTCAATGGTGCTGACGTCTTGGTCGACTTTACTAGACCAGAGGCTAGCATGCTCTATTTGGCGGCATGTCAAAAACACAAAGTAAAGATGATTATCGGTACCACTGGGTTTTCTACAGAAGAAAAGCAAAAGATTGAGGCTGCGGCAAAAGAGATTGCAATCGTGTTCGCACCTAATATGAGTGTAGGTGTTACCTTGTTAATTAATCTGGTAGAGCAAGCTGCGCGCGTGCTGAATGAAGGTTACGATATAGAAGTGGTGGAAATGCATCATCGACATAAGGTGGATGCACCGTCAGGCACTGCTTTGCGTTTGGGTGAGGCTGCTGCACATGGCCTGGGGCAAGATTTGAAAGATTGCGCAGTCTATGCACGCGAAGGTGTAACCGGTGAGCGTGAGGCAGGTAAGATTGGGTTTGCCACAATGCGTGGTGGTGATGTGGTGGGTGATCATACTGTAGTGCTAGCTGGTATTGGTGAGCGCGTCGAATTGACACACAAGGCGAGCAGTCGTGCCACTTTTGCTTTGGGAGCCCTACGTGCAGCTAAGTATTTAGCGGCAAAAGATTCAGGCCTATACGATATGCGTGATGTATTGGGTCTGCGCTAGAGAGCATCCGCGCGAATATCCTCTTAATGATGTCCGCACAACGCAACTGCTCTATTATTTTACTTGTTATTCTGATTGCAGTTTTTGTCTGGTCTGCAATCTACCCAGTTGATAGGTTGATATGGGCGTTAGAAGTGGCGCCTGTGTTAATTGCGTTGCCTATATTGGTTTTTACTCACCGTTATTTTATTTTTACTCCGCTGGTTTATGCGCTGATATTGATCCATGCCATTATTTTACTGGTTGGTGGGCATTACACCTATGCTGAGGTGCCTTGGTTTAACTGGTTGCGTGATACGTTTGAGCTTTCCCGAAATTATTACGATAGGGTCGGGCATTTTGCGCAAGGGTTTGTGCCAGCGATGATTGCGCGTGAAATTCTGTTGAGAAAATCTCCATTGGAAGTAGGTCGTTGGTTATTTTTTATTGTATGTTGCATTTGTCTTAGCATCAGCGCATTTTATGAGTTTGTTGAGTGGTGGGTCGCCATCTATGAAGGTGGTGCGGCAGATGCGTTTTTAGGCACGCAAGGTGATGTGTGGGATACACAGTGGGATATGTTGATGGCGCTGGTAGGCGCGATTAGCGCGCAGATGTTTTTGGCAAGATTGCACGATCGACAGATGATGAATGTGTCACGTTGACATTGATTAGTCGTTTTTTTTTCGCTATAATTCGTTAATTCTGAAACGGGAAGAGTATATACAAGCTCCTCCCGTTTTGCACATCTGCCATCTGTTCATGATGGACTAAAGATTAGAAGTTTTTAATGTCGTAAATTTTAATTATCGTAAAACCGAGGAGTTATTGTGTCACAAAACCTGCCCGCCATACTTGTACTAGCAGATGGAACCGTGTTTCGTGGCATGTCAATCGGAGCTTCTGGTCATGCTGTAGCTGAAGTCGTGTTTAACACTTCGATGACAGGCTACCAAGAAATATTGACAGACCCATCTTATACCAAACAAATCGTTACGCTCACCTACCCGCACATCGGCAACCATGGCGTTAATAACGAAGACGTAGAGTCTGGCAAAGTATATGCCAGCGGTTTGGTCATTAGGGATTTGCCGCTAACACATAGTAACTTTAGAAACACTCAATCCTTATCAGAATACTTGGTCGCTAATAACGTAGTGGCAATTGCTGATATCGACACACGTAAACTCACAAGAATTCTGCGCGAAAAAGGCGCACAAACCGGCGTTATTGTGGCTGGTGAAGCGGATGAAGCGACTGCGCTATCATTGGCAACACATGCTATCGCTGGCTTCCCAGGTTTGGCTGGTATGGACTTAGCTAAAGTGGTGAGTTGTGATAAACCTTACCAATTCACTGAAGGTGAATGGGCATTGGGCAAAGGCTTTACGCAGGCTCCTGCTGAGCAGTTCCACGTGGTTGCATTCGATTATGGTGTAAAACGTAATATTCTGCGTATGCTGGTTTCACGCGGCTGTAAAGTAACTGTATTGCCAGCGCAGGCAACCGCAGAGCAGGCGTTAGCACTAAACCCTGATGGCGTGTTCTTATCAAACGGACCTGGTGACCCAGAACCATGCGATTACGCAATCTCAGCAATTAAAACCATTGTAGATAAAGGCATCCCTACTTTTGGTATTTGCTTAGGTCACCAATTGTTAGCCCTTGCTTCTGGTGCGAAGACGCTTAAAATGAAATTCGGTCACCATGGTGCAAACCATCCGGTGCAAGATGTTGAAACTAAACGTGTTTATATTACTAGCCAAAACCATGGTTTTGCTGCGGATGTAGATAGTTTGCCGGCAAACCTTAAAGTAACGCATGTGTCGTTGTTCGATGGCAGCTTGCAAGGTATGGCGCGTACTGATAAACCTGCATTTAGTTTCCAAGGTCACCCAGAGGCTAGCCCTGGTCCAACTGAAATGAGTTACCTGTTTGATAAGTTTATCGACTTAATGCGGGCGCAGTAATGAAGTGTATCCGGACGTCTGCTGTGATAGTAGGCTGCCCGGATAAAAAGCATCACGCAGATTCGCGTGTATAGATGCAAGACAAATTTGTTAAAAAGTAAATCTAATGGCAAAACGTACAGACATAAAATCAATTCTTATCATCGGTGCAGGTCCAATTGTAATTGGCCAGGCTTGTGAATTCGACTACTCAGGTGCTCAGGCATGTAAAGCGCTGCGTGAAGAGGGTTACCGCGTAATCTTGGTTAACTCTAATCCGGCAACAATCATGACCGATCCGGAAATGGCCGATGCCACTTATATCGAGCCAGTGACTTGGCAGGTGGTTGAAAAGATTATTGAAAAAGAGCGCCCAGATGCGTTGCTGCCAACCATGGGCGGTCAAACTGCATTAAATTGTGCTCTAGATCTAGACAAGCACGGTGTGCTTGCTAAATTTAACGTTGAGTTAATTGGCGCATCTAAAGAAGCGATTGATAAAGCGGAAGATCGCCAAAAATTTAAAGAAGCCATGACCAAAATTGGTTTGGGTTCTGCGCGCTCTGCCATCGCGCACAGTATGGAAGAAGCATTGCAGGTGCAAGCAAGTATTGGTTATCCAGCGATTATTCGTCCATCATTCACCATGGGTGGTAGTGGTGGTGGTATTGCCTACAATCGTGAAGAGTTCATTGCTATCTGTGAGCGCGGTCTAGATGCTTCACCAACCAATGAGCTACTAATTGAAGAATCTTTGTTGGGTTGGAAAGAGTATGAGATGGAAGTGGTGCGCGACTCTGCGGACAACTGCATCATTATCTGCTCAATCGAAAACTTAGATCCAATGGGTGTGCATACCGGTGACTCTATCACTGTGGCGCCAGCACAAACCTTGACCGACAAAGAATACCAAATCATGCGTAATGCCTCATTAGCGGTATTGCGTGAAATCGGTGTGGATACCGGTGGTTCAAACGTGCAGTTTGCGATTAACCCTGATGATGGCCGTATGATTGTGATTGAGATGAACCCGCGTGTATCACGTTCATCTGCCCTAGCGTCTAAAGCTACCGGTTTCCCGATTGCTAAGGTGGCTGCTAAATTGGCGGTAGGCTTTACACTCGACGAACTGCGTAATGAAATTACTGGTGGCGCAACTCCAGCTTCATTTGAACCAAGCATAGACTACGTTGTGACTAAAATCCCTCGCTTTGCATTCGAAAAATTCCCGCAAGCCGATTCTCGTTTAACCACACAGATGAAATCTGTGGGCGAAGTGATGGCAATGGGTCGCACTTTCCAAGAATCTTTCCAAAAAGCATTGCGCGGTTTAGAAGTTGGCGTTGATGGCTTAGATGAAAAAACTACAGATTTAGACACAATTACTAAAGAAATGGGTGTGCCTGGCCCTGAGCGTATTTGGTACGTGGGTGACGCATTCAGAGCGGGTTTGAGTGTGGATGAAGTATTTAATATTTCAAAAATTGACCCATGGTTCTTAGTGCAAATCAAAGATATCATTGACCGTGAGCAAGCGCTTAAAGGCAAGCATATTGCAGACTTAGATAAAGCGGCTTTATTGCAGTTAAAACGCCGTGGTTTCTCAGATAGACGTCTAGCGAAATTGTTGGACACAGACCAGCACGCGGTGCGCGCGTATCGCCAAGCATTGAGTGTGCGCCCAGTTTACAAGCGGGTTGATACTTGTGCGGCAGAATTTGCAACGAACACTGCATACATGTACTCCACTTATGAAGAAGAGTGTGAGTCTAAGCCTAGCGATAAAAAGAAAATTATGGTGTTGGGCGGAGGTCCTAACCGTATTGGTCAAGGTATTGAGTTTGACTATTGCTGTGTTCACGCTGCGTTTGCAATGCGTGAAGATGGTTACGAAACCATTATGGTGAACTGTAACCCTGAAACGGTTTCTACTGATTACGATACTTCAGATCGCTTGTACTTTGAGCCAGTGACATTGGAAGATGTATTAGAAATCGTCGCGCTGGAAAAACCAGTAGGTGTGATTGTGCAATACGGTGGCCAAACGCCATTAAAATTAGCGCGTGATTTAGAGAAAGCAGGAGTGCCTATTATCGGCACCACCCCAGATGCGATTGACATGGCAGAAGACCGCGAACGCTTCCAAAAAATGCTACAGGAATTAGGTCTGAAGCAACCGCCTAACCGCACTGCGCGTACACCGGATGAAGCGATTCGTTTAGCTACAGAAATTGGTTACCCATTAGTGGTGCGTCCAAGTTATGTATTGGGTGGCCGTGCGATGGAAATCGTACAAGAGCAAAGCCAGCTTGAGCGCTACATGCGCGAAGCAGTTAAGGTGTCGAATGAGTCCCCAGTATTGCTAGATCGCTTCTTAAATGATGCGTTGGAAGTCGATGTGGATGCGTTATCTGATGGTGAAGAAGTCATTATTGGCGGTATCATGGAACACGTTGAGCAGGCTGGTGTGCACTCTGGTGACTCTGCATGTTCATTGCCACCTTATAGCTTATCTACTAAGTTACAAGATGAGTTGCGCGTACAAACCAAACAAATGGCAAAAGCCTTAGGCGTCGTAGGTTTGATGAATGTACAGTTTGCGATTCAAGGTGAAACAGTTTATGTGCTAGAAGTAAACCCACGTGCATCACGTACAGTGCCATTCGTTTCTAAGGCTTGTGGTTTGCAGTTAGCTAAAGTGGCCGCACGTTGTATGGCTGGGCAAACACTGGCGTCACAAAATGTGACACGTGAGATTATTCCACCATTTTATTCAGTCAAAGAAGCCGTGTTCCCATTCATCAAGTTCCCAGGTGTAGATACAATTCTTGGCCCTGAAATGAAATCAACCGGTGAGGTGATGGGGGTAGGCAGTACTTTCGCTGAAGCATTCTTGAAGTCACAATTAGGCGCTTCTACAAAGTTACCTCAAGGTGGCCGTGCATTCATCAGTGTTCGTAAAGAAGACTACTTGAAAGTGGTTGAAATCGGTCAGCAATTACATCAATTAGGTTTTGAGTTGGTGGCGACTAAAGGCACTGCAGCAGCGTTGGCTGAGCACGGCTTGAAAGTGCAAGCGGTGAATAAAGTCGCTGAAGGCCGTCCGCATATTGTTGACATGATTAAAAATGACGATATTAGCTTTATTGTGAATGTGACTGAAGATAAGCGCGCAGTTGCCGACTCTTACGAGATTCGTCGTTCTGCATTGCAAAATAAAGTCACTTATTACACAACGATTGCGGGTGCTAAAGCAGCATGTATCGGTATGGCGCATATGCAAGAGTTACAGGTTGAGTCACTGCAAAACTTGCATAAACAGCTGAGCTAAAATAAACTAAAGCTTATTAACTAATCATTAATTTTACTTCTGGAACCACGCTCATGTGAGTGTGGTTTCTTTTTTATTTGAGGGTGTAGTATGGCATTAAGTCAATTTCCAGTAACCGTTCGCGGTGCAGAATTGTTAAAAGAGGAATTACAACGCTTACGCGGTGTTGATCGTCCTAATATTATTCAGGCGATTGCAGAGGCTCGTGCACAAGGTGACTTATCTGAAAATGCAGAATACGAGTCAGCAAAAGAGCGCCAAAGTTTTATCGAAGGTCGCATCGCTGAGCTAGAAGCTAAGCTATCTAATTTGCAAGTGATTGATCCGCAAACCCTGAATGCCGAAGGCCGTGTAGTGTTTGGTGCCACCGTCAATATTGAAGATTTAGATTCAGGCGACAATAAAACCTACCAAATCGTGGGTGAAGATGAAGCTGATATTAAGAATGGTAAGATTTCTGTAAGCTCACCAATCGCACGTGGCCTGATTGGTAAGTCTGCCGGTGATATTGCTGAGGTTTCAGCACCAGGTGGTGTTAAAGAGTATGAAGTTCTAGACGTGCTATATATCTAAATAAGGTGATAACAGTGGCTTCCCGATTATCTTTGATTCTAATTGCGTTGTGGGCCGGTGCATTGTGGAGCACTGGTGTAAGTGCGTATGTGCTGTTTGATGCTTTAGGAGATAAGCAGTTGGCGGGTAGCCTTGCTGGTAAGTTGTTTAACGTAGTGACATACATTGGCTTTGCCAGTGCGTTTTACTTGTTGATACATCGCCTAGCGCAGTTTGGTACAGCGGCCTTAAAGCAAGGTTTCTTTTGGGCGGTGTTTGTGATGCTGTTGTTGGTGTTGGCTGGGCATTTTGGCATACAGCCAATTTTAGAAGGCTTGAAGTCACAAGCTTTCCCTGCTGATGTGATGCAAAGTGTATTCGCGGACAGATTTAGAAACTGGCATGGTGTTGCCAGTTTAGCTTATGTATTTGAGTGCATACTTGCTATAGTGATGGTGCTGAAAGCGCGTTAGTTGATAACAAGACTTTAAACGCTACTAGCAAGTTAAGCATTCGGCCTGGTGATAAAACGCAGGCCGAATGTTTTTTAGGGTGAATATTTTTAAAGTTTAGGAATAACTACTTTGGCACTTTCTTTTACCGTGCTGCTCGCTCTGTAAAATACTAGTTGCTTGCCGATGTGATGTACTGCAACAGCATTAGTCAGCTGGCAGATTTCATCAAAAATGGCCTTGCGAGCCACGCGGTCATCACCTGCTACCTGTACTTTAATGAGTTCATGAACGTTTAGATTTAGCTCGATTTCTTTAACTACATTTTCCGTTAAACCATTGTTGCCTATCATGACAACTGGGTTTAAGCTATGAGCAAGGCCTCGTAGATGTGCGATTTGTTTAGTACTTAGTTTCATATTTTTTAACAGAATTAATTAGTTAACTATTTTAACACGAAGCAATGTTTATTTGATGGCAAAGTATCAACGATGAAACCTTCACGTACCAGTAAAGCTTGGATGCAAGAGCATTTAAACGACCCTTATGTAAAACTCGCGCAAAAAGATGGTTATCGGGCGCGTGCGGCCTATAAGTTAATGGAAATAGACGATAAGGATAAGCTGATTAAACCAGGCATGACTATCGTTGATTTGGGGTCAGCGCCGGGTAGTTGGTCACAGGTGGCTGTACAACGTTTAAAGGGCCAAGGCAAAGTGATTGCGCTTGATATTTTAGAGATGAGCCCGATTGGTGGGGTCACTTTTTTGCAGGGTGATTTTCGTGAGGCATCTGTGCTTGAGTTGTTAGAGCAAACCCTAAATAATGTACAAGTAGACCTTGTAATTGCAGATATGGCCCCCAATATTAGTGGGGTAAAAGATGTAGACCAAGCCGGTGCCGCCTATTTAACTGAATTAGCACTGGAGTTCAGCAAAGATTGGTTGAAACCAAATGGCAACTTTTTGGTCAAGGTTTTTATTGGCGCTGGTTTTGAAGAAATCTTGCAGAGTATGCGTCAAATGTTCGATAAAGTTGTGACACGCAAGCCCAAGGCATCACGTGATAGAAGCAGTGAAGTTTATTTGCTAGGAATAGGTCGTAAACCATAAAAAATTGGGTTAAACTGCTTTGTAAGATAAAAATGCTTAATAAATTTTAGGCGTGATTGTTGTTGATTAAAGGAAAAGATTTTGAACAACGTGTTTAAGAATGTGGCTATTTGGTTAGCGATCGCTATGATACTTATGGCTGTATTTAACTTGTCTGGCGTCAAGAATAACGCAGACAACCAAATTGTATATTCACAATTTATTCAGGATGTTAAAGACGGACGGATTGCTAAGGTGCAAATCGATGGTCGTGTGTTGCATGGAACCACCCAAGATGGTAAAAAATTCAACACTTATGCGCCTTCTGACCCGTGGTTAGTATCTGATTTGCTTAAATACAATGTTGCTGTGGAGTCAAAACCAGAAGAAGAGCAGTCTTTGCTCATGAGTATTTTTGTTTCATGGTTCCCAATGATTTTATTGATTGGTGTTTGGATATTCTTCATGCGCCAAATGCAAGGCGGCGGTAAAGGTGGTGGTCCATTTTCTTTTGGTAAGAGTAAAGCCCGTCAATTAGACGAGGGCAATAATCATACGACATTTGCCGATGTTGCAGGATGTGACGAGGCTAAAGAAGATGTATTTGAGCTTGTAGAGTTCTTACGCGATCCATCTAAGTTTCAGAAACTCGGTGGTCGTATTCCGCGTGGCGTATTGATGGTGGGGCCTCCTGGTACAGGTAAAACCTTGTTGGCGCGTGCGATTGCAGGTGAAGCAAAGGTTCCGTTCTTTACGATTTCAGGCTCTGACTTTGTAGAGATGTTTGTTGGGGTGGGTGCATCGCGTGTGCGTGACATGTTTGAAACTGCTAAAAAGAATTCACCTTGTATTATATTTATCGATGAAATCGATGCAGTAGGCCGTAGTCGTGGCGCAGGCACTGGTGGCGGTAACGATGAACGTGAGCAAACGCTTAACCAAATGCTGGTGGAAATGGATGGTTTTGAGGCAAATTCAGGTGTAATCGTGATTGCCGCAACTAACCGTGCCGATGTATTGGATAAAGCATTGTTGCGTCCTGGCCGTTTTGACCGTCAAGTGATGGTGGGCTTGCCTGACATTAAAGGTCGTGAGCAGATTCTATTGGTACACATGCGTAAAGTGCCGATTGATCCTGATGTGAAAGCAGATATTTTGGCACGTGGTACGCCTGGTTTTAGTGGTGCTGATTTGGCTAACCTAGTGAATGAAGCAGCTTTGTTTGCCGCACGTCGTAATAAACGTACTGTGGATATGCAAGATTTCGAAGATGCTAAAGATAAGATTTTCATGGGGCCTGAGCGCAAATCAATGGTGATGCGTGAAGAAGAGCGTCGTAACACTGCTTATCATGAGTCAGGTCATGCAGTTGTCGCGAAGTTGCTACCAAAAGCAGACCCTGTACATAAAGTAACGATTATGCCGCGTGGTTGGGCGTTAGGTTTGACTTGGCAGTTGCCAGAGTTTGATCGAATCAGCAATTACAAAGACAAAATGTTGGAAGAAATTTCCATCCTGTTTGGTGGTCGTATTGCAGAAGAAATCTTTATGAATCAAATGTCTACAGGTGCTTCTAACGATTTTGAACGTGCAACTAAACTAGCACGTGCGATGGTGACTAAGTACGGCATGAGTGATGCTTTGGGCACCATGGTGTATGCAGGTGACGAACAAGATTCATTTTTTGGTAGTATGAGTTCTAAAACTGTATCTGAAGCGACACAACAAAAAGTGGATGCAGAGATTCGCCGCATTTTAGATGAGCAATACGCGATTGCGCGTCGTTTGCTAGAAGATAATCGCGATAAAGTTGAAGCCATGACCGCAGCTTTACTTGAGTATGAAACAATTGATGCTGACCAGATCAATGACATTATGGCTGGTAATCCTGTGCGTGAGCCTAAACCTAAACAAGCAAAAGTGCCGCCAACGACTGGTACACCGAGCGCAGGTTCGAACTCAGCTACCGCAGGCGAGCCACAGCATTCTGCAAACACCTAAGTTAATATTGATTAGGTAAGTGACGTAAAAAAGGCTAGTGTAAACTGGCCTTTTTTATTGTGCAATTTACCTATGTATCAACTATGTAACCAATGAGTATCAACCAATGAATGCATAGCTTTGACTATCTTCTAGAGACCTTCTTAAGTACCCTGAAAAGCGTTTTCATTGAGTATTGGGATTAACGATCTAAGATTAGTTTTTGACTTCTAACGCCTTTCTAGCAGATTTAGTATAATTGAAGCATGCAGACTACATATCAATTTAATTGCGGTAAATATAGGCTTAATTTAAATCGTCCTCATGTGATGGGGATTGTAAATGTGACCCCAGATTCATTTTCTGATGGCGGCAAATACAGCAATACTGATTTAGCTGTGGCGCATGCTTTGGAGCTAATTGCAGAAGGTGCAGATATTTTAGATATCGGTGGGGAATCTACCAGACCTGGTGCTGAACCTGTGAGTCTTGACGAGGAGTTAAGGCGGGTAATTCCCGTGATTGAGGCTTTAAGTGCCGTGACTACAGTGCCACTCTCTATTGATACTTATAAACCAGAAGTGATGCGCCAAGCGATTATGGCAGGTGCTGATATTGTGAATGATGTCCGTGCGTTGCAGGAAGAGCGCGCCGTTGAAATTGTTTCAAGTAGTAATGCTGGCGTGTGCTTGATGCATATGCAAGGCGTACCGCAAACGATGCAACTTGCACCTGATTATCAAAATGTCGTTGCCGAAGTTAAGCAGTTTCTGAACGAGCGTATGCAGGTGGTGATGTCAGCGGGTATCCCACAAGACCGTATTTTGTTAGATCCTGGTTTTGGATTTGGCAAAACCACAGCACATAATATTGCGCTGATACAGCATTTGGATGTCATTGGCGAGCTAGGGCCGTTATTGGTTGGTTTGTCCCGCAAGGCCGTGTTGGGGAAAATCGCTGGTGGTGATGCGCAGCAACGCCTGCATTCAGGCTTAGCCGCATCTGTAATCTCAGCCATGAAAGGCGCAAAAATTGTGCGTGTACACGATGTGAAAGCCACGGTAGATGCATTGAAAGTAGTGAGTGCTGTGTTGCCTAGTTAGGCTGCATGTATGGCATTTTCCTAATAAAAATAGAATTAAAAATAAATGTGGAAAGCTTTAAATGAGTAAAAAATACTTTGGTACCGATGGGATTCGTGGTCGCGTAGGGGATGCGCTGATTACTCCGGAATTTGTGATGCGTTTAGGTTATGCTGCAGGCCGAGTGTTGACCAGCATTGATAGCAATTTAGCTAAAGGTGCGCATCCAGCTGTGTTGATTGGTAAAGATACACGTATTTCTGGCTATATGTTAGAGGCTGCATTAGAGGCTGGTTTGTCAGCTGCTGGTGTAGATGTATTGCTAACAGGCCCCATGCCGACACCAGCAGTAGCTTACTTAACTCGCGCATTGCGTGCACAGGCTGGGATAGTCATCTCTGCATCACATAACCCTTACTACGATAACGGTATCAAGTTCTTTTCTAGCTTAGGTACCAAGCTACCGGATGACGTTGAGCACGCGATTGAGGCGGCATTGGATGAACCGATGCAGGTGATGGAGTCGGCTAAATTGGGTAAAGCGCGTCGTATTGATGATGCGGCAGGCCGTTATGTAGAGTTCTGTAAAAGTACCTTCCCTAATCATTTAGATTTGCGTGGTTTGAAAATTGTATTGGATTGCGCACATGGGGCTACCTATCATGTGGCACCGCCTGTGTTTCATGAGCTTGGTGCCGAAATCGTCGTGATTGGTAACCATCCAGATGGACTGAATATCAATGAGCAAGTCGGCTCTACGCATCCACAGGCTTTACAAAAAGCAGTGATTGAGCATCAGGCTGATTTAGGAATTGCTTTTGATGGTGACGGTGACCGCGTGATGATGGTTGACCATACCGGCCGCTTGCTAGATGGTGACCAGTTGCTTTATATCATAGCGGCTGCACGTCAGCAGACAGGTGGGTTGCAGGGCGGTGTCGTAGGTACGCTGATGACTAACTTGGCCTTGGAGCATAAGCTTGCCACGATGAATATTCCTTTTGCTCGTGCCAAAGTGGGCGATCGCTATGTGCTTGAACTGTTGAATCAAAACAATTGGCAATTAGGCGGTGAAAATTCAGGCCATATTTTAACGCTAGACAAGCACAGTAGCGGTGATGGCATTATTGCAGCGTTGCAGGTGCTACATGCGGTGATTCAAAGTGGTAAAACCTTAAGTGAGTTAGGGGCAGACCTGACACTTTATCCGCAGGTGTTGATTAATGTTACCACCAAGCAAAAGGTGGATTTGAGCAACAGCTTAATCCAGACTGCGGTTCAGCAGGCTGAAACTGAGCTGAAGGACTCCGGGCGCGTGCTACTCCGAGCATCTGGAACTGAGCCAAAAATCCGCGTGATGGTTGAAGGTGAAAATCAATCACAAGTCAGTGCGCTAGCACAAAGTATTGCAGATGTCGTGAAGCAGGTCGCATCTTAATCACATACTTTAATAGACAGAAGGCACAGTTAGCTACCTGTCATCAGTTGACAGGCCTCCATCAGCGAGACTGTATCAATCTGACGTATAACCAAGACTTATAACCAATAAGTTTGTTGAGTTGAACACGCGATTTATAGGCGTGCTCAATTCAACAAAGCTTCATCTCTTGTTCATCAATTGTTCACATTGCAATGACAATCTAGCCCCACTATAACTCAATGTAGTATTTATATTTGGAGGTGAATGATGACATCTAAAACACGTTTATATTTGCACCGTATGCACCAG
>CAZZDN010000003.1:0-35571 GCA_964652655.1 uncultured Methylotenera sp.
CATTGTCTTCAAAAAAAGCGTCTCTAAAAAACGCTGATAAGTTAGAAAAGTACCCGCAAGAAGTGTCAGTCTCAAACTCAAATCAAGTTCAAAGCATAGCGGATGATAGCTCTGCCGTTCATGCGCACATTACCGTGCTGCTGAACGAGGCTGTGCATGCTTTAGACATTAAGCCGAATGGTATCTACGTAGATGGCACATTCGGTCGCGGTGGTCATTCCAGAAAAATTTTAGCGAAGTTAGGTGATGCGGGTCGATTGATTGCGTTCGATCGTGACATGGCGGCGATTGAATCCGGTAAATCGATTGATGATGCGCGTTTTACCTTGGTGCATAGTCATTTTTCGGCAATGCAGGAGCGTTTGGCCGAATTGGGCGTGCATCGTGTAGATGGCGTTTTGCTAGATTTGGGCATCTCATCACCACAAATTGATGAGGCTGGCCGTGGTTTTAGTTTTAGGTACGATGCGCCGCTGGATATGCGCATGGATCAAAGTAGTGGGGAAACAGCGGCAGACTTTCTTGGCCGTACAACAGAGCAGCAATTAGCGGAGGTTATAAAAAATTATGGTGAAGAACGGTTTGCTAAGTCGATTGCAAGGGCGATTATTGCGGAGCGCAATGACGGGCGTGCCATCACCACTACTGGGCAGCTTGCCCAGATCGTGGCAGGTGCAGTCACGCGCTTCGAGCCAGGGCAGAACCCTGCAACGCGCACATTTCAAGCTTTACGGATTTTCGTCAATCAGGAGCTTGAGGAACTATCGCTAACTATGCAGCAATGCCTGAATTTGCTTGCGCCACAGGGTAGGCTGGCGATTATCAGTTTTCACTCGCTTGAAGACCGTATGGTGAAGCAATTTATTCGTGGTCAGGAGGATCGAGATGATTTGCCTGCAAACTTTCCCGTGCGCGCGGCAGATTTACCTCAACCTAGGTTAAAAAGTGTAGGTAAAGCCATCAAGCCTAGTGATGAAGAAGTGCGATTAAATCCACGCTCACGTAGCGCGGTATTGCGGGTGGCAGAGAGGACGTCTGTTGTATGACGCGTCTTAATATTATTTTGTTTTTTGCGTTGATCTTTTCTTCATTGGGTCTCGTGAACGCCCAGCATCAGGCGCGTAAGTTGTATATAGAGTTAGAGCACTTGAATCAAACCGAAAAACAATATAACCAAGAGTATGGCCAACTTCAGTTGGAACAGAGTACTTGGGCAATGCATTCACGTATTGAGCAAATCGCTGCTCAGCAATTGCAAATGCAAGTACCTGACGCGAAAAGAATACAAGTCGTGAGTTTGGCTGCTCAGCCAGTGTCATTACCGGCCGCAACTTTGCCGGATGCTAAGGGTGAGGTAAAACCCTAATGGCAATGCATACCCCTTTAGTCGTGGTTAAGTTGCCAGCATGGCGCCGTCGTCTGTTATTGATAGCGGTGCTACTGGGGTTTGCCGCCTTGCTAGGTAGGGGTGTGTATTTGCAGAGCTTTCATAAGCGCTTCTTGCAAGAAAAAGGGGATGCGCGCTATAGCCGTACCCTAGTGTTACCTGCGCAACGCGGCAAGATTACGGATCGATACGGTGAGTTATTGGCGATTAGCTCTCCAGTTGAATCTGTATGGGCGAACCCGTCTGATGTGAAAATTACTGGCGACCAGACTAAAAAGCTTGCAGGTCTGTTAGGTTTCAAGAAAGACACGATAGATAAAAAATTGGCTAACAATACACGTGAGTTTGTGTATTTAAAGCGACGTGTGTCGCCAGAATTGGCCGCAGAAATTATGCAGTTGGGTATTCCTGGTGTTTATCTCCAGCGAGAGTATAAACGCTACTATCCTGCTGGTGAGGTGACTGCGCATTTGGTGGGGTTTACTGATATTGACGACAAGGGCCAAGAGGGCTTTGAGCTTGCTATGAATAGTGAGTTATCAGGCAAAAATGGTAGCCGTAAGGTCATTAAGGATCGGGCAGGACGCATTATTGAGGATTTGGAAGCAGTAAAAGTACCGCAAGATGGCGCGGACATTACGTTATCGATCGATCGTAGAATTCAGTATTTAGCATACCGTGAACTGACAAAAGCGGTTGATAAGTTCAAAGCGAACGCTGGTGCTGCGGTTGTGCTGGATGCAAAATCCGGTGAGGTGTTGGCGATGGTTAATGTGCCGACTTATAACCCAAACAATCCAGTCAACATTCAAGGTAAAACCCGTAATCGTGCGATTACCGATATTTTTGAGCCTGGCTCAACGATGAAAACAGTAACAGCTGCGGCAGCGCTAGAAGCTGGAAAGTTTACACCGCAAACCGTAATTCAGACTGCTCCTGGTTATATGAGCATTGGTCCAGCTACGATTCATGATGCACACCCTCATGGTGCAATGACTGTATCTGAGGTGATTCAGAAGTCTTCAAACGTTGGTGCGGTGAAAATGGCGCTTTCGCTTGAGCCACAGTATTTATGGGGAGTGTTTAATTTAATCGGTTTCGGTTCTAAAACACGTATTGGATTTCCAGGTGAAGTATCAGGAAAACTTCGGGATTATAAAACTTGGCGCCCTATTGAGCAGGCAACGATGTCTTATGGACATGGGATTAGTGTGACTTTGTTGCAAATGGCACGGGCATATACCGTTTTTGCCAATGATGGTGAGTTGAAGCCAGTATCTTTGCTAAAGCTGAAAGAGGTGCCTGTGGGTACGCAGGTGTTTAGTGCAAAAACTGCAAATGACGTAAAAGATATGTTGGAGTTGGTCGTGCAGCCAGGCGGGACTGCCTTGCGTGCACAGGTGCTTGGTTATCGCGTAGCAGGCAAAACCGGTACAACGCATAAGCTGGGCGATCATGGGTATGAAAAGAATAAGTATGTCGGTTCATTTGTTGGGATGGCGCCAGCATCTAACCCACGCTTGATTATGGCAGTGATGGTGGATGATCCGAGTAGTGGCGAGTACTTTGGTGGCACGGTTGCTGCACCTGTATTTAGTGCAGTGATGGCGGATGCGTTGCGCATGCTGTCTGTACCACAAGATGCGCCAAATAATAACGTTGTCATTCCGAGTGGCGTAGAGGATGTAAGGGAAAGTATATGAGCTTACTTGCATCTTTAAATCAATCCTTTACAGCAATCACTGCTGATAGCAGGCAAGTGGTGCCTGGTGCTTTATTTCTTGCATATCCAGGCGTGCATAGTGACGGCCGTAACTACATAACACAAGCGGTTGCAGCTGGGGCTAGTGCAGTGTTGTGGGATAGCCAAGACTATGTTTGGGATGCTGCAATTAAGGTAGCTAACCTTGGTGTTAGTCAATTGAAAAATCAGGTGGCGCAGATTGCCGCTGAGTTTTATCAATTTCCATCGCGTAAGTTGGACGTGTTGGGTGTCACAGGCACCAATGGCAAAACATCAGTGAGCCAATGGATTGCACAGGCAATGCAGGCTTTGGGTAAAAAAACCGCAGTGATTGGGACGATTGGTAGTGGCTTTGTTGATACAAATGGTCGCGGCTTGCTAGAAACCAGCAACACAACACCAGATGCAATTTTGCTACAAAAAATGATGGCGGATTATGTGGCTCAGGGTGCTGATGCGGTGGTGATGGAAGTCTCATCGCACGGTTTGGATCAAGGTCGTGTGAATGCGATTGAGTTTGATTATGCGGTATTCACCAACCTTACCCGTGACCATTTGGACTACCACGTGACCATGGAGGCATATGCCAGCGCTAAGCAAAAGTTATTCGACTGGCCAAGCTTACGTACTGCAGTGGTCAATGTAGATGATGATTTTGGTAGGAAAATGGCGGATGCATTGCGCATCAATAACAAGTCCTTGCTGACATATGGGTTGTTAAATGGGGATGTGCGCTCTGACCAGTTGAAGCTGAGCCCTGCTGGTGTCAGCATGCAAGTGAACACGCCACAAGGTTCTGCGGTGCTAAACGCTCCCGTGTTGGGGCGCTTTAATGCCTATAACTTGCTGGCAGTGTTGGCAACTTTATTAGCACACCAAGTGCCACTCAATGACGCGATAGCTGCGATAGCCCAGATTAAACCAGTGGCGGGTCGTATGCAGCAATTTGGCGGTGACGATAAACCTCTAGTTGTGGTGGATTACGCACATACACCAGATGCTTTGGAAAATGTGCTGGTGAGTTTGCGTGAGCAAACCCAAGGCAAATTAATTTGTGTATTTGGCTGTGGGGGTGATCGCGATGCAGGTAAACGTCCACTCATGGGGGCAGTCGCTGAGAAATATGCGCACCATGTGGTAGTGACTAGTGATAATCCTCGTAATGAAAATCCGGCTACGATTATTGATCAAGTGGTAAATGGGATGGCTGTGTTGCCTAGTATCGCGCTAGATCGTGCGATTGCTATTCAACAGGCAATTAAGTTTGCCAATAAGGACGACGTTGTGCTGTTGGCAGGTAAAGGACATGAAGATTACCAAGAAATTGGCGGTGTAAGAACGCCATTTAGTGATATCGCGATAGCACAAGCGGCTTTGGCTCAATGGGTGCCTAATCAGGCAATGGCGGTGGGCAAATGATGATGCTATCAGAAGCGGCAGCAGCATTAGGTGTGCAGCACGTAGGTGTTGATGTGCAATTTAGTTCTGTGGGTAGTGATAGCCGCAACATCGTGGCTGGACAGCTGTTCGTGGCACTTAAGGGCGCTAATTTTGATGGTAATAGTTTTGCTCAAGAAGCATTAGCGCTAGGTGCTGTCGCAGTATTGGTTTCTGACCCAAGCGTACAGGTAACGCCACGCATCTTGGTGGCAGATACCAGATTGGCCCTGGGTGCGTTAGCAAAATACTGGCGCCAAAAATTTGATGTACCGGTTGTTGCTGTGACCGGTAGCAACGGTAAAACCACGACTAAAGAAATGCTAAGCGCAATTCTGGGTGTGGTTGCACAGGATAAAACGTCTGTACATGCTACCTACGGCAATCTGAATAACGATATAGGTGTGCCACTCACTTTGCTGAGAATGCGACCAAATCATCAGTATGCCGTAGTGGAAATGGGCATGAATCACTTAGGTGAGATTGACTATTTGACACACATGGCACAACCCGATGTGGCGTTGATTAACAATGCCGGTATTGCGCATATTGGTGAGCTGGGCTCACGTGACAATATCGCCAAAGCTAAGGGTGAGATTTTCGCTGGTTTAAAGCCAGATGGCGTGGCGGTAATTAACGCAGACAGTGACTATGCAGATTATTGGAAATCACTGAACCCAAATAAAAAAATAGTGACGTTTGGTTTGAATAAAGCTGCTGATGTAAGCGCTCGCTATCAGGCGTTGGATGGTTATGCCAAGGTTGTATTTGCTGCAGGTGAAGATAAGGTAAGTGTGCAGCTGAATGTGCAGGGTGAGCACAATATCAGTAATGCCTTGGCTGCGGCTGCGGCTGCTTATGCGCTAGATGTGTCATTAGATGATATCGGTCGTGGTTTAGCCAGTTTTAATGGTGTATATGGGCGTTTAGAGCGCAAAGCTGGTATCAATGGGGCTGTAGTCATTGATGATACCTATAACGCCAACCCAGACTCGATGAAAGCTGCAATTAATGTATTAGCAAAGCTTGCAGGCAAAAAAATACTGGTACTGGGTGATATGGGGGAGCTCGGTGCTGATGCAAAAGAGATGCATGCTGAAGTGGGCGCTTATGCCAAGGCTGCTGGTTTAACAACACTGTATTGCTTAGGGAATTTAAGTGTAGAGACTGTACGTAGTTTCGGTGCAGGAGCTGAGCATTTAAGTTCACCTGAGGCTATTGCGCAGGCAGTATTGCCAATGCTTGCACAGGGTACAACTGTGCTGGTGAAAGGTTCGCGTTTTATGCAGATGGAGCGCGTTGTGAATTTGTTAGTCGCAACACAAAAAGTAGGCGAATAGGGAGAAAAAAATGTTACTCGAACTAGCACAATGGTTAGCACATGATATCCGTGGGTTTAATGTATTTAATTACATTACCTTACGTGCTGTGTTGGCCACGCTTACCGCTTTAGTTATTTCATTGATGGTTGGGCCAACATTAATCCGTAAGTTAACGCAGTATAAAGTCGGCCAAGCAGTGCGTGATGATGGACCGCAAACGCATTTGATTAAAGCGGGTACGCCTACCATGGGTGGTGCGCTGATATTGGTATCAATTGCGATTTCGACTTTATTGTGGGCTGATTTAAGCAATCGGTTTGTCTGGGTGGTGCTATTTACCACGCTCGGTTTTGGCGTCATTGGCTGGGTGGATGACTGGCGCAAGGTGGTGCATCGCAATCCTAAAGGGCTGTCAGCTAAAGAGAAGTATTTTTGGCAGTCTGTGGTTGGTCTGACTGTTGCTGTGTTTTTACAGCAAACATCTGTTACCCCAGCAGAAACGACATTGCTGATTCCATTCTTTAAAAACTTTGCGATTCCATTGAGTGGTTTGGCATTTATTGTCCTAACTTATCTTGTGGTAGTTGGTAGTAGCAATGCGGTTAATCTGACTGATGGTCTTGATGGGTTAGCGATTATGCCAACGGTAATGGTAGCGGGAGCATTAGCTATTTTTGCATACGTGACAGGCCATTTGTACTTTTCAAAGTATTTGAGTATTGCTTATGTACCAGGCGCAGGTGAATTGACAGTGTTTTGTGCCGCGATGGTCGGTGCAGGTTTAGGTTTTCTTTGGTTTAACGCCTATCCAGCCGAGGTGTTTATGGGGGATGTGGGCGCGCTAGCATTAGGTGCTGCATTAGGCATTGTAGCGGTGGTTGTGCGTCAGGAAATTGTTCTTTTCATCATGGGCGGTGTTTTTGTGATGGAAACCTTATCAGTCGCGGCGCAAGTGACTTATTTTAAATACACCAAGCATAAAACTGGTACAGGTAAGCGCATCTTCTTGATGGCACCACTGCACCATCATTACGAGCAAAAAGGCTGGAAAGAAACCCAAGTAGTAGTGCGTTTCTGGATTATCAGCATGATGTTAGTGTTGATTGGCCTTGCCAGTTTGAAAATTAGGTAGCCGATAGGTAATCAGTGAATTTAAACATGCAAATCGCGTTAAAAGACAAAAAAGTATTAGTGCTAGGTCTGGGTGATACCGGCCTATCTGCATTGCGCTGGCTGCAAGGCCAAGGCGCACGTTTGTCTGTTGCCGATACGCGCGCAGTGCCGCCGGGCTTGGATATATTAAAAGCAGAGTTACCAGAGGTGACCGTGTACACGGGCGCATTGACGCCAGCAGTATTTGATGGCGTAGATTTAGTAGTGATTAGTCCAGGCGTCCCATTAAGTGAGCCTGAGGTTCAGGCTGCGATTCAACGCGGCGTGCCTGTGGTGGGTGATGTCGAATTGTTTGCACAATACCGCCCAGCCAGTGCCAAGTTGATTGCGATTACCGGCGCTAACGGTAAAACTACCGTGACTACATTAGTGGGTGAAATGTGCAAGGCGGCGGGTTTGAAAACTATCGTCGCTGGCAATATCGGTTTGCCCGTGCTTGATACTTTGAATATGGAAGCACCAGATGTCTACGTGCTGGAACTGTCTAGTTTTCAACTGGAAACTACGAATAGTTTGGTAGCGGATGCCGCCACGATGCTAAATCTATCCGAAGATCATATGGATAGATACGACGGCATGCAAAGCTACGCGGTTGCTAAGGCACATATTTTTTACCATGCAAAATTACAGGTGCTGAATCGTGATGATGCTTGGAGCATGATGATGGCGCGCGCTAAGTTAGAACAAGTCACATTTGGCCTAGATGACGCTGTGAATGCTGAAGATTATGGCATCAGGCAAGTGGATGGCGAGGCATGGCTCAGTTGTGGTGCGCATGACTTAATGAATATTCGCGACTTGAAAATCGCCGGTTTGCATAATGCCAGCAACGCATTAGCTGCCATGGCATTGTGTCGTGGTATCGGTATGGACTTTGCGCCGATTATTCAGACTTTGTATAACTTTAAAGGCTTGCCGCACCGTGTGGAGTGGGTGGCTAATATTGATGATGTTGATTATTACGACGATTCCAAAGGCACAAACGTAGGTGCCACTTGTGCAGCGTTGTCTGGTTTATCACAAAAAGTGGTGCTGATTGCGGGCGGCGACGGAAAAGGTCAGGATTTTTCACCACTGAAAGAAGCTGTGAGTGACAACGCGCGTGCTGTGGTGTTAATCGGTCGTGATGCTCCTCTTATTGAAGCGGAGTTATTGTCTACCAATGTGCCTATGTATCATGCGGCAGATTTGCCTGAAGCAGTGACAATCGCGAAAAAAATGGCACAAGCAGGCGATGCCGTGTTGTTATCTCCGGCCTGCGCAAGCTTTGATATGTTTAAAAATTATGTGCATCGCGCAGAAGTGTTTGTGGCGGCAGTGAAGCGTATGGAGCAGTGTGCATGATTACCACTATGCTGAATCGTGACCGCATTAACTCCCCCAGCTACGATCAAACGTTGCTTTGGGTGACGCTGATTTTGCTCGGCATCGGTTTAGTGATGGTGTATTCGGCATCGATTGCGATTGCGGAGTCAGATAAAGCACTTGGTTATAAGAGCAGTTATTACTTGGTGCGTCAGACTATCTTCCTAATAGTGAGCTTAACTGCGGGTTTTATTGCCTTTAACGTACCGATGGCTTGGTGGCAAAAAATGGCACCTTATTTGTTTTTAGTGGGTTTGGCTTTGTTAGTGTTGGTATTGATTCCAGGGATTGGCAAAGTGGTCGGCGGTAGTCGTCGCTGGTTGTCATTATTTGTGATTAATCTCCAGCCATCTGAGTTTATGAAGTTATTTGCCGCTATGTATGTTGCCGATTACACCGTGCGTAAAGCCGCGGTGATGGATAGTTTTACCAAAGGATTTATGCCGATGCTCATGGTGATGCTATTGGTTGGTGGTCTGCTCTTAAATGAGCCGGATTTCGGTGCATTCGCGGTGATTGCGGCGATTTCGATTTCTATCCTCTGGTTGGGTGGTATTAACGCACGCATTTTTGGTGGCCTGATTGTGTTACTGGTTGTGGGCTTTATTTTTCTAATTTGGAGCTCGCCTTACCGTCTAGAGCGTGTCATTGGCTTTATGGACCCATGGGCAGACCCATATGGTAAAGGTTACCAACTATCACATGCCCTGATTGCTTTTGGTCGTGGCGAGTGGTTTGGCGTGGGGTTAGGCGCTAGCGTAGAGAAATTGTTGTACTTGCCAGAGGCGCATACTGACTTTTTATTAGCAGTGATTGCAGAAGAATTAGGTTTTGTCGGCGTGCTGACTGTCATCGGTCTGTTTGTATGGATATTAATGCGTGCGTTCGGGATTGCTAAAGAAGCGATTGAGAACGAGCGTTATTTTTCAGCTTTGCTGGCGCAAGGGCTTGGTGTCTGGATTGGCGTACAAAGCATTATCAATATGGGCGTGAACATGGGCTTATTGCCAACTAAAGGCTTAACTTTGCCTTTGATGTCGTTTGGCGGTAGTGGCATTTTGGCTAACTGTATTGCATTAGCCATTTTGCTACGTATCGATTTTGAAAATAGGCGCCTACAAAAAGGATTGCCGGCATGAGTCAAGCAAAGGCTAAAACTTTGATGGTCATGGCTGGTGGTACTGGTGGTCATGTTTACCCTGCAATGGCAGTGGCTGATGCGCTACAAAACCAAGGTTGGAATATCGTTTGGTTGTGCACGCAGGGTGGGATGGAAAATAAGCTGATTGCAGATAAGCCCTATGATAAAGCCATGATTACCATGCAAGGTGTGCGTGGTAAAGGACTGATGGGTTGGCTGTTGTTGCCAGTGAAGTTGGTAACCGCTTTTGCACAAAGTTTGAAAGCATTGAATCAGTTTAAACCTGATGTAGTACTAGGGATGGGTGGTTTTGCCGCGTTTCCAGGCGGGTTCATGGCGAGATTACAAAGCAGACCGCTGGTGATTCATGAGCAGAACTCTGTCGCAGGCCTAACTAATAAAGTGTTGGCAAAAGTAGCGACACGTGTACTGGCTGCATTCCCAGCAGCGTTTGGTAATAAAGCAGATTTATTAGGCAACCCTGTACGAGCAGAAATTGCCAATATTGCAACGCCAGAGCAACGGTTTGCAAATAGAACCGGAGCGCTAAGGTTGTTGATTGTAGGGGGTAGCTTAGGTGCGCAAGCGCTGAATGAGGTGATTCCAAAAGCGCTAGCACAGTTGCCCGAAACGCAACGCCCACAAGTGATACACCAAGCTGGTGTGAAACATATTGATGTATTGCAGAACAATTATCAACAAGCAGGCGTGGTGGCAGATGCGCGTGCTTATATTGAAAACATGGCAGAGATGTACGCATGGGCAGATTTTGTGATTTGTCGTTCAGGTGCACTCACTGTGGCTGAAGTTTCTGCTGCAGGCGTAGGTTCATTAATGGTGCCATTTCCATATGCAGTGGATGATCACCAAACTGGGAATGCTCAGTATCTTGCAGATGCTGGCGCGACTATTTTGGTGCAACAAAAAGAATTGGATGTAGATAAATTGGCAGAAATCTTAAAAGAATTAAGTCGTGAACAATGTCTGGAAATGGCAAAAAAAGCACGTGCATTAGGTAAGCCAGAGGCGACAGCGGATGTTGCAAAGGTTTGCATTCAAATGACTGAGCAAGGAGTCGCGAAATGAAACATAAAGTGAAAAATGTCCATTTTGTTGGCATTGGCGGCTCTGGTATGAGTGGCATTGCTGAGGTGCTCATCAATCTAGACTTTAATGTGAGCGGCTCTGATCTAGCAGCTAATGCAACAACTAAGCGTTTGGCAACATTTGGCGCGACCGTATATCAAGGTCACGAGGCTGCAAATGTAAAAGACGCAGATGTGGTTGTGGTCTCCTCCGCGGTCAATGAAGCGAATCCTGAAGTCAAAGCTGCTCGCGAGAAAAAGATACCAGTGGTACCGCGTGCGCTGATGCTAGCCGAACTGATGCGCTTCAAACAGGGTATTGCAGTCGCTGGCACCCACGGTAAAACCACAACGACTAGCTTGATAGCCAGTATTTTGGCTGAAGCTGGCATGGATCCGACGTTTGTGATTGGTGGCAAATTAGAAGCGGCTAATGCCAATGCTAAATTAGGTACTGGCGAGTATATCGTTGCCGAAGCGGATGAGTCTGATGCGTCATTCTTGCATCTGACGCCAGTGATGGCCGTGGTGACCAATATCGACCAAGACCACATGGACACTTACGAACACAGCTTTGAAAAGCTCAAGAATGCGTTTGTTGAATTTTTGCAACAGCTACCGTTTTGGGGCATGGCAGTGGTATGTGTGGATGACGCCAATATCCGAGAAATATTACCTCGTGTGACCAAGCCAGTGATGACTTACGGCTTGAGTGAAGACGCGCGTATCCGTGCAAAAAACGTACGTGCAGATGATGGCAAGATGCATTTCACTGTGCAGCGCATCAATGGCGTGACCACTGAGTTTGATGTGACCTTGAACTTGCCTGGCAATCACTACGTGTTAAACGCGCTGGCAGCGATTGCCATCGCTAGCGAGCTAAATGTACCAGATGCCGCAATTATCAAGGCACTTAAAGAATTTAAAGGCGTAGGCCGCCGTTTTGAACGTTATGGTGAAGTACCGGCGATGCCACGTAATGAAGCAAGTGCTGGCACCTTTACTCTGATTGATGACTACGGCCATCATCCAGTGGAGATGCAAGCTGTCATTGCGGCAGCACGTGGTGCTTTCCCGAATCGTCGTTTAGTGATGGCATTCCAGCCGCATCGTTATACGCGTACTAGGGATTGCTTTGAAGACTTCGTGCGTGTGTTATCAAGTGCTGATGTGGTATTGCTGACTGAAGTTTACTCAGCAGGCGAAGCGCCAATTGTAGCCGCTGATACGCGTTCATTGATTCGCGCGATTCGCGTTGCGGGGAAAGTAGAGCCACTATTTGTAGAAACGACCGATGAATTACCACAAGCGATTCTAGATATTGCACGTGCTGATGATGTGGTGATTGTGATGGGCGCTGGCTCTATTGGCCAGGTCGCCTTGAAAACGAAAGAACTGCAATTAGCAAAAGCATCGCAAGGGATTACTGCAACATGAGCCAACTGAAAGGAAAATTGCTCTTAAACGAACCAATGGCGCGCTACACCAGCTGGCGTGTAGGTGGTGGTGCAGATCAATTTTATATTCCTGAAAGTTTGGAAGACTTAAGCTTGTTTTTAAGCGGTCTTGATAAAGATGAGCCTACTTACTTTATCGGCTTAGGTTCTAATCTGCTGGTGCGTGATGGCGGAATACGTGGAACCGTGGTGTTAATGCACAACGTATTAACTGAGTTGCGCATGGATGGCGACGCGGTTTATGCGGAAGCTGGGGTGACTTGCGCCAAATTAGCAAAATTTTGTGCAAAAGAATCTAAACAAGGTGCTGAGTTTTTTGCTGGCATTCCAGGCACATTAGGTGGCGCATTGGCCATGAACGCCGGTTGTTATGGCTCAGAAACCTGGAATGTCGTGCAACGTGTCATCACGATTAATAAACGTGGTGAGTTAAATACGCGTAACGCGGCAGAGTTTATTCCTAGCTACCGTCACATTGATATGCCGGTAGCGGATGAGTGGTTTGTTGGCGCCTGGTTAGACTTAGCGCAAGGCGATGCGCAGGAGTCAGCGCAAAAAATAAAAACACTGCTGGCTAAGCGTTTGGCCTCACAACCCTTGAATCAGCCTAGTGCAGGCTCTACCTTTAGAAACCCGCCAGGTGATTATGCTGCAAGGTTAATCGAGGCTAGTGGTTTAAAAGGCTACATCATTGGTGGAGCGCAAGTGTCAGAAAAACATGCCAATTTTATTGTGAATATTGGTGGTGCAAATGCGCTGGATATTGAACTACTGATTCAGCATATGCGCGAAACAGTATTGGAAAAACAAGGCGTAGCACTGCAACAAGAAGTGAAAGTACTAGGCGAATTAGAGGTTAGAGAATAATGCAGGATTTTGGAAAAGTTGCCGTCTTATTTGGCGGAAAATCAGGTGAGCGTGAAGTGTCACTTAAAAGTGGTAGCGCGGTGCTTGCTGCGCTGCAACGGCAAGGCATAGATGCGCACGCGTTTGACCCGGCAACACGACCATTACATGACCTAGAGTCATTTGATAGAGCCATGATTTCGTTGCATGGCCGTTTTGGTGAAGATGGTGCGATGCAAGGTGCTTTAGAGTTGCTCGGTATTCCATATACAGGTAGCGGTGTCATGGCTTCTGCCATTGGTATGGATAAATGGCGTACCAAAATGATGTGGTCAGCTGCTGGTGTGAGTACACCGGCATTTGAACTAGTGAATGCTGACGCTGATTTCGCAGCAATCGAGCAAAGATTAGGCTTACCTTTATTCGTGAAGCCTGCCAACGAAGGCTCTAGCATTGGTATTAGTAAGGTGAAGCAAGCGGGTGGCTTAAAGGCAGCCTATGAGCTTGCGGCAAAGTCTGATCCGCTAGTGATTGCTGAGCAGTTTGTTGGCGGTGGTGAATATACCGTGGGGATTTTAGGCGACCAAGCATTGCCAATTGTGCGCATTGTGCCAAAGAATGAGTTTTATGACTTTGAAGCTAAGTACTTGCGTGATGACACCGAGTATAGATGCCCATGTGGTTTAAGCGCAGAGAAAGAAGCACAAATTCAGCAAGAGGCACTATTAGCGTTTAATACCATCGGCTGCCAAGGTTGGGGGCGCGTGGATTTCTTGATGGATGAAGCGGGTAAGCATTACTTTTTAGAAGTGAATACCAGCCCAGGAATGACGGACCATAGTTTGGTACCGATGGCAGCCAAAGCCGCAGGTATTAGTTTTGATGAGTTAGTAGTCAGTGTGTTGAGATTAGCGCATGTGGGATAAGCCTGCACTCCTGAACTGGATAGCAAACCTACTGTATGCATTAAGTATGGTGGCGGTGTTATACGCAGTGGTGTATGTGGTGGTACATCTGCCAATATTCCCGCTACGCGAGGTGAAGGTAGATGGCGAGTTGCATCATGTGAGCCGCGAGCAAGTGAAATTGATTGTCGCTAAGCATTTAAAAGGTAACTTTTTTACGCTTGATTTAATCAATGCACGTAATGCTTTTGAGAAATTACCTTGGGCCCGCAACGTGAGTGTTCGCCGTCGTTGGCCTGATAAGTTGGAAGTGGTGATAGAAGAACACGAGGCGCTTGCGCGTTGGGGCAGTACTGCATTGGTCAACAAACAGGGTGAGCTGTTTCATGCAGCTTCTGGTAGTGATTTACCAGTATTTTATGGGCCAGATAATGGTGTGATTGAAGTGGCATCACAGTATGACTCTTTAAATAAAGTACTGCAAAGCGCTAAATTGCAAGCGGCAACCCTAGCACTTACGCCAAGGCGTGCTTGGCAAATTACAACGACTAACGGCATGGTGTTGGAGTTGGGGCGGGTGGAAATGCAGCCCAGGCTAGAGAAGTTTGCCAATATTTATAGCAGTACATTAGTGAGATTGAATAAAAAGATTACTTATGTGGATTTACGTTACCCAAGCGGTTTTGCAGTACGTAAGCCTACAGAAGCGTTGAACACAGAAAAAGAGAATGTTACCAGTGTAGAGGGTAATCAACAGGCAGAGCGTGTTGCGAATACAAAACAGCGTGATCTTAACGTGACTAAAAACAGTGCAACACAGAATAATGCAACACAGAAACGTAAGGGAACCGTGACCTAATTCACGGAAGGGATGAAGAATGAGCAGAATAAAAGAAGATAAGAATTTGATTGTAGGCTTGGATATCGGCACCTCTAAAATTGTGGCGATTGTTGCTGAGTTACAGCCAGAAGGTACCTTAAAAGTGATTGGTTTGGGTCAGCATGTATCACGTGGCCTGAAAAAAGGTGTGGTAGTGAATATCGAATCTACCATGCAATCTATTCAGCGTGCCTTAGAAGAGGCTGAGCTCATGGCAGACTGCAAAATCAATAATGTCTACACCGGTATTGCTGGTAGCCATATCAAGAGCCTGAACTCGCATGGCATGGTGAAGATTAAAGATGCGGAAGTCTCACAAATGGATGTGGATCGCGTGATTGAAACCGCACGTGCGATTGCGTTGCCAGCAGATCAGCAGATTCTACATATCCTGACTCAGGAATTCATCATCGATGGTCAGGAGGATGTGCGTGAGCCTTTAGGCATGAGTGGGATGAAGCTGGAAGTAAAAGTGCATATCGTGACAGGTGCAGTCGCTGCCGCACAAAACATCGTGAAGTGCATCAAGCGTTGCGGCATTGAGGTGAGCGATTTGATTCTACAACCGTTGGCATCCAGCCTCGCTGTGCTGACGGAAGATGAAAAAGAGCTGGGCGTGTGCTTAGTGGATATCGGTGGCGGCACGACGGATATTGCCGTATTCAAACAAGGAGCCATTCGCCATACCGCAGTAGTGCCAATTGCCGGTGATCAGATGACCAATGACGTAGCGGTGGCTTTCCGCACGCCAACACAATCCGCAGAAGACATCAAAATCAAGCACGGTTGCGCATTACGCCAGTTGGCTGATCCACGAGAAGTGGTAGAAGTGCCAGGGGTGGATGGTCGTGACCCACGTCAGTTATCAGTGCAAACGTTAGCTGAAGTCTTAGAGCCGCGCGTGGTTGAGTTGTATGAGTTGGTATTAAACGAATTACGCCGCAGTGGTATGGAAGACATGATTGCATCTGGCATCGTCATCACGGGTGGCTCTGCCATGATGCGCGGCATGGTGGAGTTAGGGGAAGAAATATTCCATATGCCCGTACGCTTAGGGATGCCACGTTATGTAGGTGGCTTATCTGAAGTGGTAAGCAACCCAAGGTACGCCACTGGTGTAGGTTTGGTGTTAATGGGCAAGCAGCAGTTAGAGCGTCATTTAAGTGGGCAAATGGAATCAAGCTCATTTGGGCGCATTTTAGAAAGAATGAAAAGCTGGTTTCAAGGCAACTTTTAATTAGCCATTTTAAATAAGTAGTAGCAAGTGTTTAGCAGTGAAAAAGTAGTAAGGCAGAAGTAAGTAATCGTTAAGTAAACGCTAAAAAGAGGAGGCAATAAAATGTTTGAGATTATGGAAAAGAATTCCCAAGAAGCCGTGATTAAGGTGATTGGCGTTGGTGGTTGCGGCGGCAATGCAGTGGCACACATGATTGAGAAAAATGTGGGCGGCGTTGAATTTATTTGCGCTAATACCGATATGCAAGCTTTGAAAAAGAGCCAAGCAAAAACTGTATTGCAAATTGGTGAGGCAATGACGCGCGGTTTGGGCGCGGGCGCCAAACCAGAAGTAGGCCGCGAAGCTGCATTAGAAGACCGTGACGCGATTGCTGAGTTAATTGATGGCGCGGATATGCTGTTTATCACTGCTGGTATGGGTGGCGGTACAGGTACCGGCGCAGCACCAGTGATTGCACAAATCGCTAAAGAAATGGGCATTTTAACGGTTGCGGTAGTGACTAAGCCTTTTTCATTTGAAGGTAAGCGCACTAAAGTGGCATCTGATGGTCTAGATGAGTTATCCAAGTATGTGGATTCACTGATTGTGATTCCAAACGAAAAATTAATGGAAGTATTGGGCGAGGATGTACCGTTCCTGGAAGCATTTAGAGCCGCTAACGATGTATTGCACAATGCGGTATCTGGCATTGCTGAAATCATCAATTGCGCAGGTATGGTGAACGTGGACTTTGCTGACGTACGCACTGTGATGTCTGAAATGGGTATGGCAATGATGGGTTCTGCATTAGCAACTGGCCCAGACCGTGCACGTATCGCTGCAGAGCAAGCCGTAGCAAGCCCATTGTTGGAAGATGTCAACTTGGCGAATGCACGTGGCGTTTTAGTGAATATCACTACATCAACCGCTTTCAAAATGAAAGAGTACTACGATGTAATGAATACCATTAAAGAGTTCACTGCTGAAGATGCGACAGTAATCGTAGGTAATGTGTTTGATGACGCGATGGGTGATGGTCTGCGTGTAACCATGGTGGCAACTGGCTTGACTGGCGCACAACGCCGTCAACAAAAACCAGAGTTACGTGTAATGCCACAACAAGTGGTGCGTGATGGTACAACTAACCAACCAGTGTTTGTTGGTGGTGCAAGCATTGCGACTGATGATGAGGCGCCAGCAGTATTTGGCTCAAACAGCCGCCGCGCGCAAGTAGAAGCAATGAAAATGTCAGGGGTTGAAGAATACGATATCCCGGCATTTTTACGTAAACAAGCTGACTAACTGACATTAACTAAGGGTCGGTGTGCATAGGGCCGTGTAGCCAGCGAAGGGCTGTCGCCGCGAATTATGTTATTATTTGATTGATTCGTAAGGAAATAGTCTGGTTTGAATGGTTGCTGAGTGCTCTGAACTAAAGCTTGTAGCACTGGAACTTAGAAAATGGAATTTAATTAAGCATGTTAAAGCAACGTACACTTAAAAAAGCGATAAGCGCCACAGGCGTTGGGTTGCACAATGGCGAAAAGGTTACTCTTACCCTGCGCCCTGCTGCACCTAATACTGGTATTGTTTTCAAACGGGTTGATCTGCCTCAGCCCAATGAAATCGTGGCTACTCCAGGCGTAGTGCATGACACAAGAATGTGCTCTGCGCTGGAGGCCAATGGCGCACGCGTTGCTACTGTTGAGCATGTGATGTCTGCCCTTGCAGGTTTGGGTGTAGATAACGTGTATGTTGAGGTTGATGCTTCTGAAATACCGATTATGGATGGAAGCTCAGGTCCATTTGTATTTTTACTGCAGGAAGCTGGCTTGGTTGAGCAAGCTGCAGCCAAAAAATTCATACGTATTATAAAAACCGTAGAAGTTAAAGAGGGTGATAAGTGGGTGCGGTTTGAGCCTTATCATGGCTTTAAGATTGATTTCACCATTGATTTTAACCACCCGGTATTTGAACACTCAGGCAATAACGTCAAAATCGATTTCGCCGCAGATTCTTATATTAAAGAAATCAGCCGTGCGCGCACTTTTGGCTTTATGCATGAAGTGGAGTATCTCCGTTCTAACGGGCTAGCCCGTGGCGGTAGCTTAGATAATGCAATCGTGCTGGATGAGTACCGCGTTTTGAATGCGGATGGCCTGCGCTATGATGATGAGTTTGTGAAGCATAAAGTGCTAGATGCGATTGGTGACTTGTATATGTTGGGTCACCCAATCTTGGGTGCCTTTTATGCTTATAAATCAGGCCATGCGTTGAATAACCAATTGTTACGTGCCCTCATGCAAGATGAAACTGCATGGGAATACACCACTTTTGAAAAGCAAGAAGATGCGCCAGCTTCTTTCTTGTCTCTGCCTGCATCATTGCAAGCAAACCCTGTGTATTGAGTCAAAAAGCGCATTGAGTCGAAAGCCATTGAGTCGAAAGCTAAGATAAGTAAAAAAGCCAAGATAACTAAAAAAGATAAGTAAATATTATTGGACTTATTTTAGATGTAAGTTAATTAAAATTAGGCATGATTAAAAGGAGGCGTATATGTTGATGATTCGCCTAATATTCGTTCTGCTAGTGATTACCGCCATGGTATTACTAGGTCTTTATTTATTATCTAGCGATAAAAAGTATCTGCATTACTTCAAACAAACGATTAAATATACGTTTTTTTTGGTGATTGTCACCGCTGTGCTATTTGTACTACGTCGTATTCTTTATGTTTAATTTAATCAAAAAACAGTCAGCCTTATTTGCATCGCGAGGTATCAGTCGGCTCTGGTTGGCGAGCTTGCTGTTTTCATGCCAAGTCGCTGCTATGTCAGATCAAGCCTTGTTTGAGCACGCACGTGATGCGTATGCTAAAAGAAATGAGCTGTCACTCACTGAGGATGTGAATCAACTCAACGCTGAAGAGTATATTTTGGCGCCTTATGCCGCCTACTGGTTAATGTTACTGAGGTTAGATCAAGCTGATAATTCCGAAGTGCAGGCATTTATAACGCAATATGCGGATATGGCATTTATAGACCGTTTGCGTGGTGAGTGGCTAAAAAAACTGGGGAAAAAGCAAGATTGGGTATTATTCTTTGAACATTATCCCAGTTTTAAACGTACTGATCTTGCGGTTGAATGTTATGCGCTCTTTGGCCGGCATCAATTTCAAGCGCAAGATGTATCCACAGAGGCGAAGAAAATATGGCTAAGCTCCACAGATTTGCCAAGTAGCTGCAAGCCTCTGTTTGATGCGATGCAAGAAGCTGGCACGCTAAGTACCGCGGATATCTGGGCAAGGTTGCGGATTGCGTTGCAAGACGGCAAACTTAATGTAGCGAAGAGTATTATCGCGCGCTTGCCAACTTTTGATAAAAACAATCTAGAGTTGCTCGCGGTAGCTGAGCAAACACCTAAGCTATTGCTGACCAGTAAAACAGTCAATGTTCGATTGAATAACAAAAAAATTGCCTTAAAAACACCAGGCTTCAAAACGCGCGAAGACATAGAAGTTAATCTATACGCACTTGACCGATTAGCGCGGTCCAATCTATTGGATGCGATTTCAGTTCAGGCTACCTTGCAAGAGCGTTGGTCTGCAACTGATGCGGCATTTGCATGGGGACGTATTGCTTACCATGCAGCGCGTAATCATCACCCTCAGGCGCTGGAGTTTTATGCCAAGTCTAATCAAGTTCAGTTAGATAAAGAGCAGTTGGCATGGATGGCGCGTGCTGCAATGCGTGTGCAAAACTGGGATGTGTTGCTTGATGCCATTGGTAAAATGAGTCTAGAGCAACAGCAAGAGGGAGCTTGGCGCTATTGGAAGGGGCGCGCGCTCAAGGAAAAATCCATCATGGTTGAAGCCAATAAAATATTGGGCCCATTATCTACCGAGCGTCATTATTATGGCTGGCTTGCACTTGAGGAATTGGGCAGCGTGATGAATAGTCCGCAGCAGCAATATACACCGACAGAAGTAGAAGTGACCGCAATTGCGAGTCTGCCAGCAATTAAGCGCGCACTAGCGTTGCAGAAACTGGATATGCGTTGGGAGGCTAAAGCCGAGTGGGTGTGGGCTACCCGAGATTTTGATGACAGGCAGTTACTAGCCGCAGCACAATATGCGCAACGCCATCATTGGTATGATGTCGCGATTAGCACTGCGGATAATACGAAACAGTTGCATGATTTTAATCTGCGCTATCCAATCCCATATCGGGATTTATTCAGGGCGGCCGCTGTTAACGAGAATGTGGATGAAGCATGGATTTATGGCCTAACAAGGCAAGAAAGTAGATTTATGCATTATGCAAAATCTGGGGTAGGCGCTTCAGGGTTGATGCAATTAATGCCGGCTACAGCTAAATGGGCAGCTCAACGTATGGGTTTGTCAGATTATAGTCATGAATTGATTCACGACATGAAATTTAATGTAGGTATTGGTACTTACTATATGCGTTACACTCTAGAAGCAATGAATGGTCAGGCTGTCATGGCAACGGCGGCTTATAATGCGGGGCCGAGTCGTGCGCGGCGCTGGGTGGCTGATGAGCCACTAGAGGCGGCTATTTATGTGGAGACTATCCCTTTTGCTGAAACCAGAAGCTATGTGCAGAAAGTGATGGCAAATGCTCAAATTTATGCACCAAGATTAGGCTTGCCTGCACAAACGCTAAAAGCAAGAATGGGGGTTGTGCCAGGACGAGCAACGACAGCGCTAATTTTGGCTGATACAGAATAGTGTTTTATTTCACTGGGTCGGCGAGCCTGTTATTTAACCATTTTATTTTAGAGTTTAGTTTAAAAGCGATGGTCAATCATTGTCATAACACTATTGCTTATATGAACCCTACTAATTGGTGTGTGGACAGTGTTTTAGGGTAGTGTTTTAGAATGAATCAAGAAACTTAGAAAGATAATCATGCAATTAAAGAAAATATGTGTGTTGGGTGGGTCTGGATTTGTTGGTAGCGCAATCGTAGCCAAGTTAGATGCAGCAGGATATGCAGTGACTGTATTAACCCGCAGAAGAGAAGCTGCCAAGCATTTATTCTTGTTACCGAACGTAAAAGTGCTTGAGTGTGATGTGTTGGATTATTCGGCCTTAAACGCTGTGCTCAGGGGTGCAGATGCTGTGATTAATTTGATTGGTATTTTGCATCAAAGTCGCCGTACAAGTTTTAATACGATTCATCATCAGTTACCTGCGCAATTGGCTAAAATTTGTGCTGATTTAGGCATCAAACGTTTGATACAAATGAGTAGTTTGGGTGCAGATGAACATGCACCAAGTCAGTATCTGCGCTCAAAAGCAGCGGGAGAATCGGCATTAAAGGCTATGCAAGATAAATTGAATATCACTATTTTTAAACCATCTATTATTTTTGGACGCGGTGATAACTTTACTAATCTGTTTGCTACTTTGATTAAGTGCTTGCCTGTCGTGCTATTAGCTAAACCTAATGCCAAGTTTCAACCTGTTTGGGTTGAAGATGTGGCAAGTTGTTTTGTAAATAGTATCGAAAATAGAAATACTTACGGACAAACCTACGAGTTGGTCGGCCCTAAAGTGTATCGCTTTAAAGAGCTATTACAGCAGATTATGCAAGCATTATCGGTTCAACGTCCGATTGTCGGCTTAAATGACACGTTATCTTATCTTCAAGCGTTGGCAATGGAGTTTTTACCTGTGAAACTCATGTCGCGCGATAATGTAAAGTCTATGGAGGTTGATAGCGTCAGCCAGCAGCCGTTTCCAACTGTGTTTGGGGTAGTGCCTAGCGCTTTAGAGGCAGTATTACCCGAGTATCTAGCTGATCGTCATGCGCGTGGTGCTTATGATCGTTTCCGTAGCTTAGCAGCGCGCTAACCAGTCAGCGTCATGCAAACCTATATCGTTGGTGGCGCAGTCCGTGATGAACTCTTGGGTTACGCAATCAAAGACAAAGATTATGTCGTTGTCGGTACAACGCCAGAGCAAATGGTCGCCGCTGGCTTCAGGCCAGTTGGTAAAGATTTTCCCGTTTTTTTGCATCCGGACACACAGGCAGAATATGCGCTAGCACGGACTGAGCGTAAAACCGCCAAGGGCTATAAAGGTTTCGCAGTTCATGCCTCGCCTGAAGTGACGCTTGAGCAAGATTTAGCCAGACGTGATTTAACCATTAATGCCATCGCTAAAAGCGAATCAGGCGAACTCATCGACCCCTTTAACGGTATTGCCGATATTCAATCTAAAACGCTACGGCATGTCAGTGATGCATTTGTGGAAGACCCAGTACGTATTTTGCGAATTGCACGATTCTCTGCCCGTTTTACTGATTTCCAAGTTGCGCCAGAAACGCTCAGTCTAATGCAACAAATGGTCGAGGCGGGTGAGGTGGATGCCTTGGTTGCCGAGCGCGTATGGCAAGAGCTTGCCAAAGGTTTAATGGAGGCAAAGCCTTCGCGCATGTTTAACGTATTGCGTGCATGTGGTGCTTTGCAAAGAATCATGCCTGAGTTAGATAGATTATGGGGCGTGCCACAGCCACCCCAGTATCACCCAGAGGTGGATACTGGGCTCCATATGATGCTCGTCGTCGATTATGCTGCTAGCCAGCACTTTACACTACCAGTCCGATTTGCGGCATTAATACACGATCTTGGTAAAGGTACAACGCCAAAAGAGATTTTGCCTAGACATATTGGTCACGAAGAGCGTGGCGTACATTTAGTAAAAGACGTATGTAAACGATTACGAATACCGAATGATTGCAAAGAACTGGCGCTCATGGTGACTAAGTTCCACGGTAAGCTATACCAATCATTACAGATGCGCGCTGGTACATTGGTGGAGTTCTTAACGCAGTTGGATGCAATCAGGCAGCCAGCAAGGTTTAAAGAGTTTTTGTTGGCATGTGAGGCGGATTCGCGTGGCAGAACTGGGTTTGAACAATGCCCTACACCAGCTGCGGATTTAATGCTAAAAGTACTAGATGCTGCCTTGGGTGTTGACGCTGGTGCTATTGCTGGGGCTCACAGCGAGGTGGAAAAAATCAAAGCGGCTATTTTTGAAGCTAGAGTGAGTGCTGTTAAAAGTGTGCTTTAGCCTTAGCACAATAGACAGCAATCTCTATTGCTGTCGAATACCATTTGAGTGCCAATGTTAATTAGAGCAATGACAGTAGGTTTGGTAGTAACTCCATACACTAAGTATTTAAGCTTAGATTAAATGCCTAACGTGCTCTGAATAAAATATTTAGCAATATAGCCAACTAACCCAAAGGTTAAGCCCAAAAACAATACAAAAGCGCCAAATTTCCCTGCTTTTGATTCCCATGCCAAGTGCCCTACAATAAATAACATTAATAGCATTAAGCCACCAACACCAAATGTCATGCCAAACTCAGTGATTTGTGCTTCGGTAAAGCCGAAAATTGTGCCTTCCAACTTGATCTCCAATATGTTTAATCTAAATGAATTACTCAGTAATGAATGTGGCCAGCATGCCACGTAATTGTGGTGTGGCATAGAGAATCACAGCAATACAGTTTAATAAAATAGTCAGTTTATAAACTGTCACAAAAGACGTTTTTTTGTGTTTATGATTAAAAATCTTCTGTGCTATATATGCGCTTGGCCAACCACCAGCTAAGCTTAACCAGTGTAGTGTCGATTCTGGCGTACGCCATGCACTCTTGATGGCGGATGTTTTATCTTGATAGTAATATAAAAAGAGTATCAGGTTAGCGCCTATCAAAATGAACGCAAAAGTCACAGGTAAGAATCCTCTGAGTGTTCTTTCAATCACGAACGCAAGAAACAACAAGATAAACGTCAGAAAATAAGCATTTAATCGGCTAGGCTTCTCAATGGCTTTCATCGTTTTTGATTTAACGTTATAAGCTACGTTAATCGCGCGAAATCTTCCTTTATCATCCTGCGTTAACGCATAACTAACGAGTTCATTAATTTGTGGTCTTTTATTCAAGTGACGTATATCTGAAACATGGATAAACACGTCTTTACTGTCGTCAGTTGCTCTCAGAAAGCCATAGCCTTTATCATCATGCCATTTGATTATTTTACCTTGGTACCGCATTATGAATTACAGTAAGTTAGGTAGCTGTTGCTCAATGAACTCGGTAGGTTTGCGTTTGAATCCGCTTTTTGCGTATTGGTTCCAGCGGCCGATAATGTAGCAAACAATCAGGTTTGCCTGTGCTTCGGCGTCTTGCTTTTGGCCGGTTTGGGTTTCGGCAATGCGCAAACATTGTTTGAGTGTGACTTCAATGCGGTCGTACAGCTGGTTAATGCGTAGCTGCAGTTTGTCGTCTTCATTTACTAGCGCGTCGCCAATCAGTACGCGTGTCATGCCAGAGTTCTTTTCCGCAAACACCATCAGCATGGTAACGATGCGCTGCACTTGCCTCAGGCCTTCTGGCTCTTCGCTGCTGATTTTGTTAATCAGGCCAAAAATGGTTTCTTCAATAAACAAAATCAAGCCTTCAAACATTTGTGCTTTATTTGCAAAATGACGGTAAAGCGCAGCTTCGCTCACTTCTAGTTTTGCGGCTAATGATGCGGTGGTGATTTTCTCTCTTTTGGGAGATTCCAGCATTTTTGCCAAAGTTTCTAAAATTTGCTGCTTACGTTCGCCGGCCATTTTATTTCCTTTAAAGATAATTGATTTTATTATAGCTTAATGTGAGTAAGTGCTAACACTGAGGTTAGGCGATAATCCACAAAATTTGGTTTATTTAATTGTTTTGATATCCATATTGTTCTCATGCCCAATCGCTTGGCAGTCATGAGTGCAGGGAGGCTGTCTTCCAGCATAATACAGTCACTGGCTTTAGCGTTAATGGTTTTGAGTAAGCGCTGAAACCCACGTGCCGAAGGTTTGGCATGAAATTGTGTAGATTCCACACTGAAAATGAGTTCGAATACATCAGCAATACCCAGTAGCTCTAATACGCGCATCGCGTAGTTGCGTGGGGCGTTGGTGAATACTAACTTACGGCCGTGGAGCGATTTCAGCATGTGTTTCAGCCGTCTAGTTTGAATCACCATGTCGGGCAAGTCGGTCAGGCGGTGGGTTTCATGTAGAAAATGATGTGGGTCTGTGCCGTGGTGGCGCATGAGTCCTTTGAGTGTTGCGCCATAAATGCGCCAGTAGTGCTGACGTAAGGCATGGGCATCTGGCTCGCTCATGGCAAGCTCGTTCATGATGTATTGCGTCATGCTACGGTTCATCACTGGAAAAATATGTGCACTGGCATTATGCAGTGTGTCGTCCAGGTCAAAAATCCAGATTCTGCTCATTCTTGGTATGGGGATGTTGGTAGGGCACAGTGAGGTTAACCGCGCCCTGATTTGGTTTTAGCGCCAATTTTGCTTTAATTTTTATTTAGCTTTAATTAAAGTGCCTACGCCTTCATCTGTTAATACTTCTAACAAGAGGGCATGTTCTACGCGTCCATCAATAATATGTACGGCTTTCACACCACTACGCGCGGCATCTAAGGCAGAGCTAATTTTAGGTAACATGCCACCTGAAAGAGTCCCATCTGCCACCATGTCATCAATTTGTCTTGGTGTTAAGCCGGTCAGTAGCTCGCCATTTTTATCTAGCACGCCCGGTGTATTGGTGAGCAGAATAAGTTTTTCAGCATTCAGTATCTCAGCTAGTTTGCCAGCAACCACATCCGCATTGATGTTGTAGGTTTCTCCGTCTGCACCTACGCCAATCGGAGCCACAACCGGGATAAAGTCACCCGTGTCTAAAAAGTTGATAATGCTAGGGTCAATGGCGGAAATCTCGCCAACTTGCCCAATATCAATCATTTTGCTGGCGTCATCTTTGTCTGCCATCAACAGTTTGTGCGCGTGAATAAAGTTGCCGTCCTGGCCAGTGAGGCCAACCGCTTTGCCGCCGTGGCGATTAATCAAATTCACGATCTCTTTGTTTACTTGGCCGCCGAGCACCATTTCCACCACATCCATGGTTTCTTCATCGGTCACGCGCATGCCTTGGATAAACTCGCCTTTTTTACCCAGTTTATCCAGCATTTCGTTGATTTGCGGGCCGCCACCATGTACCACTACCGGGTTCATCCCAACCAGTTTCAATAACACTACGTCTTTAGCGAAACATTCTTTCAAATGCTCGTCAGTCATGGCGTTGCCACCGTATTTGATCACAATGGTTTTATCAAAAAAACGTTTGATGTAGGGTAACGCTTCGGCAAGCGTTTTAGCCTTTTTGGCAGCGGTGGATTGGTTCAGCATGATGTGTCAAGGTAAGTTAATGATGTGTAATTTTACATTGAAAGTATGAGGAATGTGGATTCCATCTGATGAATAAAAACACCAAAATTAATGGATACATTATTGACACAAAAATATGGTTAAAAATGCTGTTGATGTTTTGTTCAAAAACTATTTGTATGCGGTTTTCTATCGATGCGTTTTTCATACCTAAATGCTGGCGCAAGCCATGCAATATATCGCTTTTTTAAATCATCAGCCATTGCTTTTACTTAGGCAAATTTCCCACTTTACGATTGTTTACAATTTTTACGCCTATGTGGGATTTTTTATGCATCTACTTTGTTGTATCCTCGCCTTCGGAAAACTATTCAATTTTGACTAGCTAATGCTAGTCCTGAATTGAGAGGATGGACTCCAAAATAAAAAATAATGATGTCAATTCAGGGAAAACAATGAAAAAGATAATAAATCAATTACTAATCGTCACAGGTCTTTTTTCTGGTGTGGTGGGTTGTGCGCAAATGCAAATGGGTGATTCTGGGGCAAAAACAGTTGCAACAGGGTCTGCCGGTGGCGCTAACTCACAAAATGCAAATTCGCAATTAGAGAAGTGTGATAAGCCATTAGGCACACTAGCTGTAGTGGAGGATCAAAACGCAGCTTGGTATGGTCAATTAACTGGACAGTACAAGCTCGGTTCCACAGTTCCGGTGCTCAAGTTGTTAGTCCAGCAATCTAATTGTTTTATTGTTGTAGATCGCGGCGCGGCCATGCAAGTTATTGAAGGTGAGCGCAATCTACGTGATAGTGGTGAGTTAAGACAAACCAGTAAAATGCATAAGGGCCAAATGGTAGCGGCTGATTATGCGATGAGTCCATCAATCACTTTTAGTAATAATGATGCAGGTGGGGTTAGTGGCGGACTTGCAGGCTTTGGCGGTGGTTGGCTTGGTATTCTTGCGGGCGGTTTGAAGTTCAAAGAGGCAAGTACACTGCTTACGATTGTTGATAATCGTTCTAGTGTACAAGTGGCGGCAGCAGAGGGTAGTGCAAAGAATACTGATTTCAGTCTGTTTGGTGGCGCATTCGGCGGTATGTTAGGTGGCGCTGGCGGTGGCTATAAGAACACAGCTGAGGGTAAGGTAATCGTGGGCGCATTCACAGACTCTTATAATAATATTGTACGTGCTGTAAAAAACTATAAGGCGCAATCCTACGATGGTGAGTTGGGCGGTGGAGGTAAGTTGGGTGTGCAATCTGAAGGGACACAAAATACGAAATCTGTGACCAATAAAACTTCTACTAAATCATCAACCATTACAAAAAAGAAAAAGAAATAAATAAAAAAGCCAGCATCGCTGGCTTTTTTATTAAAGTACCTTAACAAATACTTTAGATTTACGTTGGTAGTTATATAGAGCTTGTTTTTCCTTAGGGAGCATATTAATTGATTCTTGAAAAAACCCACGTTCTAAAAACCAATGTTCAGTGCGTGTGGTAAGGCAGAATATTTGATTGAAACCTAGATTTTTGGCTTGTGTCTGGCAATAATTGAAAAGTTTATCGCCACGACCACCGCCACGGTAGGCTGGATCTATAGCTAGGCATGCAAATTCAGCGGTTTTTTCTGCTTCAAACGGGTAAAGTGCTGCGCAACCGATGATGCGGTTGTCATGCTCCATCACGTGGAAATGATTGATTTCCATTTCCAGTCGCTCGCGGCCGCGCCTGACTAGAATTCCATCATTCTCTAATGGTTCTATCAGCTTCAAAATGCCCCCCACATCGTCAATGTTAGCTTGGCGCATGCTTTCTAGGCTCAGTTCTGTCACCATGGTGCCAATACCGTCTAGTGTGAATAGCTCTTGAATAATCGCACCATCGATATGCCGGCTGATGAGATGGGTTCTCGCCACCCCATGTTCACAGGCACGCACCGCTGCCGGCAGGTAGTAGGTCACGTCTTCTGAAATGTTGATGGCTTGCTCGGTTTCTCTTACATTTCTGAGTAGATTTTTGGCTTTTTCTGCGGTCATTTCACGCAATAGCTCGCCACGGAGATTGTGTACGCCTTCTGAATCCATCAGGAAAATAAGTTTGTCCGCATCTAATGCCACTGCGGTGCTCACCGCAACGTCCTCTAAGCTTAAGTTGAAAGCCTCACCGGTTGGTGAGTAGCCTAGCGGGGACAGTAGCACCATTTCATTGTCATCCAACCGTTTCTGGATACCAATAGCATCCACTTTGCGAACTTCTCCCGTGTGTTGCAAATCTACGCCATCGTGCACGCCTAGTGGCTTAGCGGTAACAAAGTTGCCGCTGGCTACGCGGATGTCAGCGCCTGCCATTGGGGAGTTGGCAATCCCCATCGAAAGCAAGGCTTCAATTTCTACCCGGATGGCACCATTGGCCTCTTTTACTGCTTCCATCGCTACGTCATCAGTGACACGTAAGCCGTTATGAAATAATGGTGAGATGTTATCCCGTTTTAAGCGTTGTTCAATTTGTGGGCGTGAGCCGTGTACTAATACCAAGCGTACTTCTAGGCTAGCTAGTAGATTTAAATCGTGCGATAGTGCGATGAATTGTTGCTCGCTGACTACTTCACCGCCAAACGCAATCACAAACGTGCGCCCACCAAAAGCGTGGATATAAGGTGTGGCGGAGCGGAACCATTGCACAAAATCTTTAGCATTGATGCTATTAGATTGCTCTGATTGGCTTTTCGTGTAAGTGGGCGCTTGCTGACTAGCTTTATTGCTTGTTGTTTCGGCATCGCAATCAGCATAAAGGTTGGCCGGTGTTGTCTCCAATGCAGATGCAATTTTACGAAGCAGCGATTCAGAAACGCCTAGCTCTCCGCGCTCAATACGTGACAAGTTACCTGCGTCTGCATCAATTTTAGCGGCGACTTGCTGCAGTGTTAAATGCAGTGATTTGCGTTTAGCCCTTATGCTGTGACCGAGAGACATGATTTAGTCCTAGTGTGTTGTTAGCTGCTAGATAGCTTTAATTTGTATAATTTACATTAATGTAAATTATTATTGTAAAAAATACAAATTAAATGTGATGTGATTGAACGCTGGTGATGTGCTGGTCTTATGTAGTCTTTTGCGCACAAATCCGTTGCAACATGGCTTGCCTCGGCGCCATTACCTCACCTTGTTCAAAAGCAAGCACCTTAAGCAGTGGCGAGTAGGTGTTGAGCAATTCATCTGGCTTTAGCAGAAAGTCAGGGTTGCTAGGTTTGCCCAGACGCTCGTTGCCTTGCATGAATGTTTCATATATCAAGATGCCATTCGGGTTGAGTATCTTCACTAGCGTGGTGAGTAGCGGGCGATGCAAGTAGCGGCTGACGATAATTCCATCATAATTATGTTCAAATATTGGCGGAGTCGCGGCTTCAAGATCCATCAGTTGCGCGTGTATGTTACCAATTCCCTCCATTTGAGCGAGAGCAGTTGGGTCTCGGTCGATTGCATTTACCTGATAGCCTTGCTGTGCTAACCACTTAGCATGCCTTCCACTGCCACATGCAAGGTCTAATACTAGCCCTTGATTTTTGATGAGCGGTGCAAACTTCAATATCCATGATGAGGGGGCGTCTTGCGTATTCAAGCTTAATTTAATCATTCTACCGTGTTGATCTCTTATATCAATGAATCATCCGTAGCATACCTTGATATAAGATTTTTTAGTGGGTATTGGGATTAAATCCGATAGAATCGTGCATCACTATCGTCATTTATATGGAATGCGAATGCAGGGTATGTATAAATTTTTAATATTGGTTTTGTTTTTTTGGTCTGGACAAGTATGGGCTGATTGGACCATGGTGCAAACCAACGATAACAGCAATATGTATATTGATTTTGACACAGTTAAAAGGTCTGAAGCGCTGGTGACTGTATCCACCTTAAATGACTATTACGTAGCGCAGGCTAAAGGTGAAATGTCATCGCAGTGGCTAGAGCTGCACGATTGCAAGAATAAAAAATTTAAAGCACTTTCAATTCAATACTATGCGGGCAATATGGCCCAAGGCGAATTATTAACGACCTATCATTTGCCTGAAACAGAGACTCGTTGGTCAGAGATCGTGCCTTATAGTATTGGTGAGCTTAAAGCTAAAATAATTTGTAGTCGTTAGCGCTCATCTACTTTCCATCTAAAATACTTGCCCACAGTTAATTAAAAATCTCCCCATGCGAGTTGCATCGCTGCAATTGCAGTTAAAGCGGCGGTTTCTGTGCGTAAAATGCGTGGCCCCAATACAATCGATTGAAAATGATGTGTGGAGGCCAAATCAATCTCTTCCTGACTTAACCCGCCCTCAGCACCAATCAATAGCTGAATTTCACCTGAGGGTTTGGCAATGTCAGTTAAGCGCACTGCACCAATGGGGTTAAGTAAAATACGTGTGTTGTTAGCTGCAGGATGATGACTTAGCCACTGTTCAAGTGATGTCGGAGCGAGTACCCTGGGCACATAGGCGCGGCCGGATTGCTCGCACGCTGAAATGGCAATATTTTGCCAGTGTTCGGTGCGTTTTTCAGCACGCTCACCAGATAGTTTGACTACACTGCGTTTGCTGCTGATGGGCTGAATGTTTTTTACGCCGAGTTCTACAGCTTTCTGAATGGTGAAGTCCATCCTGTCGCCACTGGAAATCGCCTGTACTAAAGTAATATTTAGAGGTGATTCGTTATGCACGGCGGTGACGCTTTTTACAATTGCTGTCACGCTGCTTTTCTTGATTTCGGTTAACGTACAGCTGTAATTAAAACCATCACCGTTGAACAAAATCGCATCATCACCTACGTTTAGGCGTAGTGCGCGAGTAGCATGTGCTGCCGCACTTTCTGAGAGTTGAACTGATGCGCCAACTGTCAAAGCTGAGTGGGTGTAAAAGCGCAAATTGGCCATAAAGCGAGCGACTCCAAAAGTAAAGCAAACAGTAAAACAAACAATAAAACAAAAGTGATAATATAAACATTAACGTTGTCACAGTAATAAGTATAACGAAATAAGGAGAAGAAAATGGTTAGCTTAAATCCCCCAGTCTGTAATTTTGGTCAGCCAGCGGTAGATTTCGATTTGCTAGGGGTGGATGGCAAGCGATACACGTTAGCAAATAGCGCGGGTAAAAACGGTTTGTTAGTGATGTTTATCTGTAACCACTGTCCTTATGTGAAGGCGATTAAAACCCGTCTAGTGGATGATTGCCGCGAGCTTTTACATTATGGTATCAACACGATTGCGATTCAGAGTAATGATACTGAAAACTATCCAGAAGACTCATACGAGCGCATGATGGAAGAGGCGAAGTTGTTTAACTTCCCTTTCCCATACGTACTGGACGATACGCAAGAGGTTGCCAAGGCCTATGGTGCGGTGTGTACACCTGACTTCTTTGGTTTCAACGCTAATCTTGAGTTGCAATATCGTGGACGCTTTGATGCGGCAGGCCGCCGCCAGTCAGATGAAAATCATCCAAGAGATCTCTTTAATGCGATGAAGTTAATCGCTGAAACGGGTGAAGGGCCCAAAGAGCAAATACCAAGCATTGGCTGTAGCATTAAGTGGTTCCCGCAGGAGTCTATTTAACCATCTATTCATCATTTTCGATGAATCAGTGTGTTAAGCCCAGGTAATCACCAAAAATTGCTAAGCAAAATGCAAAGCCAAAATGGCGTGGATTACGTTTCCCCTGAGATTGCAGTCACATTAGACGGCTTATTTCGAGAACGTGTTAGACGCTCACCAGCCGCTGTTGCATATCGATACTTCGACGAAGCCGTGGGTGATTGGCAAGAGATGACATGGCGATCAGTCATGCAGCAAGTGATTCGCTGGCAACAGGCTTTGCTACGTGAGCATTTAGAGGTTGGTGATCGCGTTGCGATTATGCTCAAAAACTGCCCCAGTTGGGTCATGTTTGATCAGGCAGCCTTAGCGCTTGGGTTGGTCACGGTGCCGCTTTATGTGTCGGATCGCGCTGAAAATGTTGCCCATGTGTTGCAGGACGCAGGTGCAAAACTTTTACTCGTTAATCATGTGAGTGATTGGCAAGCGCTTGTTGCGCTAGGTGTTGATTTTAAGTGCTTACAGCGTGTGATTAGCTGCAACTCGCCCCCAGCAGAGGGTAACAATCAATTCGTACTCGGGCTAGATGCTTGGTTGCCGTCCGTCGCTATGCAGTCTGAACTGCAGCATTGCCTGAGAGATGCTGATGCGCTAGCAACCATTATTTACACATCAGGCACCACAGGTAAGCCCAAAGGTGTAATGCTTACGCATCGTAACTTAATGTGTAATGCTTGGGACTCACTAAGCTATTTCAATGTTTACCCGCACGATGTATTTCTTTCTTTTCTGCCTTTGTCGCATGCGTTGGAGCGGATGGCGGGTTACTGTTTGCCTATGATGTCTGGTGCAAGTGTGGCGTTCGCACGCTCGGTGCAGCAGTTGCAGGAAGACCTAGTTAAAGTGCGCCCCACAATCATTGTGACGGTGCCTCGTATCTTTGAGCGGATTCAATTGGCATTGCGTAATAAGCTGGAGACAGGTCCGGCGTATGCATCGCGCTTGTTTGCGTTTGCAGTGGATGTTGGATACAGCCGTTTTGAGTGTATGCAGGGTAGGGCTAAATGGCAATGTCGTTTTTTGTTATGGCCCATCTTAAAACGTTTGGTTGCCAGCAAGTTACAAGCGCGTTTAGGTGGTCGTCTGCGTTTGGCTGTTGCAGGTGGTGCTGCACTCTCTGCAGATAGTGCGCGCACATTCATTGGCTTGGGTGTGCCGATTGTTCAAGGGTATGGCTTGACCGAAACTAGCCCAGTCATCAGCGTCAACCTGCCTGAGCATAATTTGCCTAGCAGTGTGGGGCATGCCTTGCCTCATGTGCAAGTGCGTTTGGATGAGGCTGGTGGTTTAGAGGTGCGAGGCCCTAGCGTGATGCAAGGCTATTGGAATAATCCAGAGGCAAGTGACGCCATATTGACTATTGATGGCTGGCTAAAAACTGGTGATGTCGCGAGTATTGATCACACTGGTCGTATTACGATTACAGGCCGTATCAAAGAGATTATTGTGCTCTCGAATGGTGAGAAGGTGCCGCCCAATGATATTGAAACTGCCATCATGACAGACCCTCTGTTTGAGCAGGTGATGTTGGTGGGCGAGGGTAAGCCGTATTTAAGTTTGTTAGCAGTAGTGAATCAGGATAAGTGGCATGCCTTAGCGCAAATGCATGGTTTATCTGATGCTTGGCCGGAGGCGCTGAGTGAGCGTTCGGCCTGTACTTTTGCGCTTGCACGCGTGGCGGCGCAGATGCGCTCTTTCCCTGGTTATGCCAAAGTGAGAAAGATTGCTTTACTTCCTACACCGTGGACGGTTGAGAATGGTTTGCTGACGCCAACCTTAAAAATCAAGCGGCACCTCATTCTGCAGCAATATGCTGCGCAGTATGAACAGCTCTATGAAGGTTTTAAGGTTTAATCTGTAAGTGTTTTTGAGTAAATGGCATACAAATGGCGGGTGGCATGCCATAAAGTGCGAATAGCAGTAGGCAAGCGCGAAATGTTAAGTATATTTAATCAGAATAAAGGATAGATTGTGACGCAAACAGTAACTGAACATAGAAAACTACGCTGGGGCATACTGGGGGCTGCGCGCGTGAATGAGCGTTTGTTACCAGCAATTATTGAAGCGCAGAATGCGCAGTTAGTTGCAATTGCTAGCCGGCGTCCTGGCGCGGCTAAGGCGACTTTGGAAAAGTATGCACCCTGCTATGCAAGCGAAGTGCAATGTTATGACGATATGGATGCATTGATTCATGATGCGAATGTCGAGGCGATTTACTGCCCGATGGCGAATGAGGAGCATGCTGAATGGGCAATCAAGGCCATTAACGCTGGTAAGCATGTATTGATTGAGAAGCCGATGGCCACCACCTTGCAGGATATTCAAGCGATAGAGGCGGCTGCACTCAGCAATAAAGTGAAGGTGATGGAAGGCTTTATGTATCGTTTTCATCCGCAGCATGCTCGCATTCAAGAAATTGTGGCTTCGGGCTTGATTGGTGATGTATTGTCAGTGCGTGCCAGTTATTCATTTTTAATGCGTCAGGCGCGTATGTACCGTATCAATCGTAGTATGGCGAATGGTGGCGGTGCGATGTGGGATATTGGTCCTTACGCAATACATAGTTTGCGCTGGGCGATGGGTTTGTGTGCTGGTCTTACACAAGTGCAGCCATTAGAGCCTATATCAGTCCTTGCGCATGCTAAGCTAAATGAGCACGGTGCTGATATCGTGACCAGTGGCGTGCTGGATTTTGGAGTAGATACGGAGGGGCGTGCGCGTTTTGGGCATTTTGATATCAGTTTCGAGCGTAGTCGCAAATCTGAATATGAAATCATCGGTACTAAAGGTTGGGTCAAATGCCATGCGGCATGGGTGTTTCAGAATGATGTGCCAGTGGTGTCATGGTCAACCGAAGATGGTAAATACGCTGAAGAACGCTTCGCGCCGAGTAATCACTTTAATTTAGAAATTGAGCATTTCAGTGATTGTGTGCTCAATCAAAAGCCAACGCACCTAACTTTCGCTGACGCTAAAGCAAATTGTAAGGCGATTGAAGCAGTGCTGGCCTCTGTTGCATCTCAATGCTTGTTTAAGCTCGATTAAATTTAGCAGGTTGTTGGTGATGTTTTAAAGTGGCGAGTTATTGAAGTTCGCCACTTTAAGTTTTTCGCTACTTTAGTTTTTAGTCGTCTCACGTTGTACGAGCCTTACGTTCTACTTGCCGAAAAAAGCTATCTAAGCAATAATTTAGCTTTCACGAAAAAGCAGTGAGTTTTGCTGTCTTTTTGAGAACTTCAATTAAGGTTTATGAGGTTTCGCGCAAAACGCTATCTTTATAAGTCCTCAAGTACTAATCATTAGGGAGAAAACAATGGCAACACGTAAAGACCTAGCTAATGCAATTCGTGCGTTATCTATGGATGCAGTGCAAAAAGCTAACTCAGGCCACCCAGGTGCGCCTATGGGCATGGCTGAAATCGCAGAAGTATTGTGGAATCACCACTTGCGTCACAATCCAACAAATCCAAACTGGGCTGATCGTGACCGCTTTGTGCTCTCTAACGGCCACGGTTCAATGTTGATCTACTCATTGTTACATCTAACTGGCTACGACTTGCCAATGGATGAAATCAAAACATTCCGCCAGTTGCACTCAAAATGTGCTGGTCACCCAGAGTACAGCTACGCACCAGGCGTGGAAACAACCACAGGTCCATTAGGTCAAGGTATCACCAACGCAGTTGGTTTCGCAATGGCGGAAA
>CAZZDN010000004.1:0-7882 GCA_964652655.1 uncultured Methylotenera sp.
ATTATAGCAAGCTATGAGCCATATGAAAACCCAAGATTTCGATTTTTATTTACCTTCTTCATTAATTGCACAACATCCATCCCCAGAACGCACTGCAAGTCGCCTGTTGTACCTCAATAGCGCAAGCGGCGAATTAGCAGATAAACAGTTTTTAGACTTCCCAGATTTTTTCAAAGCTGGCGATTTACTCATTTTCAATGACACGCGAGTAATCAAGGCGCGTTTATTTGGGAATAAGCATTCAGGTGGCAATGTAGAAGTATTAATCGAACGCGTAATTAATCAAAATACGGCTTATGCCCACGTACGCGCATCCCGTTCACCTAAAATTGGTAGCCGCATCACGCTGAGTGATGCTTTTGATGTTGAAGTGACTGCACGCCATGACGACTTATTTGAGTTGCGCTTTTTAAGTGATGATTCGGTATTTGAGTTACTAGATAAGCATGGGGCATTACCATTACCACCTTATATTACACACGGTGCCACAGAACATGATGAAGAGCGTTATCAAACCGTATATGCGAAACACTTAGGCGCGGTGGCAGCACCCACCGCAGGCTTACATTTCAGTACGGAAATTTTGGAGCAACTGAGGGCTAAAGGCGTGAATATCGCTTACGTGACATTACACGTGGGTGCGGGTACATTCCAGCCTGTACGCGTAGATAATGTGGCCGACCACAAAATGCACAGCGAGTTATTCCATGTACCCGCAGAAACAGTGGCACTGATTGAATCCACCAAAGCGAATGGCGGTATTGTGACTGCGATTGGTACGACCGCGATGCGCGCGCTGGAAAGTGCAGCAAGAAATGGTACTTTAACTGCTGGTGAAGGCGATACCGATATTTTCATTACGCCTGGCTATCAATTTAACGTCGTTGACCGCATGTTAACTAACTTTCATCTACCTAAAAGCACCTTACTCATGCTAGTCTCTGCATTTGCGGGGATTGATAACATCAGAAAAGCATATGCTCACGCAGTAGAACGCGAATATCGCTTCTTTAGCTACGGCGATGCAATGCTGATAGAAAAACTGAATATCGAATCATAAACGTTCGTAGCAATTTAAATTGAACAAAAGCTTCCATCACTTTGACTAAATACCATTTAACCGTTTTAAAGAAATAGAGAAAAAATGCGCGCGTCATCCTTACTTGTTCCATTTGCTCTTTTGTCACTTAGCTTAACTGCGCATGCGGAAATACTCCCCGAGGCGCAAGTAGGTATTAAGATTCCTTTAGTGAAAAAACCAACCACTCGCCCTATGACTGTAGCGCATATCCCTGGTTTAAAGCGCTACTATATTGCCGATGGTGGATTGGCGCCAATGGGCAGTGAAACTGAGGCGCCGTTCTCAAAGTCGATGATTCACGCTTATGATGAAAATAGCCAATATATCAACTCATCACGTCCGGGCTATGACAATCGTTCGATTTACTACAACACAAACACACATCAGCTAGAAACGATTACCTATAATATTTCTAGCGACTTAGGATTTGCACCAAACTCTGGCGCTTTTTCGATTCACCTCACTGAATCTGGTGAGTTAAAAGATTCGTCTGACGAAATATCGCAGTTCAATCCTGCATTTGGCGATTCTGCAACCATTCCAAGCTATGATGCAGAAAATAAACGTTATTATGCAAAACAGGCACGAAGCAACAAAGTTTTTATTGTTGATCCAAAAAGTAGAGAGAAAGCTGGTGAAATTCTATTAGAGCTCGATAAAGCAGGTGCTGCAAATGACGACATCAGCGATTCTTTTATTGCTTATACAGCGATTAAGGGTGAAGAGTTCGCACTGCTGGATGTCGATCACAAAGCGGTTTTAATATTTGATATTACAGGTAAATATGTAGGTAGATCAGAATTACCAAAAACCATGAAATTGCGTGCGAACAATCATTACTCAGGTTTGGGTTATGCAAACCAAATGGTATTTGTATACCATGAACCTGAAGGTGAGTTTGGCACCTATTACGGCTTTAAGGTACAAAAAGAGTAGTTAGATTTGATTAAAAAAACCGCCATTTTCTATCAATGGCGGTTTTTTTATATTTAGGATGACGAAACCAAAACTTAAGATCGTGGCCACTACTTGAGAGAGGGGCGACTAAATGTTTCTAGGTGGAGTTTTCCAGTTATTTGGTGTGTAGTCCCAATGTTTACGCCAAGCACCAAGGACTAAATTAGGATAGTCTGGCTTACCCAAGCTACCGTTGTAGCGGCCTAGTGCGCGATATAAATCACCGCGTTCAATGTCAATATAGTGCCTTAAAATGGTACATCCATAACGTAAATTAGTGCGCAATAGAAAAAGATTATGATCGGTTGCACCGATACTACGCACCCAAAATGGCATCACCTGCATAAAGCCACGCGCACCTACTGACGATACAGCGTACTTCTTGAAGCCACTCTCAACTTGAATCAGACCGAGCACCATTTGTGGATCTAAACCCGCACGGCTCGCTTCATAATGTACTGTGCGCAAGAAATCTTCACGATATTGCTGATCTGGCATGCGTTTTTGCAAACGTTGCGACATCTCGTTCAGCCATGCACGGCCTTCTTCTTCAGTTGCAAATGTAAGTGTTGGCGCAGCTCTGTCACTTACACTGCGCTGCATCAAGGCTTTTACACTATTGGAAAGTGGCTCCTCTTTTTGCGAGCCAGCAAAAGTCATGTCAGGCACTAAAGCCCCTAGCATAACAAACAAGCTGATTCGTAAAATTTTAAGCACCTAAATCCCCTAACACGTTGATTACAATATTAATACTAAGCCAATCCGCGTACAAACTCAACCACTGACGCTAGGGCTACCGATTGTGCATCAGCCTGTGTTCTAACTTTGTATTCTACATTACCTTCGTTAAGACCACGCTCGCCAATCACTAGGCGATGTGGTATCCCCATCAAATCTGCTTCGGCAAACATAACGCCTGGGCGTTCACCTCGGTCATCCAGTAATACGTCAACACCAGCAGCTTGCAGTTCATCGTGCAGTTTGTTGGCTGCTACTTTTACTGTTTCAGACTTATCATAGCCAATCGCACAAATCACCACTTCAAAAGGTGCCATACTCTTAGGGAAAATAATGCCGCGCTCGTCGTTACCTTGCTCAATCGCCGCGCCTACAATCCGTGATACGCCTATACCGTAACAGCCCATCTCCATCACTTGCGTTTGGCCATTTTCATCTAGGTAGGTTGCGCTCATGGCTTCTGAGTATTTAGTACGTAGCTGGAAAATATGGCCAACCTCGATACCGCGACACAGTGACAACACCCCTTTGCCATCTGGGCTGGCATCACCCGCTACTACGTTGCGTATATCGGCGACCAGCACAGGTTCAGGTAAGTCACGGGCAAAGTTTACGCCAGCCAAGTGGAATTTAGGTTTGTTAGCACCACACACAAAGTCGCTCATTAATGCCACGGTCTTATCGGCTATCACCGTTACATTGGCACCCACGCCGACTGGGCCGATAAAGCCAGGTGGGCAGTTGAGGTTAGCGCGAATTTCTTCTTCGGTGGCAAATCTGAAATCGCCCATACCAGCGAGTTTGCCTAGTTTCACTTCGTTAAGATTGTGATCACCACGCAACAAGGCTAGGTAGAAATTACCATTGCCCGCTGCATCTTTGACAATCAAGGCAATCGCCTTCACTGTGCGCTCTATACTGATTCCTAACAATTTTGCTACGTCTTCGCAGGCGGTTTGTTTAGGGGTATCTACCTCGCGCATAGTTTCAGTTGCTGCACTACGGCTGTTGCTCGTAGGAATCGCCTCTGCTAATTCTACGTTTGCCGCATAGTCCGAGGTTTCGCAGTAGGCCAATCCATCCTCACCTGAATCGGCCAACACATGGAACTCGTGTGAACCGTCACCGCCAATTGCACCAGTATCCGCTTTTACAGCACGGAACTTCAAACCTAAGCGTGTAAATACATTACTGTAGGCTTGGTACATCGTGTCATAAGTTTTTTCTAATGATGCAAAATCCGTATGGAATGAGTAAGCGTCTTTCATCATAAATTCACGCGCACGCATCACGCCAAAACGTGGGCGAATCTCATCGCGAAATTTAGTTTGAATTTGATAAAAATTCAGTGGTAACTGCTTGTAACTACGAATTTCTTTACGTGCAATGTCGGTAATCACTTCTTCATGCGTAGGACCAAAACAGAACTCGCGCTCGTGTCTATCTTGAATTTTTAGCATTTGCGGGCCAAACACGGCCCAACGGCCAGTTTCCTCCCAAAGCTCTTTTGGCTGCACCGCTGGCATTAATAACTCTAACGCACCCGCGTTATTCATTTCCTCACGCACTACGCGCTCTACCTTACGCAACACGCGTAAGCCTAGCGGCATCCAGCTATATAAGCCAGAACCTAAACGTTTAATTAAGCCTGCACGCACCATTAAAATATGGCTTTGTAATTCAGCTTCGTTTGGAGCTTCTTTTTGAGTATTAAAGAAAAATTGAGAGGCGCGCATAGTAATGTAAGCTCAGTGCTAAATAAAAATGCGAATTTTACAGATAATCAGGGAGTTAGTCAGTAATACTTACACGCTGTAAGCGCATACTTTTATTATTTAGCTGCAGCACGACCTTTGATGATAGGGCTATCTGATGGGAAGTAGCCTGACTTCCAGACTGCAAACGGCACAATGGTAGCAGGCACACCGTTATCGTAAAACCAACTATCCACCGCATAACGCTCACCTGTAGCCAACTCATGAATCACTGCCGTGCTATGTGGCCAGCCGAAAATAAAATAACTGCGTGTGCGCATATCTTCTGTTTGATGAAGCTTGATTAATCCATGTTGCTGCATTAAGCGCATATAGGTGGTGCTGTTAATGGCTTCGTCATTACAATCGAGTTGCCCAGGGTAGTTAGCATTATCAAAAGTACCTGCACGATCAGTATGCGTGGCAGTTTTAGCGCCTACTATTTTCTCCAGCGCACCAATCGCCTCTGCAATATGCTTGCGCTCTAGTGAAGCATCACTGACTGAACTGGGCTCATCAAAGATGTCAGCAACAACCTTCCATTCGTCACGAGTCAATCCAACTTGTTTAACTTCCGCACAGCCACCGCCTGTACAGATTTCAAAATCTTCTAATTTGGGCGTTTGTTTATAAATACGCGTAATGTCGGCAATAGATGCGTGTGTAACTGAGGGTAGCAGTAAAAAGGATGCTAGTAGGAATCTACAAAAATGCCTAAACTGAGGCACAACAAACTGTGCTGCAAGGCAGCGAGAACTGTACAACAACGAGATATGCGGCTGAAAGTTACAGCATATTTTTTTAAAGAATGACTGGCGCATCTGATAGCTCATTATGATTATCACCATTCGTAGGATAATGTTGAATCAGGTGTTCACTGATTTTTGAAATACCATAAACGACACCTGCTTCGAATTGCCCTTGTCTGAACATTTGCTCCATTTGCTGACTGATTTGCGCCCAACCATCACTGCCCACATGCTGATGAATACAGCGATCAGCTAGAATCTCAAAATCATGGTCCGCCAACAATAGGTAAATCAACACACCATTATTATGTGCTGTGTCCCATACGTTCAATATTGAGAAAACCTCCAAGGCACGCTGTTTAGCAGTTTTTTTAGCAATCAAGGCTAAAAATGGCAACCTAGCTTCCACCGCAAAACGAATCTCGCCTAAATGTTGCAACTCACTGGCTGCGATTGCGGCTTCTATACGCTGTATTGCGTCATCAGAAAAATGCTTTTTTACACTATTGGGTAAAGTGCAAATGTGTCGAAACAAGCGTCGGATCGAATTAACTGTCATTACCAATCTCCAGATGCCCCGCCGCCGCCAAAGTCGCCGCCACTGCCACCCCAGCTATCGAACTGCCCACCACTGTAACCTCCTGTGCCATAGCTACCACCGCCTAGTTGCCCCAAGCCTGAGGGACCTATCAGCGTGATAACAAAGGCCACCAAGCCCAGTAAGAGTGCAATCAATAATGCTACACCAAAGAACCAAGCTAGCACGGCAATAAAACCGCCATTTAACACACCGCCAAAAAAGTCGCCAAATATCGCGCGTAATAGACTACCCAGTATCAAACCGCCGACTAACAATAATGGTAAAAAATCACCGATACCACTTTGTTTATTTTGCTTAGGCGGTGCAGGCAACTGCTCACCATTAATCAGACTAATCAGCGTATCCAAGGTTTTGCTGATGCCACCATAAAAATCACCTTGTTTAAAACTCGGCGCCATGACCTCGGTAATCACCCGTTTGGCAATTAAATCAGGGATTGCACCTTCTAAGCCGTATCCCACCTCTATGCGCATCTTACGGTCATCTTTTGCCACAAGCAAAATAACGCCATCATCTTCTTTATCTCGCCCGATTTTCCATGCTTCTGCGACACGAATACTGTACTGTTCTATCGCTTCCGGCTGGGTAGTCGATACAAGTAGCACCGCGATTTGGCTACCTTTCTCTTGCTCAAATGCAGCAATTTTCTGCTCGAGTGCAGTTAGTTGCTCGAGACTCAAGGTTTGGGTTAAATCGGTAACACGTTGTTGTAAAGCAGGAATAGGCGCAAGCTCGGCATGCACAGGAAAAGATGCTAGCAGCATCATACCAAGTGCAAACCAGCTTGCTTTGAAGAAGGAGGCCACACTAATCACGCAAGCGCTTAGCTTTTACTTGGTGTCGAAATTAACCGCAGGGGCAACAGAAATCGCCTTTTCATTTTCCACAGTAAATGACGGCTTAGCTTTGTAACCTAGTGCCGTAGCGGTTAAGTTATTAGGAAAACTACGCACAGCCACGTTGTAGTTTTTGATGGTTTCGATATAGCGATTACGCGCCACTGTGATACGGTTCTCCGTGCCTTCTAACTGCGCCTGTAAATCTCGAAAACCTTGGTCAGCTTTCAGATTCGGGTAGTTTTCTGATACCGCGAGTAAGCGTGACAATGCTGAGGTTAACTGCCCTTGCGCCGCCTGAAACTTGGCAAAAGCTTCTGGATCACTCAATAGTTCAGGGGTCACTTGCATGCTACCAACTTTTGAACGCGCATCCGCTACTTGCGTCAGCACATCTTTTTCATGTGAGGCATAGCCTTTGACCACATTGACTAAATTGGGGACTAAATCGGCTCGACGCTGATACTGATTCAGCACCTCAGACCAGCTGGCTTTTGACTCTTCATCCAGCGATTGAAAAGTGTTATAGCCGCAACCAGTCAGGCTTAGGACGAACAACACTGCCATCAATCTCAAAATTAAATGCTTCATTGTGATTCCTCTAAAACTGATCGATTATCAATAAAAATTACGAGATTAATATAGTGCTTAATCTTTTATTTACAAGTCTGGAGAGCGGGATATCTGCTCTATCATACGTTTAGCTGCACATAAGTCTACCCAAGCCTGGGCTTTATAGGCCGTGTTGTTCAACAGAAATGTAGGATGGTGAGTAACCACTACTGGCAACTGCTGGTAATAAATCGGATTAGCGACTCGAGCGCTACGCCAATCTGCTACAGCTTGCAAGTGCCCAAGCAAGCTTTCAGCAGCGGCCTCACCCATCACCACGAGTAATTTAACCACATGCTCGCCCAGCGTTTCTTTGGTGGCTTCTGCAATATCAATACTGCAATTTATGTTAACCGCTTTAAGCATATTGCTCAATAACGTTTCTGTATCCTGCATATTGGCAGGCGCGCTATCCAACAAAAAGGCGATGCTAGCATCAGTACTGATAAGCAAACGGAAGGGCATAGCGACCACTGCTGGCTCTTCATGTCTGATTTCTGGCGGCACTGGCTCAATCACTGGCTCAATCACTGGCTCAATCACTGGCTCAATCA
>CAZZDN010000004.1:7982-33321 GCA_964652655.1 uncultured Methylotenera sp.
CACTGGCTCAATCACTGGCTCAATCACTGGCTCAATCACTGGCTCAATCATCGGGCTTAATAATGGGGCAACCTCTAGTACGACTTCAGTTGCATCAGTCGTTGCATGGGATGGCACAGGCATAAGCTGCACGCTAGGCAGGGGTACTCTTAATTGCCACACAGGTAACAATTCAAGCTCTCGCAGTACGTCCTCACGCGTCATCAAACTCATATCGCTAGCCCCATTAAAATTGCGTCTTCGCGTCCATGATGTGCGGGGTAATAACCTCGACGCACCGCCATTTCATTAAACCCAATATTCTCGTACAAGGCAATCGCCGAGATGTTGCTAGCCCTTACTTCTAAAAACATATTGGCTGCATTTAACGCCCGCGCAATACCAATCATATGCTCCAATAACAAACGCCCCAAACCTTGTTTTTGGTAAGTTTTACTGATACTTAAATTTAGCAAGTGCGCCTCATCCAGCACCATCATCATCAAAGCATAGCCTACGATTTTTTCATCATGTAGCAACACCCAAGCACTATGCTCAGATTTTAACGAGTCGGCAAAGTTGCCACGAGTCCAGGGGTGTGAATAAATGTGTGGTTCAATCTCCATGATTGCGTCTAAATCAGCAATGGACATGGCACGGAATTGATATTGCGGCTTAGATTTTGCCTGATTCTGTGCGTTCATAAACGTAAGCCCTGCTCGCGCTCTGCAGTTTTCAGCGCCACGCGATTGCGTATATAAATTGGCATCGCATACTCAGCCGACTTAGCCTCGCCTGCAGCAAAGGTGGGGTGCGCTAAGGCAAGCACAGCACTGGACATCGGCAATAACGCTGGTTGCGTAGAGGTTACCTGTCCACGGTAAGCCTCTGCCAGCACCTCACCATAAGTTTGCCAGCCACTCCCTACGCCCACCCAGTCATCGCCATCAACCGCAGGCACTGCATCTGGTTTATATAAGCCCGGAGCAATCACCGCCTGCCAACCCGTCGCATCTTTCACATATACGGCGTGATACACCTCACCCATGCGTGCATCCAGGCAAGCAATCACTTTGGTCGCGGCACTCGCCTCAGCTAATGCCATTAAAGTACATACCCCAACTACCGGCAGATTTGCGCCAAAACCAAGACCTTGTGCTACACCCGCGGCAATACGAACGCCAGTAAAGGAGCCAGGACCAGCACCAAATGCGAGGCCGTTTAAATCCTGTAGCTGTAAGCCGGCTTGATTCAATAACTGCCGAATCTGCGGCAAAATAATTTGCGAGTGGGTCTGCCCAGCCAACACATCATAATTAAACAACGTGTGATCTCGCATAATGGCGAGAGACAAATACTCGGTTGAGGTATCAAAAGCTAATAGATTCATTGGTTATTTTTTAAATGACACTTTTCAAATTGCGCTGGCGTAGCTCAAAGATACGCTAAAGTTAATGCATTACGGTTCATGCGCTCAAGTTAATGTGCTCAAGTTAACGCACAAGCGTTAATCTACGAGCGCCAGCCTTGTCCAGATTGACCTTAACAAGATGTGAATCATGATCAAAAAAGCTAAGGGAACAACCACAAGGCAAATCACTGCCGGCTACTCACCCGCTATTTTGCCACGCAATTGCTTTAAATGCCCGCGTTGTGATTTAGTTTCTAAACGGCGCAACTTGGAGCCGTAAGTGGGACGCGTAGCGTAACGAGTAGGTTTAACATGATTAGCCGCATTCACAATCTCATGCAGGCGCTGAATGGCGTCTTTCTTATTCGCCTCTTGCGTGCGATATTGCTGTGCTTTAATGATCAACACACCATCCGCATTGATACGGTTATCCTTGAGGTGTAGCAAGCGTTGTTTCAGCCAGTCACTTAAACTAGATGCCTGAATATCAAACCGCAGATGAATCGCACTGGAGACCTTGTTCACATTCTGTCCACCCGCCCCCTGCGCGCGAATAGCGCTAAGTTCGTACTCACTTTCTGAAATATGAATAACATGCATCACAATATTTTAGAGCGCAAATAAAATAATCACCATAGCGCGAATCATTGCATCCTATTGATAAAAATAAAAAGCTGACAAATTGTCAGCTTTTTATTTTTAAACTTTACGCTCTACAGTGGCGCGCTTTTTATCCTACTGTGAGCCAAAATATACTCAACTAGCTATTCAAATTTGCGGTTTTTGATTCGCCGTTTTACTCATTTTTACATTCGTTGGCATCGACACCTGTTTTACATTAGGCTCTGCGGCTTTTTCCTTTGCAACAACAGGTTTAGCTTTAGGTTGACTACGCATATGTGCTGCCACACCAGCTTCTGCTTCTGCTGTACATCCACCACCCATCACAGTTTTATTACAATCACCTGCATAACTTAAATGAGAAAATGCAAAAACCATTAGTGCCAAAGAAACTAATTTAAAACGAAACATGATGAAATCCTAAAGTCTAAAATGCATAAAAAACTTTTAGGGCCACATAATGAAAGCCGCTAAAATATAAAGGAGGCGCATTCTAAACCAATTAGAAAAACAACAGTACGGGATTTACTCCTTAGTCATATCTTTTACAAGTTATTAACATTTGCTTACCTAAAGCCATCTTAAACGCCGCAAAAAGAATGCACGGTCAAACTAGCCACTCAAAAACTATTGATTCGCAAAAAACGCCTGCACATCACTTAAGACGCGCGTTCGCTTGAACGGCGGCAGACTTTGCCAAATACGCTTACCATAGGTTTTAGTAATCAATCGTGGATCACAGATCATCAACACACCACGATCGTTCTCATCTCGAATCAACCGACCCGCGCCTTGCTTTAAAGTAATCACCGAATACGGCAATTGATACTCCATAAAAGCATTTTTACCTTCGGCATTGAGCTTATCCACCCGCGCAGATAGCACTGGGTCATCTGGTGGCGCGAAGGGTAATTTATCGATAATCACCACGCTTAACGCCTCACCGCGCACGTCTACGCCCTCCCAAAAGCTTTGGCTACCCACCAGCACAGCATTGCCCAGCTTACGGAAGCGATCCAGCAACTCAGTACGCGAGGTATCGCCTTGCAACAACAGCGGGCTTTCGATACCGTTTTCCGCAAACGCATCCTTCAGTAAAGCATGTATTTCGCGCATCGCACGTAAACTTGTCGAAAGTACGAACGCACGCCCGCCGCTAGCTTGCAACACCGGCAACGCAGCAGCTACCACACAAGCAGTATAAGAAGCATGATTAGGGTCTGGCATATCAGGTGGCACATAAAACAGCGCCTGCTCCTGATAATTAAAAGGACTTTGCCACGAAGCAGTAACGGCATCTTGCAAACCCATTTGCGCTAAATAATGACTGAAGTCATTTTTAACCGCCAGAGTAGCAGAAGTAAATATCCAGGCTCGAGGTTGCGCGTTTAACTGTTTACCAAAACCCTCTGCAACGCTAAGCGGCGTAGCATGGAGCTGTACAGATTGTGTAAAGACCTCCACCCAGCGCACTAAGTTGTTATTCTCAGCAGCATGCCAGCGGCTGAGTAAATCATACAATGCCATACTACGCTGCCAGCACTTCTCTAGCAGGGGGTCACGCGCAGCCTGCGTCTCCAGCACCTGAGCCAAGGCCTGGAGTTGAGATTGCATATGTTCAAATGTAGATTCAAAGTTCTTTAATGCCAGCGCTTTTTGCACCGGCATGCGTGAGCCTTCGTACGCAAATATCAACCTAAAATCTTTACAGGCTTTTTCCAACAGAGGAATCACCTCACCTAACTGGACGCAGTCTTTGGCTAAGCTCAAATGCGCAGCGGTACAGTCACGCGCTAACTCCATTAGTTGGCTGGTAGAAATATCTTCACCAAAAAATAGACCAGCGACTTCTGGTAATTGATGCGCCTCATCAAAAATCACAGTATTGGCACTAGGCAACAGTTCTGCCACGCCTTCGTCCCGTAGCATTACATCAGCAAAAAACAAGTGATGATTCACCACTACAACATCTGCAGCCAGCGCTTGCTTACGCGCCTCCATCACAAAGCACTCTTTATAGAAGTTGCAATCGCCACCTAAGCAATTATCGCGGGTTGAAGTGACACTCGCCCATATCGTGGCATTTTCAGGGACGGTGTTTAACTCACCTTTGTCACCGGTTTTGCTGTTCTCTGCAAAAGCCTTGATGACATGCACATATTGGGCATCATCTCTCGCTAAAAAGCGCCCCTCGTTCGCCGCACGCTCTAAATGGTAATGACATACATAGTTGGACCGGCCCTTCAGCATGGCCACCGTGACTGGCACTTTTAGCGCATCGCGCACATTAGGCAGATCACGGCTAAACAGTTGGTCCTGCAGGTTTTTAGTACCCGTAGAAATAATGACTTTACCGCCAGTCAGTAATGCAGGCACCAAGTAAGCGAAAGTCTTACCAGTACCAGTACCTGCTTCTGCAACCAATTGGGTATTGTGCTCAATCGCATCTGAAATGGCCAATGCCATTTCAAGCTGCTGGGTACGCTCATGATAGCCAGCAATGTGCGAAGCTAAGATGCCATCTTTCTCAAAAACTTGGCGGATATTGTATTCACTCATAAGGGCATCATTATCCCATGAGTTAAAGCGCTCATGTGGCCTTTTAACTTGAGTTGACATCACATTTGGCACTTTTAGCTAAGTTCACTATAATGAGTCCGTGCCAAAATTCACCCACTACAATTACATACTTTGTTTAGTGCTTACACTTGTAAGTGCGTCTTGCGCGGCCACTCCAAGTGGCCTAACCAGCACTAATACACTGTCAGAAAAATCTACCTCAGCAGAGCCTGTAGATGAGAGCCTTGCATGGCCAGAGCGCGCTCGCGAAGTATTGATGAGCGCACTGAGTTTGACTGGCATCAACTACAAATATGGTGGCACTTCACCGGAAACAGGCTTTGATTGCAGTGGTTTTGTTCGCTATGTTTATCAGCAAGCAACCAATCTCAGCTTACCGCATGGGGCAAAAGCGATTAGCCAACTTGGAAAATCAGTGGCAAAAAGTGATTTACAGCCAGGTGACCTCGTGTTTTTCAACACACTTAAATCAACCTTCTCACATGTGGGTATTTATGTAGGCAACAACCGTTTCATTCACTCGCCTAGCAGCGGTGGTGGCGTGCGTGTCGATGATATGCAAACCAGTTACTGGAGCAAACGCTTCAATGGTGCTCAGCGCATCGATCCGAGCGAAGAGAAAACCAAAGCTAGATAAACCTAAATAATCGGGATAACTCTGAAACTAACCCAGCGATGTACACGTTAAGTATTTGGGCATGCGCTTTGTTGAGATTTAACAGCGACCTCAATACTTTAATCTCATACAAAATGCCATTTGACTGGCTTCATCTGCCATTTTAATCGCTTAATTTATATTAGCTTAGTATCTGACCTTAACTGGCTGGCAGGCAAACGCTGCCAGCACATGATGTTAAGCGTTTAAATCTGGATTAAGCATGAAACTTGGCTAGGTCGCCAGGTTTACGCAACATCTTATCAACTTCACCCAAATGGAGTTCTTCTTGGTAAATCATTTCTCTTGCGTATTCTTCCAACATCACTGAGCCACCCTCTACCAGCTTCAACAATGCTTTATACGCATTAAGCGCCGCAGTTTCGTGCGCTAGAGACTCACGCAGAATATCACCAATGTCGTGATTATGAGTTTCTAACAATGGGCCGATTGACAAAGATGGGTGACCGCCCAAATGCGTAATAATTTCACCCGCTTTATTAGCATGATCTAAAGACTCTGTTGCCTGACTGCGCAACCATGAAACAATAGGAATACGGTTATAACCAAACACCATCAAAGAATAATGGGTATATCTTACAACCCCTGCCAACTCAAACTCTAAAATCGTATTGAGTGCTTCCACAATTGGGCTGTTATCGTGATGATCTGCCATTTTGTAATCCTTTCTTATCAAAAAATATATCGCCTGACGTCAAATTTATGTCATGCTGAACTTAAGCGTTCATAAAGTAGCGTTTAATCATGACCTGCGTGATAGACGTAAAATACTTATCGTACATTACTGATAAAGTGAATCCTTCTACGGGATTAATCTTCAAGCGTTGTTTTATCACTATGCCCCAAATGACGGTCTGGGTCTACCCTATCGCGCACCAACTGTTTAATCTCCTTAGATTCAGGAAATCTGCCTGCCTCTTTTCTCGAAAAAATCATGTCATCATTCAAGCGCACCTCAAATACCCCCCCGGTGCCCGGCCTTAATGCAACACTGTATAAATCTTGCTCAAAAGTAGTTAACAATTCTTGCGCCAGCCATGCTGCGCGTAACAACCAGCGGCACTGTGTGCAATAAGTGATTTCAACAATATATTTACTCAATTTGTATGTCCCGACTGATATAGTTTAATATGCATAGCGCGCAATATAATGATGCAATTCTGAAACTAAAAATTATTTTGCAAATCATAGCTTAGGAATAACTTGAATAGATAGCCATTTAACACAGCGTATCTGTTCAAATATTTAAACATTAAATTAGCAACAGTTATTTTCGTTAGGACACCTTACATTCATGCAAGTAAATAATAAACATCATCGGTTTACAAAAATTGGGCTGGTTGGTTCAGGTTTGATACTGGGGTTAATGTTAAGTCTAACCTATTCTGCTGTTGCAGAAAAAATGGTTAAGCCACAATTACCGCTAGATGATTTGCGCGCTTTTGCTGAGGTGTTTGGCAAAATCAAATCTGACTATGTTGAACCAGTAGAAGATAAAAAACTCATCTCAGAAGCGATTAGCGGTATGCTAACTGGCTTGGACCCTCACTCGACTTACATGGATCCAGATGCATTCAAAGATATGCAAGTGGCAACACAGGGCGAGTTTGGTGGCCTAGGTATTGAAGTCGGCATGGAAGACGGTTTAGTGAAAGTGATTTCACCTATTGAGGATTCTCCTGCTTATGCCGCTGGCTTAAAAAGTGGCGACTTGATTGTCAAACTTGATGACACCCCTGTAAAAGGGATGACTTTAAACGATGCTGTTAAACGCATGCGTGGCAAGCCAGATACACAAATCGTGCTAACAGTAGTGCGTAAAACGGAAACCAAACCACTAAAATTCACACTGAACCGTGCGATTATCAAAAGCAAAAGCGTTAAATATAAATTAACCGAGCCGGGCTATGCTTATGCTCGCATCACTCAATTCCAAGAACGCACAGGTGAAGATCTAGCAAAAGCCATTAAAGCGATGCACACAGAAAACAAAGGTGCATTCAAAGGCTTTGTGCTTGATTTGCGTAATGACCCAGGTGGTTTACTGAATGGTGCAGTAGGCGTATCAGCCGCTTTCTTGCCAAAAGGCGAGCTAGTGGTTTATACAGAAGGTCGTGCGCCTGACTCTAAAATGCAATTAACTGCCGTGCCAGAAAACTATGTGCGTGGCGGTGCTGCAAATGATTACATTCGTGATTTGCCTGCGGACATTAAAACTGTACCAATGGTTGTATTGATTAACAGCGGGTCAGCATCTGCTTCTGAAATTGTAGCGGGGGCATTGCAAGACCATAAACGCGCCTCAGTACTTGGCACGCAAAGCTTTGGTAAAGGCTCAGTACAAACCATCATGCCCATGAATAATGGCGCAGCGATCAAACTGACCACAGCGCGCTACTTTACGCCAAAAGGTCGCTCGATACAGGCTAAAGGTATCGTGCCTGACTATATCGTTGAAGATGGTACAGACCAGTCTGGCGCAATTCATGAAGCAGACTTGTCTCGTCATCTGTCTAATCCAAAAGATGGGGAAACTAAGAAACCAGCGGAGCCAACTAATCCGGTGAAAGAGGCTGCAAAAGAGAAGTTGAATGAAAAGAAATTTGCAGAGCCGAGCGCACCTATCGAGCCTGCAAGTAAAGATGACATTCAATTTACACAAGCCATGAATCTGCTCAAAGGCCTACCAGTTGCTCAATCTGCGCCAGCAGTAAAAGCTGAGACACCTAAAGCTGAGTAATCGAGTGTCGCTGAGTAAGATTAAGATACAGTGAATGAGTAATTGACTGTAATAAGGCTTTGTATTATTACAGCGCAGTCACCTAGTTTTACTGCATCGAATGCTAAAGCCGCCTCAATCGTTGGGGCGGCTTTTTTACGAACATTGCAATCGCTTAAAATCGTTTAGCCAATATTAAGATTGAAAAGATTATAATGTAGCTATGACGCTATCGCTAAAAGAACTCACGGCTGAAGCTGACCGCTGCGTAGCATGCGGCTTGTGCTTACCACATTGCCCAACTTATAAGAAAACAGGCTCTGAGGCAGACTCTCCGCGCGGACGCATTCAACTGATTCGAGCGGTCTCGCAAAACATTCTGCCCAATAACGCACGCTTCAAAGCGCATATTGATTTATGCTTGAGCTGTCGTAGTTGTGAGTCAGCATGCCCTAACAACGTCAGCTATGGCGCACTGGTAGATACCACGCGCGCGCTTTATATCAAAAAAGAAAGCTATTGGTTACGTCTGAGCAAACCATTCATACGCTATCGTACGTTAAGCTACATAGCCACTTGGCCGCTTTGGCTAATATCAAAAGCCAAACTATTACCCGCTTTAAAGCGTATCGTACCGGCAGCTAGACTACTACCCACAATACCCAAACCAATGATTTGGAAAGCTTTGTACCCAGCAAAGCAACCTAAACAAGGTGCTGTCAGTCTGTTTTTAGGTTGCGCTACGAATGCATTTGACAACCAAACATTGAGCGCAAGTATTTTTGTATTAAATGCGCTTGGCTACGACGTGCATGTTCCCAAAGCCCAAACCTGCTGTGGCAGTATCGCCCGTCAGGCTGGTGATGCCGTTGAAGCCAGCCAATTAATCGCGCAAAATGGCGCTAGCTTTGAACCTGACATGCCAATACTAACAACAGCGAGTGGTTGTGGCTCAGGCCTGCAAGACTACTTAAGCACACATCAAGTGCTAGACATTAGTACGTTTCTAAATCAATGTGATTGGACGAATGCACAGATTGAGCCACTAAAAGAGCTCATCTTCGTACAAGACCCCTGCTCGCTACGTAATGGGCAAAAAGGGCAAAAAGCCGTGTACGAGCTACTCAAAAAAATTCCGACTGCTGATATAAAAGCGCTACCAGATAATGGCCAATGCTGCGGTGGCGCAGGCGCTTACAGCTTGACGCAACCAGAAATGGCCAATAGATTGCTCAGTGACAAATTGGCCTCCATGCAATCAAACCATGTATCAATATTGGCAACCTCTAATATAGGTTGCAGTTTGCACATCACGCAAGGGCTAAAGGATGCTGGCATGGATGTGAACGTATTACACCCAATACAAATCATCGCGAAACAAATGGGCTTTAAACCATAAGCCAGCAATATGGCTTAAAACTAAATTTACAAGACTAGCTTAGCTAAGATAATTCAGCGTAGAATAACTTTCATGAACAGATTACTCACGACAGACAAATTAATTTGTGCATTTGATACAGGGTTACGCACCTTACTTGCAAAACACCATAGCGAACGCCAGCATCCAGATGCAGACGTCGATGAATCACCACTTAACGAGCAACAAAAAAGACAAGTGAGTGCGCTGATGCGCATCAATCACACAGGGGAAGTCTGCGCACAAGCACTCTACAGCGGACAAGCACTGACTGCGCAAAGCGCAGCCACCAGTACCACTATGCAACAGGCAGCACGTGAGGAAACTGAGCATTTGGCTTGGTGTGAATCACGTATTGAATCACTAGGGGGGCGCACCAGCGTACTTAATCCATTGTTCTATGCTGGCTCATTTGCCATTGGTGCACTGGCAGGCGCCTTGGGTGACAAATGGAGCTTAGGCTTTTTAGAAGAAACCGAAAAACAAGTCGGCGCCCATTTAGCTAGCCACCTTGAGCAATTACCAGAAACAGATAAAAAATCACGTCGTATTATTGAACAAATGCAATTAGATGAGGCCAAACATGCTAATGATGCAAAACAACAGGGAGCAGCATCGTTGCCTGCCCCAATTAAATTTTGCATGAAAAAAATGTCGAAGCTAATGACGAGCACTACTTACCATCTCTAATTATTGATTAAGGCAAACCCATGCAAAAATTTAGTGACATACTTCAAACGCTCGATGATGCTTCTAATGTCGCGCGTATTGAACTTTACAACCAAGACGGCAGCCCTGCTGGCGTGATTGAGAACAAACCAGGCAGCCAAGGCTCAATTAAGGTTTATAGCCATTTAGCACGCATGTACGGAGAGATTTCTTTAGATGCGGCGGTTGAGGGCTTGAGTTTGTATGCAGAACATACCGAAGATGCAGAAAACTGTCCTGGCAAACACCCGAATATAGATCGTTTACTTAACATTCTAGAAGATGAACAACCACTCACCGTAAAAGTCATTGAGGCGTAAAACGAATTAAACCATCCGAAAAATGGTGCACTATTGACTGCTTGTAAACCAATATTTAGTCGTAAAAAAAGCAAGTCAAAAGCAAGTGTAGATTAAGACCACTGCAAATAAATGCCAGCGTGAATAAATGTCACTGTGAATAAATCAAAGCTTCACAATCAAACATTCAATAAAATTGTTGAGCACTATTCGAAATTTAACTTACTGTAACCGAGTAAGGTACCCGTCGCATATGCCGTATCAATCAATGCAATCTGGTAGTTGGTCACAGCTCTCACTTCTTTTGCTTGCGCCTCGCCTAATCGAGTCAAGGTTTCTAGCACCTCGGTCATTGTACGCAAACCTTCATTGAACTGCTTTAGCTCGGCTTCATAATTAATCCCTGCTATCAACACCTGCTGTCTGGCTGCCAATATACGTTGCCAATTCTGATCAACGTAGTCTAATGCATCATAGATTTCTTTTTTAACGGTCATGGTTTGCAGTGCTTTAGTTGCCAATCGTTGATTGCGTTGTTGCACTGCATTTTCTAACTGTGCTTTTCTTGCCTCATTAGTGATTGGCATTTCAAACTTCAACCCGATTGACCAATCGTTATACTCTCCATTAAGCAGATTTCTTGAGTTTTGCCCAAAACTACTATTCGTATTAGAAAGTGCGCCGTACTGATAATCCAATGAAAACAACGGCAATGTTTGATTTTCAAGGTAGGCAATTTTGGTAGCATCTGCTGCTAGTTTAAGCTCCTGCTCTAACAGCTCAAGCCGCCCAGAAAGGGCATCATCCAGTAATTTTTCCCGATTAAATTCGTATTTAAGTAAATCTGGCTGTGTAGTAGGTACGAGTGGCGTTGCTTGATTCAAGTCATCTGGAAGATCATTCATATAAAAGCGCAACTGACGTTGTGCTAATTTCAAATTCGTTTCAGCAACGATCAACGCCTCCATCCTATCAGCAACTCCGATTTCTGCGCGATTAATCTCAACGGCTGCACTCAACCCCTCTTTAACACGATGCTTCACCATGTTGAGGTTCTGGTTGGCGTATTCAAACTGCTGGCGTCTTACATCCAATTGTCCCCAAGCCTCATACAAAGCCCAGTAAGCCTTATCTACCATGGCAATCACACGGATAGATTGCAAACGAGTGCTTAGCTGCACCGCTTGCTGATTGTATTCGGCGATTTTGATGCTAGCCTCATTGACTTTTGTACCTGCATTTCTGAGTAAGGGCTGGCTGATGGAAAAACGCATCGCGCTTCTGTACTCATCACTGCGAAACTCACCCCTAGTCAATTTATTTTCCAAAGGCGAACTTAGCGTAATCGAACCACCTGTTCTTAATGGTATTTTTATTCCGGCTTCTAGTTCTACACTGCGTTTATTTTGTTCAAGTAGCCCTAGTTTGAGACGTTCTCCGTTAAGCGTTGCATTGTCCGATTTAAACTCGACTGCATCACCTGACATTTTTGGCGCGTCTATTTCCGCATATTTGGCATAGGCAAACACGATATTGTCGAATTTTGCTTGCTCCTCTCTTAGCTGAGTGCCTGAGATAAGGGGATCAATCTGCGCAACTTTAATGGTTAAATTATTTTGTAATGCTTTTTCCCGCACATCAGCGATAGACAAGGTTCGCGCTTGCCCTTCATCCATAGCGGCTATTTTTTCAGCATTCGTTTGTGTGCTATCTGCATTACCCAAGGCTTTCTTGATGTCGATTTTCAAAGGCTTAATTTGTGCGTTATCTAGCTTTGATTTGTAATCATCAAGCGCACGTTTAAGTTCAGTCGGATTTTGAGTCGAGTAATCACCTAGCGTTAACTGCTCGTCTAATCGTAGGCGCTGGTTCGCATTTTGCATACTCAACGCCTTGCTAGACTCTTCAGCGTAAACTGGCTCGACCAAAAGACTAGTAGTGAGTATCGCCAAAGCAATATAAAAATAATCTTGAGCGAAAGTCTGATTTAAATTTTGACGGTACACACGCATCGATATTGTTATGATTTTTTCTCGTTAGGGTATGTTTGTAATTGTGGAATTCTTGCTGGGAACCCATTAAGCAAACGCCATATCTCGTAACCAATCGTGACATTCTCTAATAGTATCCAACTCTTAGCACTGATGCCTTGCCTCAAAAATCGGGCGGATGGCCAATCTGGGTAATCCTTATCTGGAACAACCATGACGCGGAAGTTACCGGTACCGTTATCAGTTGGGTCAACAAACGAGACCTTACCAGTAAAGGTACCAATACCAACCTTAGCCCAACCAGGTACCTGAATAGCTGGCCAACCTTCGAACTCAAGCCTCACAACACTACCTGCGGTGATGAGTGGTGCATCGCGCCCATCTACCCAAAGCTCTACCGCACGTTCTTGCGTATCAGGCAAAATCACCAGCAATGGCTGCCCCTGAGAAATCATCTGTGACTGCGAATTAACAGGAAGTCTAAAAATAGTCCCTGCCCTAGGCGCAGTGACCTTCTGCATATTTTGACGCGACAAATTGATTTCAGAGCTGGTCAGACTATTTTGGCTGTCGGCTAGCTCCCCTTTAATTTTGTTGATAGTGGCTGAATTAGAATCAAGAGAAGCCTGCATATCTGCACGTATTTGCATAATTTCTGCTTTTGCAGACTGCGCCTCTGCCTTCGCCGAGTTTTGCTGTGCCTGCGCACTAACCAAAGTACGATTAGCGACAATGAGATCTCTTTGCGCAATTTCAACGTCACGCTTAGATACCAAGCCATCGACCAACAATCGCTGCATGCGTTGATTTTGAAATTCCGCTGCATCGGCAGTCGCTTTAGCCGCGCTGATTGCTTCAGTAGCAGACAATATCTTTTGGTTAGCGACATCCCATTTAAACTGAGCCGCCGATATTTTGGCATCCCTTGATGCAATCAAATTTTGTTGTTGCACTTGATAAGCTTTTAGCTCATCTTGTTTTGCAATCAACTTCGACTCGAGATTATTCCGTTGCGTTTCTAATCTATCTTTAAACAAAGGATCTACGTCACTAATTTCAACCAAGAGATCGCCTTCTTTGACGACACTCCCTTCTTGTACATACCACTTGCTAATCCGACCACTCACTGGCGCATCAATGGTTTGAACGCGCTCTGCAGGAGAAAAAGCGGTGACTTTACCCAGCGCAGTCACGTTTTGCTGCCAAGGCAGAAAAAGTGCAAACAATGGCAGTGCAAAAAATAAAATGGCAAAGATTTTGACCCAACGAAATACGAATGCTGGCGTTTGGGTTGCTTCCAATGCATCATTGAGATTTTGCTTATCTAAACTCATCTCTGCTCACTACTCTGCTGATTTAGCGAAATAATATGATTAAACTGATTTGCGATATGCTCAAAACGTGTTGCCACCATCAACATCCAATCTTTTTGGTGGGTTTTAAGCAAGTTGAGCACTGAATTTAATTCAGTCATCGTTAAATTATCTAACAAGCCATCAATGATGAGTAATTTTGGGTGACCAACTATCGCCCGCGCAAGCATTAAGCGCTGTAATTGTGTCGTTGATAAAGGTGCACCGAACGCAGTCAATTCAGTCTCTAAACCATGCTCTAAGCTAGTAAAGTCCTCAAGCAAACCTAACTCACCCAAAATTAAATTCACATTGTTTAATGAGATTCCTTCTCTATCTAAGAGAATATTCTCGATAATCGTTCCTTCTATCACCTCAACACGGCCGGCAACACCTATAGCATTGCGCAGTAAGTTTTGATTAAGTTGTCTTAAATCATTGCCATCATACTCAACGTAACCCGTCGTCGGCTGTCTCAGTCCGGTCACAATACCTAGTAATGTGGTCTTACCAGCCCCTGATTCGCCAAGCACAGCTAGACTTTCACCTTGAGACAAACTAAAACTTACATGTTCAATCAATTTCGAGCGCGGAGAGAAATTAAAGGACAGATTAAACCCCTCAAGGCGACTAAATCCCTCTGATGCTATGGTATAGGTGCCAATTTTCTCTTGCGGCAAGTCATCAAGAAAGCCAATTTTGTCTAATGCAGCCAACATATCGTAGAAATATTCAAGCTTGGTAATAAACCTAACAAAAGCGGCCAATACACCAAATATAATCAACTCTGCAGCAACAAACTGACCTAGGTTGATTTGACCTTTAATCACTAAGCCCCCACCTAGCGCTAACATCAGGGTGCCAACGACTGCATATAATGTGACTGCGCCCACATTTTGGGCCAGTAATGTGCGAAAGTGCTCTTTTCTTTTTTTAATGTACTGACCAGCCAAGTCATTGCTTAAACGATTCGCTCTCGTTAATCCGTTAAAAAACTTGAATACGTTATAGTTTCTAGCAATGGTTTCTAACCATGCAGCCGTGGCATATTTCGTTTTAGATTCATCGATGGCGGTGTCAATCCCTTTTCTGCCGAGTATAAAAATAATAATCGCTAAAAATACCAGCATGACCACAACAAGAATTGCAAAATACAAGCTGTAAAAAATTAAAATGACACTGCCAATAAAGCCTTGTAAAAACGCGGCCAAACTGACAGTAAGTAGTGTAGCGGCTGATTTTTGTACAGTGGTGATATCAAAAAAGCGATTCATCAGCTCCACTGGGTTGCTGTAATCGTATAGTGAACAATCAACCCCTTGACCATGTTTGGCAACATTGATCGTGGTTCTTACAAATACTCTTCGTTGAATCAGCTCTACCACATAAGCTTCAAACACATACAGAGCACCAGATAAGACGAGCAGGATGAACAAAATCAAAGAGACGATGAACAATGGCTGCAACAAACCACCCATGGTGACAATATTGACAAGCGCCTGCACTGCAATCGGCGTCGCAATACCAAGCACACCATAGCCAAAAGTTAACACCACCAGCAGGTTAATGTCTTTTCTTTCAAGATTGAGAAGATCAAATAATCTTCGTATGGGTGTTTTTTTATTAATATTATTTTCCATATCACTCGCTAATTGTTTAATGGATAATCCATTGTGCATCAGATACTAAACACATGCCACCATAACTTTTCAGGATGGGCCTTAGCGCCTCGATAATCACACTTAATTGATCTTCTTGGCATGCAATCACGAAGGTGACGTTTTCAAATTTTTCCCCAAATGCTAAATCATCTCTTGCACCACGCTCACCAAAGCCGCCCACATGTTTATAGATTGTATAGTTAAACACATTTATTTCTTTTAATGTTGAAATCACGCGTGCCTTTTCAACCGCTTCGATGACGAGCTCAATTCTTTTTACGTTTTTCATATTTTTCCATCTTAAATTAAGAAGTTAGCGACACTGTAATAAAGTGGTATGCCAAACAGTACATTAAAAGGAAAGGTAACCCCCAATGCCAATGTCAGATAAATAGATGGGTTCGCCTCAGGTATTGCCATTCGCATTGCGGGCGGTACGGCAATATAAGAAGCACTGGCTGCAAGCACCGCGACAAGTGTAGTGCCGCCAACACTAAACCCGAGTATGTAAGCGCCAATTAAAACGCCGATTAAACCGGAAAACACGGGCATAAAGACACCAAAACCAACTAAAAATTTACCTGCCACTTTAAAGTCATTGATTTTCTTTCCAGCCTCCATTCCCATCGCTAATAGAAACAGACATAACACCCCCATAAATAGTTGATCGAAGAAAGGCAATATGGCTTTGATACTTTTCTCGGTTGCAACATCTCCTATCAATAAGCCACCAATCAACAACACGATACTGCCGTTGGTAAACGCCTCTTTTATTAACTCAGAACGATCGGACTGTTTTGACACAGAAAGATTTAATTTTGTTCTCCTTAAATAAGAGGCCATTACTAGGCCAACCAATATGGCTGGGGACTCCATTATCGCTAACATAATGATTGGGTACTTTTCGAAATCAACATGCAGTGCCTCAAGAAAAGCAACGGCTGTTAAAAACGTACCTGCACTCACGGAACCATAATGCGTGGCAATTGCAACTGCATTTAAATGATCAATTTTGCCGACTTTATGGATGATGAAATATGCAAAAATGGGCAACGACAAACCCAAGCCAATTGCCGTAATGATAGAAGGGACTGCTTCATAGAGTGACGCATGAGCAAGCTCAATTCCACCATGTATACCAACACTCAAGAGTAGATAGATGGTGATGGACTTAGTCAGCTCAGCTGGTAACTTTAAATCAGACTTGATTAATTGCGCCAGAAACCCAAGCGCAAAAAACATAATAGATGGTGTTAACAAACTCTGGTAACTGTTCAATGCATATTCCTCACACTTTTAGATAGCGCTATTTTCTCTCACTCGCATTTGTTCTGTATAATATATTTTTTATAAAAAATAGTTCTATATAAAAGAACTTTAATCCTATTATGTCTAGACTTAATTTTCATCATTTGAGTCATTTTTGGCATGTGGCTAAAATCGGCAATTTAACTAAGGCCGCAGAAAAGCTACATATTTCACAATCCGCTTTATCCATACAAATCAAATTACTAGAAGAAAGCATAGGTAAGCAGTTATTTACAAGACAACATCGCAAACTGATGCTGACGGATGCCGGAAACCTTACTTTTTCTTATGCTGAATCAATATTCAGTTTAGGCGACGAATTAGAAGCAACGCTCCGAAAAGGTATACAAACTGAAAGTCAGACATTAAGAGTAGGTATGCTGTCTACCATGTCACGAAATTTCGTTGAGAGCTTTGTGAACCCACTGATGAACAACCCCAAAGTACAATTAAACATTGTGGCTAGAGGGCAAACCAATTTACTCAACGAGCTTGCTAATCATCAGTTTGATTTTGCACTGACCAATATTGAGGTGAGAGGGTCTACTAAACAGCTTTGGCAATGCCAACTGCTTGTCCAACAGCCTATCTGCGTCATTGGCCCGCCAGGGCTAACGCTCGGCAAACAATTTGGGCGCGACTATATGAAATTTGATTGGATATTACCGACTTCTGACAGCCCTATCAGATCGGCGTTTGATGGACTATGCGCACAACACCAGTTTACGCCGAACATTGTGGGTGAAGCAGATGATATGGCGATGTTAAGGTTGCTTAGCAGAGATAGCAAAGCACTTGCAGTGATGCCTGACGTGGTAGTGAAAGACGAAATTACTGCTGGCAACCTAACTTCATACATTACCTTACCCAATATCTACGAGAACTTTTATGTCGTTACCGTTAAAAAGCACTTAACTAACCCTTTAGTTTCTGAGCTAACGAATAAATTCATCCAGCAAGAAATGCGAAGTTAGCCAAACTCGTGACTTATCTCAAAAGCATGCTTTATCTTTAGAGATTAAATCATATGGAGTATTAGTCTTAGCACTGAATGCGAATTGCGCTTAAATAGAAAAAGGGGGACAGAATCCCCCCTTTTTTTCTGTAATCATATTAAACCGATGATCAGGTACTGATTAAAACGCTACTTATAAAACCCTCACGTCGTTAGATATCATCATGATGCTTCTAAAGTGCTAAACGGGCGAATCTCAAAGTCGTGCGTAATTTCTACACTTTTGCTCAACATGATAGAGGCAGAGCAATACTTCTCAGCAGATAATTTGACCGCACGCTCCACTTGCGTTGGGTTTAGATTATCACCAGTAATCACAAAGTGTACGTGTATCTTGGTGAACACTTTTGGTATTTCATCCGCACGCGTCGCGTCAATCTCAGCAACACAGTCAACAATAGGCTGACGTGCCTTTTTAAGAATAGCCACTACATCAAATGAAGTACATCCACCCATACCAATCAGCAGCATTTCCATTGGTCGCATGCCGATATTACGTCCGCCATTTTCAGGTGCGCCATCCAACACGACAGCGTGGCCAGTTTCAGACTCACCGACAAAGCTAACGCCGTCTATCCACTTTACTGTTACTTTCAATTAACTTCTCCTAAAAATGTAATTTCTTATGCGCTTGCTAACTCCACCACCCCACTTAGCTTCTATCAATCCATTAGCTAAAGCTAAAAGATGAATGGCGTATCGCTAGCGCAAACAAAATACATTTTTTATTTAACGCCTAGTAATTCCACATCAAAAATCAAATCAGCATTAGGTGGAATCACACCGCCTGCGCCACGTGCACCATAGCCCATTTCTGAAGGGATAATCAAAGTGCGTTTACCGCCGATTTTCATGCCAGCAAAGCCTTCGTCCCAACCTTGAATCACTTGGGCACCACCTAAGAAAAATACAAAAGGTTGCTTACGATCCAAGCTGCTATCAAACTTTTTGCCTTTGCCATCTTCTGCGGTTGGGTCATACAACCAGCCGGTGTAATGGACCGTCACATTAAAGCCAGGCTCCGCTTCACGGCCTTCACCCACTAAAGTATCAATCTTTTTTAATTCTTTGACTTGCGCTGACATCGCTTTTGCTTCCTTCACTGTTGATTTATCTGATGCTGACTGATTTGGTTCAGCTTGGCAGGCACTTAAACTTAACAAGCAAAGCCCTGCGAGTAATGATGCTAATAATTTCATTCCTATATCCTGTCGTGTTGCACTTAAATGAACAAACTAAAAAACTCAATGCGTAATCATACTGTAAAAAATGCTCTCACCGTCAACTCAAGGCAACTGATGTACCCACTCTACTAATGCATCTTGCGCATCTCGGCTAGCACCTGCATTGGCATGGTTAACCAACATCACCATCACATGGCGATGTCCATTTGCGTCGAGCACATAGCCAGCAATTGCACTGACACCGTTGATAGAGCCAGTTTTAAGATGCGCTCGCCCATTAGAGGCACTATCCTGCAAGCGCCCTTTTACCGTACCGTCTAGTGACAAAATAGGCATAGAGGCGATGAATTCAGGCATCACCGGGCTTAAGTAAGCACGTACTAACATCTTACCTAACAACCCCGCGCTGATGCGCTCTACGCGAGATAGGCCTGAGCCATTTTCTATGACTAAACCGTCTGGACCAATATCGCCAGCCGATAAACTATTCGCTAATAACCACTGCTTAATTGCGGCCACGCCTTTTTCAGTCGTCGCGGGGGCACCATATTTTTCTGCCGCCATCGTCAGTAGCAACTGTCGCGCCATCAAGTTGTTACTCCATTTATTGATATCGCGGATTACACTGCCTAATGGTTCTGAGGCTTGCTCCAGCAATTTATTGGCTGTGGTAGGAATGGTTTGGCGCTTCAACTTGCCAGAAAATTCCCCACCTAAGTCACGCCAAAGCCTTTTAAAGTTAAAGTATGCATATTGCGCATCATCAAACAAACTAAGCTCTAAAAAGCGCTCGCCACAACTCGGCGAGTAAACGCCATTAAAGGTGACTACCGCTTTATTCGCATGCGTTTGCACATCATATTGCATTTTTCCACGCCAATTGCCACACTCGCCTTGCGCTAGTTTCATGCGATTCACAATCGTTACCTCAGGTAACTCAAACTCCTGATTCACACTGACTGCATCATCGATTACACTAAATCTGAAACTAGTACTCCGGCCATTCACAGAAAAAGCACTCGGCTGCGCGTTGTAGGCGCGCCATTTTTCCTCATCGAAGCTCTGGCCGTTATCAACACTATCAGCAAAATAGGTTTTATCAATAATCAAATCACCGGTAATTTTCTTAACACCGGCCTGCCTTAAGCTCATCAACAAGCGCCAAAAATCCTGCGCTCTAAAGCTGGGGTCGCCGTAACCTTTCACCATTAAGTTTCCGGTTAACACCCAGTTTTTAATTTGCCCATCGTGGTACAACTCGGTTTTCCAGCGATAAGCTGGGGTAAGCAGATCAAGTGCGGCATTCGTCGTGACCATTTTCATGACAGACGCTGGATTCATGCTTTTGTCTGCGTTGTGTTTTAGGATGGCCATCGGGCTATCCACCGCCTGCACATAAACCGCTACATTTTGCTGAGGTACGCCAGCCTCATTAAGCGCTTTTGCAACCGTAGGCGGAAGTTCTGCTTGCACACTTAGACCACATAAGATTAAAAAAAAAACAGCGCGAATCGTGTCATAAAATACTCTGCATCACTGCGCGAGTGCAGTTAATCATAAATGCTATTTCAGCAGCATCCATCGTATACGGCGGCATGAAGTAAACAGTGTTGCCAATCGGGCGCAATAACAAACCTTGCTGCATTCCAACTTGATAGCACTGCCTTGAAAAGTGTGGGTTATCTGTTACCACATCAAAAGCGAATATCATGCCTTGATGACGTAGATGCTTAATTGGCAAGTCAGTAAGCACTTGCATTTTTTCAAAAATCAATGCGGATTTATCACGATTCTTTGCAATCACATCTTCAGAATCAAAAATACCTAACGTCGCCAATGCCGCACTACATGCTAATGGGTTCCCGGTATAGCTATGGCTATGTAAAAAACCACGCACAGTGCTTGGGTCATAAAATGCTTGGTAAATCTCGTCAGTTGTTAGCACCGCAGAGAGTGGCAAATAGCCGCCGGTAATGCCTTTAGATAAGCAAATAAAATCGGCAATATCGCTCACTTGACCACCCGCTTGCCCGCCAACTTGCCCGCCAACTTGACCACCAACTTGCTCAGTGGCAAACATAGTGCCTGTGCGACCGAATCCAACCGCAATCTCATCAGCAATCAAATGTACTTGGTATTGACTGCAAATTTCGCGCGCTTTAGTTAAATATATCGGGTGATACATTGCCATGCCAGCGGCACACTGCACTAAAGGCTCAATAATAAAAGCTGCTAACTCGGTGTAATGTTGTGCTACATATTGCTCCAATTGCGCTGCGCAACGTATGGCGTAATCTTGCGCACTCTCACCTGCTTCTGCCAACCTAAAATCCGGGCTAGGCATTTGCGCAGACTGCATTAACAATGGCGCATAGGTATCTTTAAAAATCGCCACATCCGTCACCCCCAGCGCGCCTAGCGTCTCACCGTGGTAACTATTTTGCAGGCTAATAAATTTGGTTTTGTTCGGCTGGCCAATATTGCGCCAATAATGAAAGCTCATTTTTAGCGCAATTTCAGTAGCGCTGGCACCGTCACTGGCATAAAACGCATGGCCTAGGCCAGTCAATTCCGCCAGCTGTTCAGATAATGCCACTACCGGCTCATGGGTAAAACCCGCCAACATGACGTGTTCTAAAGTATCCAACTGTTGCTTGATGGCATCTTTGATGCGTGGGTTATTGTGCCCAAACAAATTCACCCACCATGAGCTGACGGTATCTAGATATTTTTTTCCGTCGGCGTCATATAGCCAAACACCTTCGCCGCGCTGTATCGGTGTTAATGGAAAGGACTCATGTTGCTGCATCTGTGTACAGGGATGCCAGACAGATTGCATACTGCGATTTAATAGGTCTTGATTACTCATGGCTGAATTGTACGATAATTGTGTGAGGTTTTTCACCTGGCTAAAAATCAAATGTCGTCATAAGCTGTTGTTTAGTCTAAAATTCAACCTTAATTATCTCTCGCTAAGCCTCAAGTAAAAGTCTCATGCAAAAAACTCGCCGCCATTTAGAACTACTCGCCCCTGCCAGAAATGCCGATTTTGGCATTGAAGCCATTAATCATGGCGCAGACGCAGTCTACATCGGCGGCCCAGCGTTTGGCGCACGTGCCAAAGCACCCAACACCATTGCCGACATCGCTCGCCTAGTAAAACATGCACACCGCTACCATGCAGAAGTGTTTGTAGCACTGAACACCATCTTTCACGATAACGAGCTAGAAGGTGCGCGCCAATTAGTAGAACAGCTGTATGAATCAGAAGTCGATGCGCTGATTGTGCAGGACATGGGGCTATTGGAAATGGATTTACCGCCAATTCAGCTACATGCCAGTACACAAACAGATATCCGCACCGTAGAAAAAGCCGTGTTTTTAGACCAAGTTGGCTTTTCACAAATCGTTTTAGCGCGCGAGTTGGATTTAAAAAGAATCAAACAGATTGCTGACGCCACCACCTGTAATTTAGAGTTCTTTATTCATGGTGCGCTATGCGTTGCGTTTAGTGGCCAATGCTTTATTAGTCATGCGCACACAGGCCGCAGTGCCAACCGTGGTGAGTGCTCACAAGAGTGCCGCCTGCCATTTACGCTAGAGGACCAAAAGGGCCGCATCATCGGTAAAGATAAACACTTTTTATCCATGAAAGATAACGACCAAAGCGCTAACTTACGCGCGTTGATCGATGCTGGTGTTAGCTCCTTTAAAATTGAAGGCCGTTACAAAGACTTACCTTACGTTAAAAATGCCACCGCGCACTATCGTGAGCTGATTGATGAAATTCTGCACGAGCGACCAGAACTCGCAAAATCATCCTCAGGCCACGCCACCTATACCTTTACGCCACAGCCTGAAAAAACTTTTAACCGTAGCGCAACTGATTATTTCGTCAACGGCCGCCAAGCGGATATTGGCGCGTTTGATACGCCTAAATTCTCCGGTGAAGCTTTGGGCAAAGTCACTAAAGTGGGCAAGGACTACTTTGAAGTGGAAACTAATATTGAGCTACACAATGGCGATGGCGTATGCTTTTTTGATATACACAAAGAGCTGGTGGGCCTGCGCGTCAACACGGTAGAGGGCAAACGACTCTACCCGAACGAAATGCCAACTGGCCTCACACGCAATATGACCATGTATCGCAACCGTGATCACGCGTTTATGCGCCTGCTGGAGAAAGACTCCGCTCAGCGCAAAATAGCAGTTGCCATGCACTTTTACGAAACTGCCAATGGCTTTGCGTTAACCGTTAGCGATGAAAGTGGATTTAGCGCCACAGCCACTTGCGAAGCAGAAAAACAAAACGCACAAAATGTGGAAAAAGCAGAAAGCAGTCTGCGCGAGAATCTAGGCAAGCTAGGCGGTACCGATTTTAGCGCGCAAAGCATCGCCATCAACACCGCACAAACTTGGTTTATCCCAGCCTCCATCGTTAACAACTTACGCCGCGATGCCATTGAGCAATTGCAACAAACCCGTGATTTAGGCTACCAGCGCCCGCCACGCCGTGAGGCCGCGCAACCGCCAGCGATTTTCCCCGAAGACACGCTGAGCTACCTTGCTAACGTTTACAACAAAAAAGCACGTCAGTTTTACGAAAAACATGGTGTTAAATTGATTGCCGCCGCGTACGAAGCCAACAAAGAGTTGGATGAAGTACCACTCATGATTACCAAACACTGTCTGCGCTTTAGCCACGGCCTATGCCCGAAAGAAGCGAAAGGCGTCATTGGTGTGCAAGGGACCGTCACTGCGGAGCCAATGACGCTGATTAACGGCAATGACCGTTACACACTGAAATTTGATTGCAAACCATGCGAGATGCATGTGATGGGTAAAATCCGCAAAAACATTTTACAGTTGCCAGAACCACAGCCAGTTAATTTCTTCCCAAAAGCATTTTCGCGATAAGCGAATATTGATTAGCCAGTCTAGCGCATAGCAAGTATCGACAATCTGCTCATGCAAATTTGCTAGACGCAAACCTGCTTAACACTTTGCGATTGGTATTTTGTGATTGATATTTATTGAGAAGCTAATAAAACTGCTCATTCTGCGCACGTTTATGCGCACGCTTGACCTCATACATACGCATATCAGCCATATTCATGACGATACTGCAATTATCTGGCTCTTCATGAATAAACGCTGTACCAGCACTAATCCCAGCCAACTCAAAACCATTAGCTCGCAGATGTGCGACAGTTTCATCCAGCACAGCGTTAATGAAAGCCTCATCTCCATGAGGCGCAGTAATTGCAAACTCGTCTCCACCTAACCGGTGCAACGTGCCTTTCTCACCTAATTGACTTTGTAGAAAACGGCTAAAGTCGCACAACAACTTATCACCATAAGCATGACCAAAATTATCGTTATAGTATTTCAAACGGTCCACATCCAAGATGGTAATACTGCCAGCCTGAGGAAGTAGCTGGATGGCAGCCTCTAGCGCAATTCGATTTGGCAGCCCTGTTAGCCTATCTGTTTTCACCTGTGTTTGGCTGATTCCCAGTGCTGCTAACACTTGTTCCTTCTCTCTGAATACTTCATGAAATTGATAACTCAATACAAACGACAATAACAGCGCCTCTACCGTGACTGCAATTAAACCCAAATGCTCAACATACAAGGTATACCCAGAAAAGTTTTGTGCCGTAATAGATAAGCCACCTAAAACAAAGAAAGTAAGAATGGCAATCAAATAGTAGCGTGCTGTCATATTGACCTTACTACTCAGGTAAATACTGCATGCCAACCCTAAACTGAGAAAGATACCGACCCCATAGCGCGCCATTTCCATCATCCAGTTCGGGGCATACATACCCCATAAGGCAAATCCTACTAAAATAGCCACCGCATACTGAATCCAACGGTAGAGCTTAGGATTATGTTGCTGACGAATATTCAATAACTCTTTCACAAAGAACACGTAAGCAATATTAGAGAACAAGATAGGCAGTGCGCTTAAATAAAAATTATGCACACCAAACGTATCGGAGAATACCAATAACGAGGTACCCTGCATGAAAATATTACCCAAAATAAATAGCGCATACATGCCATGCACCAATTGTGCCCTGACCAACCCTAGCACAAGGTAATAGGCCATTAAGCCGAACAGCACACCCAAACAAAGCAAAGTAATCAGATTACCTAGCTTAATCGCCTGCTGGTAATCCACTTTTGAATCTAAATATGGCTGTGGCTGAGCAATCAGGTAAGGAGTTTGCAGAGAAGTCATCAGTTGATAACGGCCTGGCTCTAAATACACAGAGCGTGCATGCCTAAGCATAAAAGGGTTGAACTCTGTACTACTAATGCCTCCCTTTAACTCAGCAACGACTGAATTGTGGCTATCCAACAAGGTATGTTGAAATTGTTGGAAGGTCATGATGTGTTGGTGCCACCTCAA
>CAZZDN010000005.1:0-26143 GCA_964652655.1 uncultured Methylotenera sp.
AGGTAAGAAGCTAAAACAGTATCCGTATAAAGTACAGTCTGAGCAAAAAGTGATTGATAGTGCTGGGGTGCAGTATAAAACATTGCATTTAACGCCAGCAGATAAAGACGCATCTGAAACTAAAGAGTTGTGGCTAGCCGCTGAGCATTATTACCTGCCAGCACGCATATTGATGATTGATGATGACGGCCACAAACTAGAGCAAACCTTAACGGAGCTGCGAATTAAATAGTGGATTAGCTGGCCTCTCGGGCAAAGGCGCGACGGTAAGTTAAACAATAGAAGCAAAGATTAAATCGAACCATAAAACCAAATCAATAAAACAAAATACAGTGACGAAATCAAAGATGTCGCTAAACAACCAATAGAAGTAGTCTAGCGGTAAGCAAACTACAAAAACAGAATACAAAGAGAATCCATATGACGCCTAATTTAATTCGGCAAGCGGCCATCGTTTTATCTAATTTACTCACGTTTAGTAGCCCTGCTGATGCGAAGTTAAGTGAGTTTTTCCGTAATAATCGCGATTTGGGGACTAAAGAGCGCGCGTTTGTTGCAGAGAGTGTTTATGGTGTACTACGCCGCCTACGTTTTTTGAGCACAGTGACGGCAAACGATGAAAATGACCCAGATGACGCACGTAAGCTGATTTTAGCTTGGTTGTTACGCGTGCAAGGCATGAGTATTCGCGAGTTAGAGCCGATGCTGAATGAGCAGCAAAAAGAATGGGCGCATCTTATTAAAGCTAAATCTACTGATAATTTGCCATTGGCAGTTCAGGCCGATGTGCGCGATTGGCTGTGGGAGAAGCTGGTAGCACAATATGGTGAAGCCGAAGCCTTAACGATTGCGCGTAGTATGCATGAGCAAGCGACTTTAGATTTGCGCGTGAATACCATCAAGGGTACACGTGATGAGGTGCTTGCCAAGTTTATTGCCGAAAATACTTCTGGCGAAACCAATGTGACGAAAACACCTTATTCTCCGATTGGTATTCGCATGCCAAATCGTATGAATATCGGGCGTCATGTATTGTTTACTGAAGGTAAAATCGAAGTGCAGGATGAAGGCAGCCAGCTATTAGCGCATTTGGTTGCAGCAAAACGCGGCATGATGGTGGCTGATTTTTGTGCGGGTGCTGGAGGCAAAACGCTGGCGATGGGCGCATTGATGCGCAACACAGGTCGCTTATATGCATTTGATGTATCTGAAAAACGCTTACATAACTTGGGGCAACGCTTGAAGCGCTCAGGCCTGAGTAATCTCAATGCGCAAGTGATTAGCAGCGAAACTGATCCAAAATTAAAGCGCTTAAACGGTAAGTTTGATCGTGTGCTGGTCGATGCGCCTTGCAGTGGTTTAGGCACTTTACGTCGCAACCCAGACTTGAAATGGCGCCAAACGCCAGAGGATGTCGCTGAGCTTAACGTAAAGCAAACGAATATTCTGGCACGTGCAGCCAAGTTGACTAAAGTGGGGGGGCGTTTGATTTATGCAACCTGTAGTTTGCTGAGCGATGAAAACGAGAAAATTGCTGAGCATTTCTTGGCTACACAACCAGACTTTAAGTTGCTGAATGCTGCAGAGATTCTTGCTCAGCAGCAAATCCAGCTAGATACGGGTGACTATTTGAAATTGTTGCCACATTTGCATAACACCGATGGTTTCTTTGCCGCGGTGTTTGAGAAACTAGATAGCACCAATGCGGTGAATGCAGATTCTGTTACGGAGAAAAATAAAGCAGTTGTAACTCCTGTAGTGGAGGCAGAAGCAGATAGTAACCACGAAGCAAAACTAGCGGAAGATGAGCCGGAAAAAGCTAAAGTTGAAAAAGTCAAAGTGAAAAAAGCAGTGGCTAAACAACTACCGAAAGAGGCTAAGCCGCGCGTCGCAAAAACAAAAACGGTAAAAGCGTAAACTAAAAAGGGTAAGATAAAATCTTACCCTTTTGTGATTGTAGCTATATCATTGTAACCAAACGCTAGAGCGTTTGCAGATAAGCATCATTCGATAGATTGAAGTTGTCTTACTTTATCTTAATTTACCGCTGAATTTACACCTGATTTAGCTTTGCAAAACACGATACCAATATATAAAAGGCTTCTCTGTATGAAATTACCTAGCCTCAATCTGCAAATACTACTTGCCGCAGTAATTGGGGTTGCGATGGGGCTGTATTTTCATGCGCTGGGTACTGAGCATCAATTAGTCACACTTGGTCTATATGCCGCTGGTTTAGCCGGTACGCTGTTTGTAGATTTGCTGAAAATGATTTTGATTCCCCTAGTATTCTGTTCTATCTCTGTGGGTATTGCCAATCTGCGTGCGCATCAGCAAATGCATCGGGTTTGGGTCACGACGCTAGTCTACTTTGTGCTGACGATGATGATAGCGATTGCGCTCGGCTTGATGGCCGCTAATTATTTTAAGCCCGGCAGCGGTTTGCATATCACGATGTTTGCTGAAGCAATGCAGAATTTTGAGGCAAAACAATTGCCACTTTCAGCATTTTTTGCACAATTTCTGCATGGTTTATTTATTAATCCATTTCAAGCTCTAGCTAAGGGTGATGTGCTAGCTGTCGTGATGTTTGCCCTGATTCTAGGGGTGGCATTGGTCGTGGGTGGGGAAAGGTTCAAGCACATACACCTGCTTTTGCAGGAGGCCTTAGAGATCACGATGTTAATCGTGCGGTGGATTATGTATCTCGCGCCCATCGGCATCATGGCACTGCTATTGCAGTTAGTCGCAGAGCAAGATATTGGGATACTGAGTACTTTAGGTAAGTTTGTTGCAGTGGTGGTTGGGGTGACGTTATTACATGGTTTACTGGTATTGCCTTTAATCTTGTATTTGGTCACAAAAAAATCCCCTTGGTGGTTTTTTCAAGGCGCACGTGAGGCGTTATTAACAGCATTTGCCACAAGCTCTAGCGCGGCGACCTTGCCAGTGACTGTGCGTTGTATCACACAGCGTTTGCATGTCAGACCAGATGTTGCGGGGTTCGTAGCGCCTTTAGGTGCCACGATTAATATGGATGGCACTGCATTGTATGAGGCGATTGCTGCCTTATTTATCGCCAACTTGGTGGGTGTGGAATTAAGTTTTGTGCAGCAGTTGATTGTATTTTTGACAGCGATGATTGCCGCGATGGGTGCACCAGGGATTCCAAGTGCGGGCATGGTGACGATGGTGTTAGTGCTGCAATCTGTTGGTCTGCCCGCTGAAGCAATTGCGATTTTACTACCGATTGACCGCTTATTAGATACCTTACGTACGACGGTGAACGTACAAGGGGATATGGTTGGTAGCCTAGTTGTAGAGAAGCTTGCCGTCACGCCGAATAGCGTGCGAGCTAATAACCCCGTCAGTCAGTATGACAATCAATATTGAGCTTTACGCTGCTATTGATGCATGTGTATTATCAAATTAGCTGTCAGGCAGCCTGCACGGAGGCTGTTTGCTCAGAAAAGGCATAACACGTGCTTTGGTTTCTGGGTGTGATGAAATCATTTCTGGCACTACTGCATCACCATGACTTTTTTCTAGTCTTAATAACAAAGTCGCAAAAGATTGTGTAGGAATACATGCTGTTCTTAGCGATTTGAGCGCGTAGTGGTCTGCATCAATTTCTAAGTCGCGTGAATAGTTCATGTTCAGTATCAGCGCAGGTAGGCCTGCTGCAATACTGCTAACATCACCAGTAATCGCAATCACGATGATGCCAGAGATTGTTCCTTGTAGAGTTTGTCTTAAGGCATGTCGCCCCTTCACATGGCCTAGTTCATGTGCCAGTACTGCTACAATTTCGTTATTGTCTTTTGCCAGTACAACCAACTCATCAGTCATCACTAGATAACCGCCAGGTAATGCAAATGCATTCGCGCCAATTTCAGGGCTTTTTCTAAAGCTAAGTTGGTAGCTAGGGCAATCACCAGTTTTTAGGCATAAGTCATTAAGCGCATGTTGGATCGCTGATTTCTTTGCTTCAGAAAGTTCTGAAGCAGTGAAGTACCCTAATTGGTGATGATCTAAAGCATCGAGGGTTTGTTTCCCTAGGTCTTTTTCAATGGCTGGCGGTGTTGCTAGTGCTACCAGTTTTGCTGCAACCGGAACCCCTACTTTCAAAAGCACAAGTGTCGATAGCACAATCCCGACCAGTGCAGCCAACACAATCAGTTGGTGTGACTCTGCATAATGAATTGCACGCCATATCGGGTTTGATAATCGTTTTGGAAGGTACGCTTCCAAATCTTGAAACTCTGTCTCTAAGCGGCCATTGTCTGGCAGATCAATCAGACGTCTTCCTCTGCCTAGCTTGGCTTGGATTTGGCAGTCATTAATGCCAAAAGCGCAGTACTTTTGCACGAATTGTCCTGCATCCGCTGTCGGGATATTAAAAGTAAAAGCATCTTCTGTGATGGTCACCAGCACCCGTTCTGCACGGGGACTGATGCCGTTAAAGTAGTCTGCTTCAAATTGCATCTGTCGTGCACTAGCCAAAAGAAAGATCTACATCAAACATTTCGGCAATTTCTTCGCCCATCGCGCGTGACATTTCTTTCTTCTCGCCCACAAATTTGTCCCAGTCGGCTTCACCTGTTAGTGCCAGACGTTCCGCGCGGTAGCGAGCCATTCTGATTTGTGCCCAAGGAGTAGCTAGGCCTAGTGTGAGAAACAGAATAATAGTATTAGAGAAATAGAGCCAAACTAAGTCGCGCATACGCTGATTGCTTGCAAAAGCAATGTGCTCTAGCGAGGTGTTATTCCAAACCAGATTTGTAATTCTGGACTTGATGTAAGCGGTGATGAGGAAAAGCATCATCATGTAGATTAAAACTATGCCTAAAATAATCGCATATATCATGGGCCCTAATATCGCGGCATATGGGCCAAATACTTTCTCAAGTGGGTTCGCCTTTTTACTCTGTTCCTGTGCTTTAGATTCAGCTTCTTGCATTTCGGCTTCATACTGTTGCATTTGCGTTTCAAACTCAGCACGCTCCTCTGGACTTAAATCTTCCATGTAATCTTGAGTAGATTGTGCTTCTGCCGCATACGCCTCATCCGAATATTCCGTTAATGGAGCATCTGCCTCAGCAACCTTGATAAACCCTGAGTTTGCCATAGTATGATGCGTCTGTACTGGTTGCGGATGATTAATGCTCACGGTGTCGTGCTGTTGACTGCTGATTAAGCTAGTCATTGCTAGATATACCGCCAAACTGATGGCAATGAGGGTTGCCACTAGTTTGAGGTAAACCATATAAAAATCTTTCACCAGTGCTTGCATCTGAAATCGACTGATGCCGAACTTGTGGTGGTTAAATGCGAATTGATTCACGCGTTGCGCAACAAAAGGCAGTGCTAGCCCTAATGTGATTACGACTAGGATAGGGTACAAAACAAAGGCAAGCGCAGCCTGTAGGTAGCTGCCGTCAAAGTCAAACCTCAGTCCACGATGGCTAGAGTTGCGTGCGTTAAATGTGAGCCCGCGGACGACAATCCATGGCAACGCAAACAAAAATGCTATGAGTAGCACTACCGATGCTACAGGGCTAAAGCCAGCCAGCACTTGGTAAAGCACAAATAATATAACAGCGATGATGCGCCCTTTAAGAATCGCAATTGGGCTGGCATGATAGTCAAACCCAACTCCATCAATCAGTGTGTTGTTGTAGAAGTATTTTTTTCGACGTACTTTTGCCCATGCGGAATAAATACCTAGGGTGATAATAGACAGTAGTAAATTGACAATCCAAATACCAAAGTACTCACCTGCGTTACCTGTAAAGACAACAGGTGTTTGACGATTTGACATGGAGGCTCCCTTGTTGATTGTTTTTATCATGGACACCTGCTTAATCGATAGATTAAAGCGATCACTTCATAAGCAAGTCATACAAAATGGCGGTTAAATAGTAGCATTCAACTGATTGGGGGGTAAAGGTAAATGTCGCCCTCTAATACGGTGCGAGCCTAGCTTATCCTCGCTACGGCATCACTGGCATCGCGCAATGTGCTAATCGCAACACGCAATGATGCCGGCAAATGATTTAATTATTTGTATTTGTGTGTTGCCGGTTGATGCTGCGTTGGCTAATCCAGCCGATGAGCAAAGAGTAAGCCGCTGGCACAACCACTAAGGTAAGCAAAGTGGATGAAACCATCCCACCGATGATTGCGACTGATAATGGTTTGTTGGTTTCAGAGCCGGCACCTAAGCCCATTGCGGCAGGTAGTAGCGCCAAAATGATAGTGAGCGATGTCATCAGCACAGGGCGTAAGCGTACTGGGCATGCTTCACTTAGCGCTGCGTTAATATGCGTTTTGTTGATGATTGCACCGCTTTCCCTGACTTTGTCTAATAACTGATTCGTTAAATCGACTAACAGAATCGAGTTTTTAGCGACTAGGCCGATAAGCAGTACTAAGCCAATCATGGAGTACATGTTGAGGCTATCTCCAGAAATGAGTAGCGCAATCAGGCCGCCAATAATAGCTAACGGTTGCGCCAGCATCACAAGCAGTGGCTGAATAAATGAGTTGAACTGGCTAGCCAGCACCATATAGAGCAGTACAAAAGCCAGTAAAAACACAAATTGGATGTTCTTGAACGTTTTGCCAAACTCTTCAGCTTGCCCAGTGAGCTTTAACGTGTATTCTGGCGGCACGATAGTCGCTGCGGTTTCTTTCACCAGATTGACTGCCTCGCCCAAAGGCATATTTGGGTTGGCATAGAAATTAACGGCGTACTGCAAATCATAGCGCCCAATGACAGCAGGCCCGAGCTCTTGATTAAATTTTGCTACCGCATCAAGACGGACGAGCTCTCCGTTATCACTTCTCAAGTAAATTCTACTTAAATCGGTGACACTGGTTAAATCGGCCTCAGTGGCTTTGATGCGAACATCATAACGCTGTCCATCACCTGCGGTATCATTGTATTTAGCGACGTTAATGCCACCCGCGTATAAGCTGATTGCTGTTGCAATCTCCTGTGCATTGAGCCCTAGCGTGGCAGCACGTGCACGGTCTATCTGTACATCGAGCTGTGGTAAGTCTAGTTGCACATCTAAGTCAACGCGACCCATCTCAGTGTTGTTACTTAATGTTTGCTGTAGTTGTTTAGAAATACGCCCTAGCTCTTGCAAATTGTTTCCCGTTAAATTGAATTGGAGTTTTTCAGAGCGCTGTCCACGCACGATAGATGCCGGTGCAGGTAGCGCACGTGCCCCAGGCACTTGTTCTAATTCCACTTTTAACTCTTTGATTAACGCTTGCTGACTTTTTTCTCTCAGTTCTTTAGGCTTTAAACGTACGTTTACACGCCCTTCGTTTACTTGCCCACGAGAGCCGGTGCCGATTGTTGAAAAATAGCTATCTATTTCATCTGGATGTTTCTCTAATATTGCTTCAACCATTTTCAGTCTAGTGTCAGTGTATTCAAGACTGGAGCCCAGTGGGGTTTTTATACTGATACCAAAACTACTTTCATCAGACTCTGGTACAAAATCTTTTTGAACATACTTGAGTGTCAGGTAACCAGAAGCAACCACAAATATCGCTGTGAATATCAGCACCATGCCGCGGTGTTGCAGTGTCACCTTCAATAACTTCTTATATTGCATGTCTAGATAATCTAAGCCACGCCCAGTTAGTCTATATACTGCATTTTCTTTATGGGTAACGCTGAGATACCGTGAACACAGCATAGGTGTGAGTGTCAGTGAAACAAATAAAGAAACCAGTACACCAAAGGTAACGACTACCGCAAATGATTTAAAAAACATCCCAATCACACCGCTCATGAAAATAACCGGTGCAAAGATACATACGAGCGATAATGAGGAGGCTAGCACAGCAAACACAACTTCGTTACTGCCGTTTCTTGTGGCTTGAGAGCGAAATAAAGCGACCTTGCCTGGATCTTTCATCTCTTCAGGGCTAAGGGCTGCTCCGACCTCTCCAGACATGTGCCGCAGAATGCTCTCGCGTACGACAATCGCATCGTCGACTACCACACCAATGAGTAGCAACAGTGCAAGTAGCGTCATGCTGTTGAATGTATATCCAGCAAAGTACATCACTGCAATCGCACCTAGTAGCGACACTGGAATTTCTAAACAGATCATCACGGTTGAACTGAACGAACGCATGAAAATCAGCACAATCAAGGCGGCAAATAGCGTGCCCTCTACTAAATGCTCTTTGAGTGCTGCCACCATTTGGTTAATAAAAATTGAATCGTTTGTCGAAATCTCTAGGCTGAGGCCAGGAGGTAGATTGGGGCGAATATCTTGTTCTAGTCGACGCTCGACCTCTTTAATAATCTCGACTGTATTCGCATTGGCTACCTTGACCATGCCTAAGCCTACAGTTGGCTTACCGTTGTAGCGCGCGATTTGACGATTGTCCGTGAGGCCGTCTTCAACATTCGCGACATCTTTAAGCCGAATAGGCACGCCATCTTTGGTGGTGATGATTAAATTTGATAAGGCATCAATATCATGAAACTCAAGATCTAGTTTTAATAGCTGTTCAGCTTGTGAGCTAACCAAAAAACCACCCGGCAATTGAATATGTTCACGATCAAAAGCGCTGATTAAGTCGCTAGCGGCAAGTTTATAAGCCGCCATACGCTCAGGGTTCACATTGACACGAATAACGCGGTCACGCCGGCCGCCAATAGAGACTTCCCCTACGCCGTTAATCGTTTCAAATTTTTTCTTGAGTACATTATTCGCGTAAAGGTTAAGTTGCTGGATAGTACGGTCACCACTAAGCGCTAACCAAATGACTGCTGAGGCATTGGTATCAACTTTTTGCACTGATGGTGGATCGGTGTCGGTGGGTAAACGGCGTAATACCTGATTAACTTTAGACTGCACTTCGTTGTAGGCAACATCAATATCTTTATCCAGAGAAAAGGTAATACTGATACTGGAAACGCCTGGGGACGACGACGATTGAATATGCTCAATACCTGGCGTAGTGTTGATAGCCGACTCAATAACGCTTGTCACGCTGGTATCCACGACATCAGGGTTGGCACCACGTAGTGTCGTGGTCACCATGATGATAGGAAAATCAATCGCAGGTAAGCGATCTACACCAATACGTTGGTAAGAGATAATGCCGAATAGTACGATGACGCCAGACAGCATCCAGGCAAGCACATGGCGTTTGATAGAGAGTTCAGGTAGCGTCATGAAGAGTGAGTATTAATGTTAATTATGATGTTGCCGTATTTTTACTGGCAATTTTGACTTCAGCTTTATCTGTCAGAAAACCCGCACCATCTACTGCAATCACATCGTTTGCGCTGACTCCGTTAGTAATTTCGATAAAGCCATTTTTACGTATACCGGTTGTGACAATCGCTTGATGCGCAACATTGTCTTTGATGATGTAGACTACTTCTCCGGCTGGACGCAGAACTACACTTTGCTCTGGCACCATTGTTGCGGTTTCGCGCTCACCTAAAATCACACTTGCGTTTACACTCGCGCCTGCTTGCCATCCCGCTACATTCTTTACGTCAGCAATCACCATAATCGTACGGTTACTGGCTGTAATTAATGGCTTAAGTTCACGGATGACTGTTTCAAACTTGGTGTCGCTTGTCGGGGTCGATAGCCTTAGTTTCAAGCCAGCCTTTAGCTGTGTGCCTACGCGTTCTGGAAAAGGAATGTAAGCACGAAGTAACTTATTGGAAACGATTTGAACAATAGGGTCGCCGACATTGACGTACTCGCCGGTATCTACGATTTTGCTCTCAACCACACCATCTGTTGGTGCAAAAATGCGAGTTTTACCGGTACTGTTGCGTATGGTGTTGATGCGCGCTTTAGCAGCGGCTAATTGTTCTTTAAGAACACGCTGGTCGGCAAGGCTGGTATCAACCGCAGTTTGTGAGATAAATTTTTTATCGACCAGCGCCTGATTTCTTTCAACGGTTTTGGACTGATTATTCAATAGCGCCTCAATACGCGCCACCTCAGCTTGCGCTTCTCGTTCTTGTAGATTAAAAGCCGTCGGATCCAGCGTGGCAATAAGTTGTCCTTGTTTGACGCGATCACCGGGGCTAACAAATACTTTGATAATGCGAGCAGGCACTTCGGCCTTAAGCGTAGGGTCTACCAATCCTTCAAGTGAGCCGATACCCTCTTCTGTGATTTCAACAGGCGAATTTTGGACGGCAGTAACGGTAATTAATGTAGGTTTTGGGCCGTTTTTACCCACTGATTTTGCATTATCGTCTTTTGCCCCACACGCGGACAAGATGCAGGCAAACAGCGTTAATAACGTCAGGCTAATAAATCTTTGCATAAATGAATTATTTTAATGATGTTGAGATGTTAATTTTTGCCAGTCAAAATATGGGCCTGGGTCAGTTTTTCTATCTGGCGCAATATCCGAATGTCCTACTATAGCTTGAATTGAATAGCAGTTGTTAAGACAGTCGACCAATTTGTTCAGTGTCTGATATTGTGCATCCTCAAAAGGCTCAAAATCAGAACCTTCAAGCTCTATTCCGACCGAGAAATCGTTACAACGTTCGCGAGATTGCCAATTTGATTTCCCTGCATGCCAGGCTTTATTCAGGCAAGAGACAAATTGGATGAGTGTGCCATCACGTCGGATAAGAAAATGCGCTGAGACTTTGAATGTGTGAATGTCTGCATAATAAGGATGTTCGTTCGGATTCAGCTGGTTCGTAAATAGCTCAATAATGCCATTCCCACCATACTGGCTTGGGGGAAGGCTAATATTGTGAATCACAATTAAACTAATCTCTGCATTGGGGCGAGCATCGAAATTTGGGGAGGCGATTTGCTGTGCCTCCTCCACATAACCTGCATTATTTATAACGTAATTTTGCATGATTGCTAATTTTATGCTGAGTTCAGTTTAAAATGCCAATATTAATGGGTTGATACCTCAAATATAAGGCTAAATATAAGGAAAGCTAAATGGTATTTTTAGAGCTGTTACTAATGCTAATCGTGATTTTAATTGCGGCCGAGGTGTTTACTAATGCACTTGAGCATTTGGGCGAAAAACTCGGTATTTCAGAAGGTGTTACCGGATCTCTGTTTGCGGCAGTGGGTACCGCATTACCAGAAACCTCAGTGCCGCTACTTGCGCTGTTGGCTGGGACACAAAACATGGCCACCAATGAGGAAATTGGTGTAGGTGCTATTTTGGGTGCGCCATTAATGTTAGCAACGCTTTCAATCTGTTTGATGGCAGTTGCGGTTTGGCGTAGCCGAGGTACGCATGGACATTTAAGACCAGAGCGCACAGGTTTAACGCGCGACCTTAATTTTTTCATTATCGCATTTGGTTTTGCAGCGATTGCCATGTTCGTGCCGCATAGCTTAAGTGTTGTGCGCTATGGTCTAGGTTTTTGCATGGTGCTGATTTACTTCGTTTATGTCATGTTGACATTACGTGCATCAAAAGCGCTGGTTCAGGATGGGCACGCGACTGAGGCTGGCGGTGACATGTTCTTATGTAAACTGGGGTTGCCTAACAATACGCTGGTGATTTCTATACAATTGTTCTTAGGCTTGGCTTTGCTTGTCGCTGGCGCTAAAGGGTTTATTCATGGTGTAGAAGAGGCATCAGATTTGCTCGGTATTTCAGCGTTGCTACTTTCGTTGTTAATTATCCCAATTGCCACAGAGTTGCCAGAAAAAGTGAATAGTATTTTATGGATACGTAAAGGCAAGGACACGCTCGCGTTTGGTAATATCACAGGTGCAATGGTGTTCCAAGGGACATTATTGCCTGCGATTGGTATTATGCTTACGCCTTGGGTACCACGTCGTGAAGTGTTGCTAGGTATCGTATTAACACTGGTTGCGGCTCTCTGGCTTCGTTACCTAGTGCAGAAGGGTGGTTTGCGTGTTTGGCACTTATTGGTTAACGGTGCTATTTACCTCACCTATTTAGGTTTGGTGTTAGCCTAACCCCCTCGAATATTAACAACGAACGCTGATGCTGTGGTGGTAACACGGCATCAGTCAATTGAGTTGATGAGGCTATTTTTCCTCTGTCTCAGCGTCCAGTGTGTCCGCATCCATGTCTAAATCGCTGTCTTTTGTTAGCCCTAGTTTAGCTAGTCGATAGCGCAGCGTGCGGAAAGTGACGCCCAGTAGTTTTGCCGCTGCAGTTTTGTTGTTGTTTGTTTTATCTAATGCCTGAATGATGACCTTTTTTTCTACCTCTTCAAGGTAGTCAGTCAGATTGATTTCATTGGCATCATGTTGCTCAAAAAGCTGATTTGAAGGGTTGTTTGGTACCTCAGGATTGCCCTCAGTTATTACGTCCTCTATGGTAATGGTTTGACCGTCACACAATGCAAGTGCGCGCTCCAGCATATTTTCTAGTTCGCGTACATTGCCCGGAAATGCCAAGCTTGAGAGATAGGCTTGTGCTTTACTATCGATGCTTGGTGTTTCGATGTGTTGTGCCTGACAAAGTTTACTCAGCAGCATTTCAGTCAGCATAGGAATGTCTGCAGGGCGATCACGCAGCGCTGGCATTTTAAGCTGAATGACATTCAGGCGGTAATACAAATCCTTCCTGAATTGACCTGCATCCATCATCTCTGCCAAATTTTTATGCGTGGCGCTAATGATACGTACATCTACGGTTTCTTCATTTGTGCCGCCCACCATGCGCACTTTTTTCTCTTGTATTGCCCTGAGTAGTTTGACCTGCATGGCAAGCGGTAAATCAGCTACCTCATCTAAAAATAAGGTGCCACCATTTGCCGCTTGGAATAAACCTTCTTTATCCTGATTCGCACCAGTGAACGCTCCCTTTTTATAACCGAAAAACTCGCTCTCCATTAAGTTTTCAGGGATGGCGCCACAGTTCACAGCAATAAAAGCGCCATCGGCACGAGAGCTGTTCCTGTGAATGAGTTTAGCTGCTAACTCCTTGCCACTCCCAGATTCACCGCTGATATAAACAGGTGCTTGGCTACGTGATACTTTTGCAATCATCGTACGTACGTGCTGAATCTGCTCTGAATTACCAATCATCTCTATGGTGCTCGATGTGTTTGGGTCAACTTTTGTACTTAATTTCAGCGCAGACTCAATCACAGGGCGTAACTGTTTTAGCGAGATTGGTTTTGCTAGATAATCAAAAGCCCCCGCTTTGAGTGCACAAACTGCATTGTCTGCGCTCGCGTGAGCAGTAATGACCGCGACAGGTAATCCAAAATGAAATTCATTAATATAATTGACTAAGTCTAGCCCGGTTCCATTGGGCATTTGCATGTCAGTGAGGCACAGCGCGTAGTTGCGCAATTTGAGCATCGCCTTTGCCTCTTCAAAACTACTTGCGCTAAATGTTTCAATATCCATGCGCTCCAAGGTCATTGCTAAAAGCTCGCGAATATCAGTTTCATCGTCAACAATTAAGCAGCTAGGTCTTTGTTGCATACTAAAATATGGCCTTTAAAAAATGGCGGTGTTAATGAATGGCTTGCAACTGCAAGATAAAAGCACTGCCAGAGTCCAGTTTTTGGTAACTTAAGCGAGAGCTATTGGCAATAGCCAGCTCCCTTGAAATATATAACCCCAAACCATTGCCTGTTGATTTGGTGGTATAAAATGGCTCGAATAGCTTGTTGCGGTTTTCTTCGGCCACGCCTTCACCGTCATCAACAATTTCTAAGTTTAAACCAGCGCGTCCACTTTTAGTACAGATGAGCCGCAAGCTGGCCACTTGCCGATGGCTATGTTCCCAACCATTTTTACATAGATTCCACAAAATCTGCATCAAATGACGTTTGTCATAAGCAATATCAAAGCTATCTTTAAATAGACTAATTTGAAAATGTGAGACAGGTATTTTCTCTACGGCACAGAACTGCGTATGAAATTCAAGCAAAAACTGATTAACTGAAAAACGTTCTTGGTTGGTACGGTCACGGCGATTAAGCTCAAGTACATCTTTAATGATTTGGTCGATACGCTGAATATTGTCGGCAACAATTTCTAACATTCGCTTATTTTGAGGAGAAAAGTCTTCCTCTTGCAACAGCTGGTTCGCATGACTAATTGCACTGAGTGGATTGCGAATTTCGTGGGCAATATTTGCAGTCAGCCTGCCAAGTGCTGCTAGCTTGGCTTGTTGTGCCGCTGACTGTATCTGACTCCAGTCTTGGATGAATATCACTGCACCATAGAGCCTATTCTCTTCATTAATTGGCTCGAATCTTAATTTTAGCTCTCTATTGTTAATCGAAATGATGAGACTTTCGCCGATGCTCTCAGCTTGCATCCAGCGTGTAAACAAATGGCCAATTTCTGTGGCACTCTCACTTAGCTTGACCGATTCGCCGTCGTCGGTTTTTATGGTGACTAGTAATGGCATTGCTTGTGAGTTGTGATGACGGATATTAAAAAACTGATCAATCACGATCACACCATCTTGCATTTCTTCGGTAATGAGTGCATTTACCTGCGCTAGGTTTTCTAAGTCAACCCCGCGTGCAGAGGCTAATGCCTCGCTCTGCATGATGCGTTTAGCAAAGCTATAACCTAGCCATGCCGTGGCAAAGCAACTTAAACTTAGCATCACTGGTTGGCTATACACCGATACAGGCAACATCCATTTTGCTATTTGATAGCTTTGTTCAAGTAGCAAGCCTATCGTAGCGATTGCCGCATAAAATAAAGCCAAGCGCCCATTACTAATCAGGCTAGCGGTAACAATCGTAATGATGAGCAGCAACCCGAAACCACTCTGTATGCCGCCTGCTGCATGCATGATGAAAATGATAAAGAAAATATCAATAATGATTTGTACGGGGTTAAAAAAGATGAGTGCAGACGAACGTGGCGCAAAAATCAATGAGGTAAAACTAAATAAGCTATAGGCCAACGATAAACTGAAGAATAGCGATGCATCTTGTGTGGGCAGCCAGTTTTCTTGCTCGATATATAGTGATAGTAATACAAAAATCAGGCTCAGTATCAGTCTGAAGACATTGATGATGCGAATCGTTCTTGCTTGAAGGGATAGCGCATTTTGCACAGAAAGATGATGATTTAATGTGTTAGCTTGCATTGATTTTCGTCTGTGCTTGAATTGATATATGATTAATTAAATCACCGCTATGATGCGTCTAGTTTTATTCAGCGTCTGATTTGATATGTGCTTTTGAGCAATAGAATTTACCATTCACCAAGAATGCTTCAGATCTTGGCAAATGTACTTGGCATTGCTCGCACTGCACCATGTTTTCGAAACTAGCGCTGTCGATATTGGCTTCGTCCTCATTGTTGGGCATAGGGGCTTGATTCTTGTTGATTTTTAAACCACGCTTCAACAGTTGAATGACTATCCAAATGATGATGCCCCAAAAGATTAGTTTCCACATAATGTCACATGACTCTTGTATTAGATAATCAAGCCTAGATTGTAACTAAAAGTACTGGTTTAGTTCGTTTTTTCATCACGATAAGCATCCATAATCGATTAAAATTGATTCGAATGTCCTCCGCTTGGTATGCTAAAGCGATAGGGCCAGACTATTCTTTGAATCAAATTTAGGTGCTTATATTTCCCAATCCAGCATGAAATGCAAACCTGATATACTTGTGCATAAGTATGCAAGTCAGTATAAACAACTCATTTGTGTAACCGTATAACATATCAATTTTAAGATGGCGTTTAATTTCTAACATGGCAACACCTAAGGAACTCTCTGACTTTCTCGCAGCGACAGAGCGGCGTGCATTTAAGCAGACAGCTTATGCGGTCAAAGATGATCATGCCGCTTTAGATATCGTGCAGGACGCGATGATGAAGTTAGCTGACAAGTATGGTGCGCAGCCCGCATCAGAGTTTCCTATGCTGTTTCAGCGTATTTTACAAAATACCATGCGTGATTATTGGCGTAGGCAAAAGGTGCGTAACTTGTGGACGACGCTGTTATCATCATTTGGCGGAAATAGTGACGACCATGAGGACCGTGACCCGCTCGATACGATTGATGTGGGGGATGACAGTGAGGAGCCATCTACTCAACTGGCACGAACCCAAACAATTGCATTGATTGAGCGCGCCCTAGAAAAATTGCCAGCTCGTCAACGAGAAGCCTTTGTGCTGCGTTACTGGGAGGAGATGGATGTCGCGCAAACAGCAGAAATTATGGGTTGTTCAGACGGTAGCGTTAAAACGCACTGCTCGCGCGCAGTGCATGCCTTGGCGTTGGAGCTACGTAAACAAGGGTTAGATAAACTGGGTTTGTCTAATATGAAATTAAGTGAAACTAAATAATGGCTCGAAAGAACAGGAGCGAGCAATGAAAATTGACGATAGCAAACGTATAGATGCATTGGCTACTTTGGATGCCGATGTTGAAGACCAAATAGGACGCAACTTGATTGAGTTGCTAGATAGTCATGCGCATAAGATATCGGAAGCGCAGGCCTCGCGTTTGGCAGAAGCGCGTAGTTTAGCAATAGGCAGATTGGTCAGCAAAGAGGCTGCGTTAGTTGAAAGTCATGGTCTGCATCGTAATGGAAGTACGTTGCAATGGATAGGTGGGCGCTTTGGGTACTATGTGGAGCAACATCGTATTTTTTCCACCTTGTTGGTGGTATGTGTGATGATGCTCACCTTCTTTGCAATACAACAGTTTAGTATTAATCATCAAATAGAAAATAGTGATGCATTCTTGCTGGCCTCTGATTTGCCGCCTGAAGCATACGCAGACAAGGGATTTACTGCATGGTTGGACACCAATTGAAATTAAAAAATTTCGTTTACATATTTGCATTACTTATCTCTAGCATTTCTGTCGTTCAGGCAGCAGATTTATCGTGGGCGGAGCTTAATGATGCCCAACGTAAAGTATTGAATCCTTTGGCAGCTGAGTGGGATACTTTGCGTCCATGGCAACGTGAGAAAATGTTAGATATTGCCAGTGACTACCCGAAAATGAATGCAGAGAAGCAGGCGTTGGTGCAAAAACGCCTGACTAACTGGAGCAGAATGACGCCATACGAGCGTGAGAACGCTAGGAAAAGACATCAGCAATTTAATGCATTGCCTGCAGATAAGAAAAGTGAACTGCGTAAAAAATGGTTGGAGTACCAGCAATTACCAGAATCTGAACGAGCGAAATTGCGAGCAGAGTCTCCTGATACTTACACTGATGCAGATCTGAATTAATTCACCGCATCTTCGATAACACTTTTTAATGCAATATGCGCGGATAATGGTATTGAAGCTATCTTTCTATGGCGATCACTAAACAACCTAACACCCTGATAAAAACGCCACAAACAACACCGACCCCAGGTTTGTTCAAATTGAGTGCATGCTTGTTGTATGAGCTGCTCACGATTATCGCCCTCAGTATTGTATTTGCAGGCATTTTCTACGCACTATTCGGTGATGCAACAGAGGGTATAAAGCGCTTGTTGCAACAAATATTTTTATGGGTAGTGATAGGAATTTATTATTTATGGTGTTGGGTTAAGTCTGGTCAGACGCTCGCCATGCAAGCTTGGCATTTAAAAGTAGTGACCTCAGATGGCGCACAGCTTTCTATGCAAGCGGCATTTGCACGCTACTTATTCGCTAGTTTAAGTTTGGTATTCTTAGGGTTGGGTTTTTTATGGGCGGTAATTGACCATAATCGATTGTTTTTACATGATCGATGGCTTAAAAACAAAATAGTCCTCATCAAATAATTGATTTTACGGATTGATTTAGTTGCGACTTAATTCTGCCACATGATGGCTAAAGCCCCCCCAAAGCCATTATTCAAAAGCTGCTATTCGCTTAAGCTTTAAGCCTTCTGTTTACCGACGGTCAACCTGTCGCAACATAGCAAGCCCAGCAAGCAAAAAGAGCGCAGTTGGAGTGATCGCACTGAACGCTGGCGCCCAATCGTTCAGTAAACCTAAATGTACAAAGGTACGATTAAGAATCTGATACAGTACCCCTAGCATAATTCCGATAAATATTTTCGTGCTGGCGCCAGTCGCACGTTGCTGTATAAATGCAAACGGCAAAGCCAAAATAACCATGACCAGGCTCGCGAGTGGATAGACAAGCTTTGCCCATAGCGCCATTTCATAACGCGTCGTTTTCTGCTTGTTAACTGATAAGTGGTCAATATAAGCGTACAAATCCCACGCTGACATTTTTTCTGGTAACACCAATAATACGTTCAGTAACTCTGGGCGGATGAGTGAGCGCCACGTTGCCTTGTCTAGGTGTTTCACATAGTTGTTGTCTTTTTCAAAGTGCGTTTGTGAAACAGACTTCAAGTGCCATTGCTCATCCTCAAATAGCCCTCTTTCCGCATGGCTAACTGTACGTAGATTGAACTTGTTATCAAACTCGTAGATGTGGATGTTTAGTAATGTTGTGTCTGCGAGCACTTCTTCTACGTTAACAAAGCTACGACCATCTTTTACCCATAAGCCAGACATAAAATCTTGCACAATCACAGAGTCTGTGGCTCTGATGCGAAGGCGCTGCGCCATTTTCTCGCTGAGTGGTGTAATGAGTTCGCCGATAAGAAAGGTGATGAACGTGAACACGAGACCAACTTTGAGTAAGGTTGTCGCCAAACTGTACAGTGAGATACCGCTGACTCTAAGGATGATTAATTCTGAATGGCGTGCAAACTGTCCTAAGCTATACATGCAACCTACAAGTACCGCGACTGGCATGATGTCATAAACATGACCTGGAGCGCTCAGCAAGACGAATAGGATGACTTTGCCTAGTCCATAGCTACCTTGGCCAAGGCTTTCTAGCTCTTGTATCAGATCAAAGAATGAGAACATGGCAATGAGTGCTAAGGTAATGAGCAACACATTGACTGTGATTTCTTTGAGTAAATAACGCGTAATGATTTTCATAAAAGGATAACCGGCTCACTGATTAGCTTGATAGCGCTGATGGAGGCCGTTTTTTCAGCCAACGCATTGAAAATATGCTCGGCAGTATTGGTAATTGACGTCCGCGTCGGTAAAACATGTAAACAGTGAGTGCGATAAAGAACAAATGCACTGGCCACAAGCCGATGAAGGTATTGAGTTTGCCTTGTGCAACCCAAGCTTGAAAAATGCTTAAAAGATTGTTGTAAATAATATAAATCACTAAAGCGAGCACAAAGTTTGCGGAACGACCAGCACGTGGATCTAAAGCGCTCAGTGGGATAGCGAGCAGACATAAAATCAATGCGGAGATGGGTATCGCAAACCGCCATTGTAACTCTGCATTATTGGTGCTGTTAACAGCGCTGACGAGTTCGCTTGTAGGTTTTGATTGGGTGCTGGGAGGTCTTTGTTTCGCTTCATTAGCTTCAATACGGATAGCGTATTTCTCAAATGCGGTTGTCGAAAACTCTGCGCTACCGCGTGAGCCTTCATAGCGTTTACCATTCTCCATTAACACAAAGTTGTCACCATTCTTTTCGGTGTAGCGGCTACCTTCTGCGGCCACAATTACGCCGAGTTTTTGATGTTGCAATGTTTGTACGAAAATATTTTTGACGACATTGCCTAGCTCGTCAAAGCTTTCCATAAAGAACACGCGTTCTCCGTTTGCTGACTCTTTAAACACGCCGGGGCTAATGGTGGCGAGGTCATCACGTGATTCTAGTTGTGTTCTGTAGAGTTCCCCTTTGCTCGTGGCCCATGGCATAACAAAAAGGCTTAAGATCAGAATAAACAAAATGACAGGGAAAATAAAGGTAAGTACAGGACGGATCCAATGATTGAGGCTAAGGCCGCCGCTAAACCAAATGACCATTTCCGAGTCACGATACCAGCGGGATAGCGTCATTAATACAGCTAAAAACAGTGCGAGAGAGAGTACCATGGGGAGAAATTTCACCATGTTAAAACCTAGCATGGTAGTGATTGCATCATTCGGCAGGATGCCTTTTGCAGCAAGACGAACTAAGTTACCAGCGCGCTGTGCAATCACGATTCCGATTAAAATCAGGAAAGCGCCTGCAGCGGTGGAAATTAACTCTTTTATTAATGAGCGCCTAAAAAGCATATGATGGACTAAAAACCAATTTATTTACGACTATGAATTACGTGTAAAACACGCGATAATTTAATCAAACTTAACATGATTGATGGACTACTTAACATTTGATTAAATTTGTGCTGATTTCTAACGTGATATTTTAAAGTCACAAACTTTAAATCCCGTTGTGAATCTATGGTTTGGCAAAAATTTAATGCAATAACAACAATATCAAGGATGTAATACTATGGAATTTAGCATAAAAACGAGCTTAACGGAAAAACAGCATCATAATTGTGTCGTTGTTGGCGTATATGAGGGGCGTGAGTTATCTGATGCAGCACAAGTGATTGATGGTCTTTCTTCAGGCTATATTAGTAAAGTGCTTGCGCATGGTGATTTAGAGGGCAAGCTAGATTCGAGCTTGGTATTGCATCAGGTACCGGGTGTGCAAGCTGAGCGTGTTTTACTAGTCGGGTTGGGTAAAAAGGCCGAGTTTGCTGAAAAACAATATTGCAAGGCTGTGCGCGCTTCGGTGAAAGCACTGAGTGCCCTGGGTGCAGATGAAGTCCTCACTACTTTGGTTGCTTTACCAGTTGCTGGTGCTGATGTGCGCAAAAAGGTATCGCTTTTAGTAGAGACGGCATTGGATGCGAGTTATCGTTTTGATGCAATTAAGCGTAAACCAGATGCAACGGAAGAGAAAGCAGCGAAAAAAGGGATTAAGACACTTCATATCGAGATTGTCGCTTCATCCGATGTGGCTGCGGCCGAGCTAGGTTTGCTTGATGGTAAAGCGATTGGTGCGGGTGTTAGCTTGACTAAAGACTTAGGTAATTTGCCTCCCAATGTTTGTACGCCTACTTACTTGGCTGAGCAAGCGCATGGAATGGCGAAAACTTACGGGCTCAAAGTAGAAGTGCTTGAGCGAGAAGAGATGCAGAAACTTGGCATGGGTTCGTTTCTTGGCGTAGCACAAGGGAGTGAACAGCCGCCAAAATTAATTGTACTGCAACATCTTAAAGGGGATAAAAATCAAAAACCAGTGGTGCTGGTTGGTAAAGGGATTACCTTTGATACTGGTGGGATTTCATTGAAGCCAGGGGCTGAGATGGATGAGATGAAGTACGATATGTGCGGTGCCGCAACCGTGCTGGGCGTATTTAAAACCATAGCGGAAATGAATTTGCCACTGAATGTGGTTGGGGTCATTCCTACCTGTGAGAATATGCCAGATGGCCGTGCAACTAGGCCTGGTGATGTATTGACTAGTATGTCAGGCCTCACCATAGAGGTACTTAATACAGATGCCGAAGGGCGTTTGATTTTGTGTGACGCACTCACCTACGCCGAGCGTTTTGAGCCAAGTGCCGTGGTTGATATTGCCACCTTGACGGGCGCTTGTGTGATTGCATTGGGTCATCATGCGACTGGTTTGTTTAGTAATAACGATGCATTAGCTAAAGAGTTATTACAAGCTGGTGAGCAGGCGTTGGATCGTGCGTGGCATATGCCAATGTGGGATGACTATCAACCCTTGCTAGACAGCAATTTTGCTGATATTGCCAATATTGGCGGTCGTGCTGCTGGAAGTATCACCGCAGCATGTTTCTTGTCTAGATTTGCTAAAAAGTATGATTGGGCACATTTGGATATTGCTGGCACTGCTTGGAAGTCAGGCAAAGAAAAAGGTGGCACAGGTCGTCCAGTCCCAATGCTGACGGCATTTTTAGCAGCGCGCGCTGGTCAGAATCGCTAAATTTTTTGTGTATTAATCTCGGAGATCACTTGTTCAAATGACTAGAGTCGAGTTCTTTTTTAATGTTCCTGACAAAGTGGCTAAAGTCGTCGAGCTTTGTACGCGGGCAGTTGCAAAAGGACGTAAGCTAACTATCTTTACGCATGATGAGCATCTCTCCGCAAATATTCAGGATAGACTATGGCAACACTCGGCAACCAGTTTCTTGCCCAGCGCTCGAACTGGCGATGCCGAGCAGCACGATGCTCCGATTATTTTGAATCAAGATGGAGAGCGTCTGCTCCAAGACGATATTTTGATTAACCTAAAATCGGCGCATCCACCATTTTTTAGTCGGTTCAATTACTTAGTGGAATTGGTTGGCGTGGACGAGCAAGATAAAGCTTTTGCTAGAGAGCGTTTCAGATTTTATCGCGATCGAGGCTACCAAATTAAATCCACAGATGCATCTGTCGCTGAATGAACCGTGGATAAGTGCTATTGAGAGGGCGTTAAATTAGATGCAAGAAGATGATATTCCGCTGTTAACCGAGGTACATGCGTTGCCAGTGCAGGCATTAGCAAATACTTTTAATGTCACTCCTGATTTAATCGCTACGATTGCTGCAGAAATCCGACCGCAGATTGTGCATGAAGTGGAGGCTATCATCGCGCAGAAAGTCAAAGAGGATGTGCGGCAAGCCTTGTTAGATTTTTCAGACAATCAACCAGCCAATGTAGAGCAAAATCAAGCCGATGCGCTCGAAGCCTTAATGCAGCAGAATCAACAGCTTACCCAGCAAGTAATACAATTGCAGCAAGCCTCTGAGCAGGAGTTAAAGCGTCAGATTGATATAGAGTTGATGAGTGCAAAACAAGCGATCATGGAGCAAACCTCTGTATTTGTTGATAGAACTCGCGCTGATTTTGCAACCGAAATACCGAAAATGGTGCACGCTAACGTGGATATCATCAAAGCAGATCTAGCGCAAAGCTTAACGCAAATGCAGTCGCAAGTGATGGTGGATGTTCAGCAGAATCTCACTGCAACATTGCCTGTGCTTGAGCAAACTTTAACAGATGAGTTGCAAACATCATTACAAAGTATAGAAAAAACGACAGTTGAAAATGCAGTGCACGCGTTGCAGGATAAAATCTCACGCTTACATGAAGAGTTACTTATTCAGCATAAAGCAAGTTTGGCTCAGGAATTAACGGTTATCTATAAAGAGCTGACGCAACATACACAGTCTGAGCTTGGCATTTATTTGGATGCCATTCAGTTACAGTCAGAACAAATGCTACAGCAAAAGTTAGGGGATACTTTTCCTGCGCTGTATGAGGAGTTATCTAACCAGTTAATCACTAACCTGAAAGCAGATTTTGTAGCGCTGGCAGAGCGTGCTAAAAATGATTTTATCCAAAGTTTGAATGCAGAATTGCCAAGCACAGAGCAGACGCTTACGAATAAAGTACTGGAAGTGTTGTCAGCAGAGTCTCCAAGATTAGAGCGTGAGTTGGTTGCGAATGTTCAAGCAGAGGTGACCAAGGTTGTGGAGTCTGTTCGCTTGGTATTTCCTCCCACTTAGTCGATTTTAAAACGATGCTGTCGAGGTTATTGATTGCATCGGTAAAAGCTGTCTGAGTATATTCCTAGCGCTTGATGATGGTCATTGGTCGTCTATTTAAGCACTAACCAGCGCGTCATAAGCATCCGCTGAGAGTAGCTTTTCTGCGTCAGCGTTATTGTGTGCTTTAAACTTGAATATCCACGCTTTATATGGGTTGTCGTTGATTTGCTCGGGTGAATCAATCACTGCTTGGTTGATTTCGACAACCTCACCGTTAATCAGTGCATGTAAATCTGACCCTGTTTTCACTGATTCAACTAAGCCACACGGTTGCTCAGCGTTTAACTGGCTACCCACAGCTGGTGCCTCAACAAACACGATGTCACCAAGCAGGTCTTGGGCGTAGTCGGTGATGCCAGCTTCCCATAGGCCATCTGCAGTAGATTTTGCCCATAAATGTTGAGGGCTGAATAACAAAGATTGTGGGGTTTTCATACGGGTTGCTCGGTGATTTTTTTTGGTTAATGTCGGCTCAAATTTTAACGTAAATTGCGTCTAAATTGATTTATTTTTAACGATACCGCTGATTTGTAGAAATCAGTATAAAAATAATGATGACAAAGCTAAAGTTTTTATATAGTATTGTGCCGTAACTCCATGAGATATAAGTCATTATGAAAAAAACGTTGCGAAAATTTATTCTATTCTACATTAGCTTGGCGCTTAGCTTGGCACCTGTGGTTGCGGATGCTGCAACTGACAAAAAACATAGACAAGTTTCTAAGCAGTCAAAAACTTCTAGTAAGTACAAAGCCGTTAAATACAAGGCTAGCGGTAGTCGCGTAAAAACACGCTTACCAGCGCGCAAAGCCGTTGCCGCTGTTGATCACTATGATGGCACTACGCCATTGAAACTTGCCTCAGCAAAAGCCCTGGTGATTAACCAGCTGACGGGTGAGGTGCTGTTTGCTAAAAATACAAACATGCCTACGCCGATTGCCTCAGTCACCAAGCTGATGACTGCAATGGTGATGCTGGATGCGCATTTGCCAATGGATGAGTTGCTTTATATTTCTGATGAAGATGTGGACTATTTAAAGCACACAACTTCTCGATTAAGCGTAGGCACCATGCTGACGCGTGGTGAGTTGTTGCAGTTGGCGTTAATGGCATCAGAGAACAGAGCTGCTTCAGCATTAGGTAGGCATTATCCGGGTGGTGCTAATGCGTTTGTGAAAGCCATGAATCACAAGGCAAAATCGTTAGGAATGCATTCAACTAGGTTTGTTGATGCGACAGGGCTAGATAGCAATAATATTTCCACAGCAGAAGATTTGGTGAAAATGGTAGATGCTGCCTATCACTACCCTGAGATTCGTCAGGTAAGTACATTGCCCTCTCAGGAAATTACATTGTATGGGCGTCAAAACCCATTGAATTTTGTGAATACTAATGCCCTAGTGCGTGGTGGTAACTGGGATATTGGATTGTCAAAAACAGGTTTCATCAATGAAGCCGGTCGTTGCTTAGTGATGCAGGCGCAGATTTCTGGTCAGCCAGTCATCATCGTACTGCTTGATTCTGCTGGTAAATTGACCAGAATCGGCGATGCCAATCGCATTCGTAAATGGGTGGAAAATAACGACGCTGGTTCTTTAGGCACTTTTGTAAGTGGTTAGTTGATTCCCTTTTTTGTTTGATTGGGTTCTCTTTCAACCGAAGATTACATATCTTAAAGTTACAAGCGTAAAAAAACGCCAGTATTTACTGGCGTTTTTTTATGATCATAATCAATCTGAATCAACGGGTAATCAGCGATATTTAGCCCAATTCGTATCGAGCCCTGTGCTGAGTGTCCAATGAATATTAGCTTTTTGGAGGCACATATCCGCTTGCAGTGTCTGCACCATCGCCGAAGAAATACTTTTCTGTTTGCTCAGTTAAATATTTTCGCGCAGATGGGTCTGCCAAACTTAGTCGATTTTCATTGACGAGCATGGTTTGTTGTTTAAGCCATGTTGCCCAAGCTTCTTTAGATACGTTCATGTAAATACGTTTTCCCAACTCGCCAGGGTACGGAGGAAAGTCCATGCCATCTGCTTCTTTACCTAATTTAATACAATTCACAGTACGTGCCATGATAGTCCTTTATTTAATCTAATCTTAATTGCTAGGGTTTTGATGATTGAACCCCACAATTTTCATATAGGGATGTCACTTGAAATTTAGAATAATGGTTGTCTATTTCAAGACCTAATAGAAAATCTGCTTTAAAACGTTATGATAGCGCATGTTAAAATCAATGCATTAAACTATTCACAATTTAACGTGACGTAATCAATTTTTAGAAAGTCTATGATGTCAAAACCTTCAGATAAAGCAGCTAATCCATTACATGGCCAAGAAGCTTCTAAGCACTTAATTACCAGCCCATTTAAGGGGAAAACGGGCATTCGCCGTTTAATCAATGCCTTTGGCTATTCTCTGGAGGGGTTTAGAGCTGCTTTTGTACATGAAGATGCTTTTCGCCAAGAGGTTTTTTTGACGATAGTATTGGTTCCGTTGGCTATCTATTTAGGTGAGAGTCCTCTTGAGATGGCTTTGTTGATTGCGAGTGTACTACTGGTCTTGATTGTTGAGTTGTTGAACTCCGCAATTGAGGCGGCGGTTGATCATACCTCTACCGAGCATCACGCATTAGCAAAACAAGCTAAAGATATCGGCAGTGCTGCCGTGTTTATAGCGTTGCTGATTGTTGCAGTGGTTTGGGGTTTGGTGCTTTTTGCTTAGTGAGATAGGG
>CAZZDN010000005.1:26243-32550 GCA_964652655.1 uncultured Methylotenera sp.
GATGCGTGCTCACGAATTTCTTGGTTCAGTAAGTTATTCGCTTTGGCAAATAGCTCTAAATTCAACTTAGTTGGTAGTTTGTACGTCGCTAATGCACTGACATTGGTATAGCCATCTGTTTTTAGCTCATTGTCGGCCGTACGGTCTTGTTCAAAAGCCTTCAGTACATCCAATCGCGCACCAATGCTGTTGTATTGATAGTGCAAGCCACCCCCTACACGAAGTGGGGCAATTCTCGGTAAATACTTGTCATTGCGTTGATCTTTAGCGTGCACATAGTCACCAAGCAGATTTAAGTTTAAGCGATCTGTGAGTTTGAACTTGGCTTCGGCCTCTAGGCCTTTAAATACTGCGGGGACGGCAATGAATTTTGCTTCAGGTAAAAGGTCGCCATTAACATTTATTTCATTGCCTGTACCAAATAATCCAATGAAGTTACTAAATCTTGTGTAATAGCTACCGATGCTGAAGGAGTGATTTGCGTCTTTCCAGCGCAATTGTGCGTCCACCCCATTCGATCGTTCTTTTTTTAAATCAGCATTACCCACTTCAAACTGTGCGGTCGCTACGTGTGCACCATTTGCATATAGCTCAAAATAACTTGGCGCGCGTTCGTTATGCGATAGATTGCCTGCGAGTGACCAATTGTTGTCAATGGTATACAAACCACCTAGCGCGAAGCTATTGGGATTGAAGCTATTATTTTGAGGATTAGTGAAGGTGCCACTCGCTTTAGAGTCTACCGTTGCGTGACCTAAGCGACCGCCAAACGTAACCTTATGCTTATCGATAGCGAGTTCTTCATAGACATACATTGCATGATTTTGCGTGTTGACCCCCGGTACAAATGCCTCGTCACCTAATGCTTCAAAGTTAGTATTATTAAATTGATAACCAACAACACCGTTTAATTCTCCAATGGCTTTGTGACCAACTTCAACGCTACCTTCAATCCCTCTGTTTTTAAAGGTGGTGCCCACCTCGCCGCCTTCTAATTCCCTGTGCTCGTAGTCAGTATGCGCAATTCGCAACTTAGCGCGATTAATGAGACCGCTCAGGTCTGTAAATTCACTGGCAACGTCCCATCGATTACTCTGCATATCGATACGAACGTTTTCTTCTGCAACGACACCATAATTGTTGTTGAGGGTAGAAAAAGAGGTGCCAATGTAGCCATTATCAAAGGTGAGTGCTGCCCCTAATGCACCGCCATCACCATCCGCGCTGCTATTCACTAACTTTCCACGGTTTTCGCGGGCGGGACCATTTGCCTGCGCGCTTTTTCGACGAGAAACAGCGTAGCCCGGAATGTCCAAGTCGCTGGTTTTTCTGGTGTATGCATCTGCATGAATGGCAATCCTGCCATTGCCAACGTCAATGACGGCAGCACCATTGCGTGCATTGTCTGGGCCGCCGAATCTAGTTTCGGCACGACCCGTAACACCGTCTAATTGCTCTTTCGGAATTCGGTGGTCGATTGCGTTCACAACACCCCCCATGGCACTGCCTCCGTATAGTAAAGCAGCAGGGCCACGTACCACGTCTATTTGTTCAATAATCAGTGGATCAACGCCAACAGCATGGTCGAAACTTAGGCTAGATGCATCTAAAATACCTAAGCCATTTTGCATGATACGTACACGCTCGCCATCAAGACCACGAATGACTGGACGAGATGCGTTGGGGCCAAATTGAGTTGCACTGACGCCTGGGATGCCGTTCAGTGTTTCACCTAAGGTGCCTTCGCGTTTTAACGATAGCTCACGCCCGCTCAGTACCGATACAGGTACAACTAATGCGTCAGAGCTAACACCTAATGGGTTGCCAGTAACAGGTACGGTAGGTAAATCGATAGTCTTATTATCCTCTGCCGCGATGGTAGGGGATGCGAAAGTCGCAGCTAACGCGATAAGGATAGGCCTAAATGCAAATGCCTTAAGCACTTGCGCCTTGGGAGAGTGGTACATGTGGGTAACCTCAAAAATAAAAGCATGTGATTAGCATTTGCGATAGCAAATGCCGTGTTGACTGAAATTAAATGCGAATGATTTGAGGTGGGGCTCTTGCGCCGTATGGGCTGGGGGTGTGATGTTGAAAAGAGGTGTGTACGCTTAGTGCTGTCGCTAACTCAGGCTGATGCGCGGGTGCTACCAGAATGCCTGGCAGTAAGCCGCTGGCCACTTTTGCGTAACTGATACATTGAGCGCATTGTTCGGCAGCCGTACTCTTCTGTGTTGAGTTCTCTTCAGTTGGTGCGTGCTTGGTGCTGCCTGCAATATGGCTGATCTCATGCGTAGCAACCCCTATTTGCGTGAAAGCAAATAGCAAAACAAGCGTTAAGTGTATGAATAGTTTTTGCAACATAGTTGCGTATTTTAACAGATTTTGAGTTGATGGATGGATAAAGTTGAATGCTGAGAAATTTTGCTATATGTGATTGGCGTCAATTAATAAGTAATCAAGCTGCTGATTCATTAAAATAACTTTGCTTTTGGTGATTATCACTATCAACTGACAAGGTTAACCATGATTCAGTGAGATTGAAGCATCTATTTATAAAACTATTTAACTCCAATACAATCTGTCTATTCACGAGTGTGATAAATAAACTGATTAAAGAGATTTTGATGATGAGCCCTGAAGCGACCGTTGCACCTAAGACTATTTACCTAAAAGACTATACGCCAGCTGCTTATCTAGCGAAGCATGTTAATTTATCCTTTGAGCTACACGAAGATAAGACTATCGTGCAATCAGAAGTGCAGTACGTTAGAAATCCAAATGCTCAGTCGACAGATTTAGTGCTAAATGGGCATGACCAGACTATTATTTCTGTTGAATTGGATCATCAGCCTTTTGATCGTTATCAAATTTCAGATAACAAAATGACGATCACTAACGCAGGCGATGAATTCACGTTAACGATTTGCTGTGAAATTGACCCTGCCTCCAATACTGCGCTAGAGGGGCTCTACAAGTCACAGGGCACTTATTGTACGCAATGTGAAGCTGAAGGCTTCCGCCGCATCACTTTCTTTCAAGATAGGCCGGACGTATTAAGTACGTTTACTGTACGTATTGAAGGAGATAAGCAGCAATATCCGGTGATGTTGTCGAACGGGAATTTAATCGAAGCTGGCGAGTTGCCTGCTGGTCGCCATTTTACGGTTTGGAACGATCCTTTTCCTAAGCCTTGCTACCTATTTGCTTTAGTGGCAGGTGATCTTGTGTGCATTGAAGATGTTTTTAGAACGATGTCAGGTCGCGATGTGGCTTTACGTATCTATGTTCGAGCAGGTGATGAGGCGCAGTGTAATCATGCAATGCAGTCATTGAAAAAGTCGATGCGATGGGATGAAGAAAAATACGGCCGTGAGTATGCGCTAGATTTATTCAACATAGTCGCGGTGAGCGACTTTAACATGGGAGCGATGGAGAATACTTCGCTCAATATATTCAACACCGCTTTAGTGCTTGCGCATCAGGATACCGCCACTGATTCAGATTTTATGAGTGTTGAGGGAGTGGTCGCGCATGAGTATTTCCATAACTGGACTGGCAACCGTGTGACTTGTCGTGATTGGTTTCAGCTTTCGTTAAAAGAGGGTTTTACCGTCTTTAGAGATCAAGAGTTTAGTGCAGATATGAATTCGCGAGCCGTGCAACGTATTGACGACGTTAATTCATTGCGCCGTTTGCAGTTTTCAGAAGATGCTAGTCCACTCGCGCACTCCGTTCAGCCGGATCAGTTTATTGAGATTAGTAACTTTTACACCAAGACTGTGTATGAAAAGGGGGCGGAAATCATCCGTATGCAGCATACGTTGCTAGGTCGTGAAACCTTCCGCAAGGCGACAGATCTTTATTTTGAGCGTTATGATGGGCACGCAGTTACCTGCGATGACTTTGTGCAATGTATGGCAGACGCTTCTGGACGTGATATGTCCCAATTCTTTTTATGGTACAAACAGGCAGGTACGCCAACGATAAAAGCCACTAGCCAATATGACGCTGCACAGCAGACATTTAGTCTCACGCTGCAACAGTCGCAAGCGGATACGCCAGGGCAGGTAGGTAAAAAGCCGTTGCATATACCGGTTGCCGTCGGATTGCTGAACCAAGCTGGAGAGGAAACCCATCCAACGCAAGTGCTTGAGATGACTGAGCGCGAGCAAACCTTCACTTTCAGTGACGTGAAAACGCGTCCTGTGCCATCTATCCTGCGCGGATTTTCTGCACCAGTGAAATTGGTCACAGACTTGAGTGACGATGATTTGCGTTTATTACAGTTGAAAGACACGGATGGCTTTAATAAATGGGAAGCCGGGCAAGCGCTTGCACTCCGCACTATTGAACGCGTGATGGCGGATGGTGACGCGAATATCACACAATATGTTGATGACTTTGGTGTGATGATAGCGCAAGGCCTAAGTGGTAAGGAGGATAAAGCGCTGTTGGCACGGGCGCTCACATTGCCAGCGATTGCCTTTATCTCGCAAGTGCAAGAGGTGGTTGATCCCGCAGCGATTGATCATGCACGTACACGTATCTTGAAAGCAATCAAGGCGGCACATAAAGATGCGCTGGTTCGTTTGTATGAAGACAATATGCGTGTGGGTAGCTTTGCAATCACGCCAGAAGCAATGGGGCGCAGAGCCTTGCAGAATACTGTGCTTGAGTTGTTAACCGTGAGCAATGGTACGGGATGTGCTGCTCGAGCTAAAGCGCATTACCTGAATGCAGATAATATGACCGATAGAGTAGCTGCGCTGTCTTGTCTATCAGACAGTACCAAGCCTGAGCGAGATGAGGTGTTTGCTGACTTTTACCAAAAATTCAAAAACTATCCACTAGTCGTGGATAAATGGTTTTCACTGCAAGCCATTGCTAACCGTGAGGCGATTTTTGACGATTTTGCCACACTACGTCGTCATCCTGACTTTAATATCAAGAACCCTAATCGCGTACGCTCACTATATGCAGCATTCGCGATTAATAACCCTGTGAAATTTCATGATCCTAGTGGCCAAGGTTATGCGTTATTGAGAGATGTGATTATCGAGTTAAATACAATTAACCCGCAAATCGCTGCGCGTCAGGTTACGCCATTACGTGAATGGAGGCGGTATGCACCGCAGCTGCGCGTGCAGATGCAGCAGGCGTTACAGGCAATTATGGATACACCGAATCTTTCAAACGATGTGTATGAAGTTGTGAGTAAGAGCTTGGTGAGTTAACTGTTTACACTTTCATGATTAGCCGCTTGAACTCATCTTTATCTACATAATGGCCAAAAATAGCTGATAAAAGAAAAGCCTCGAACATAACGGTTCGAGGCTTTTTAAACGACTAGCGTATTGTAGAGAAAATTAGCTATAGTGCTCGATGTATTCGGTGACAAAAATACGTATTCCTTGAACCTGGTTTCAATAGATTCGAAGAGTGTATCTTTAGAGTGTAGGTCGAGGAAATGCGTAATTTTTTAGAAAATTCATCAATAAATGCTATGGCTAAGTAAAAAATACGTAACCCTTAAACAGCTAAGAGCTGTGTACGGTTGTAAAGTAAATTAACTATCAGACATCCTTACTCAAAAAAATATTTTAATGTTGCGCTTGCGCGTATGATGGTCATCATATATTATGGGCATCATGAAAAGCAAACCTGATGCAAAAAGCACTCCCAATCGCAAAGAAATTACGCATGCACGCATTGTAGAAACGGCTGCAAGAGCTATTCGCAGAAGTGGTTATAGTGGTACAGGCGTCGCGGATATTATGAAAGAGGCGGGGCTCACGCATGGCGGATTCTATGCGCACTTTGCATCTAGAGACGAGATGCTGGCTGAGGCGGTTAGCCTTGCAGGCAAAGAAACGATAGCAGTGACTGAGCAGTTATTTGCTAACACACCCAAAGAGCAACGTTTGTGGACGCTCATGAATGCTTATTTGTCGGACGAGCATACGGCTAACATAGAAATGGGATGTTCATTTGCAGCACTTGGTTCTGAAACGCATAGGCAGGCTCCAGAGGTCAGGGCGGCTTCAACACAAAAAATTAAAGAAATGATTGCCTTGGTTGAAGCGGAGTTATCTGAGCAAAGCCAAGCCAATGCGCGCCAAGATGCCATGCTGATAGTGTCCACGATGGTGGGTACACTGATGTTAGCTCGCGCAGTAGATGATGAAGCCTTGTCTGTTGCACTCAGGCAATCTGCCTTAAAACATTTTGCCCCGAAAGAAAATTAGTCTTAACTAGCTACTTTCATTTTTTTTAATTAAAAATATGATAATCATCATATTTAACA
>CAZZDN010000006.1:0-32087 GCA_964652655.1 uncultured Methylotenera sp.
ATATGCCTAGTTGCGTTGACCAACGCATGTTTTTTGGGCTGACAGCATAGATTCTCTGATCCCAGTCATCTTCAGGATAAGGTTGTTGCTGTTGCGCCTGACTATCTACCAGAACAACCTGATAACCAGCCTTAGTGAGTGCTACGGCAGCGGACAAACCCACAAGCCCCGCACCAACAATGGTTATGTCTGTTTTTAATTGCATCGCTGTCATTTACCAAAGCTCATTTTACGTACCAAATAACGCTTCACTGGCTTGGCAATATCAAATAGACCTAAGCCAGCGCTTCTTAACTTAGCGAAACCTAAAATATCGTTCGAAAAAATATTGACTAAAAAGTCAGTGAACAGCAACCCATGTTGGGTATCAGTTTTACGACTTGCACGATATGCCGATAGCATTTCTTCACTTCCAAGCACAGTTGTCGTCTGCACTATTTGCTGTGCCAGAAGCTCTGCATCACGCAAACCGACATTAAAGCCTTGCCCAGCGACAGGGTGCATAGTTTGTGCGGCATTTCCTATCACAACCAAATGGGGTGTGGCGGCCTCCTGCAACTGAGAGAGCCGAAGCGGAAAAGTCATCCGTTTTTCTACAGACAGGAAACGCCCCACTCTGTCACCAAATTGGGTGTGAAATTGTGCTAAAAACTCAGCATCACTCAAATCCAGCAATGGCGTAATCGAGGCCTTTTTACCAGTCCACACTAATGAAAAATCTCGCTCGCCATTGGGCAACAAGGCCATCGGCCCATCAGGAGTGAATCGCTCGTAGGCAATGTTATTGTGGGGTAGTTCAGCACTCACTTTCGTAATGAGCGCATCATGTCCATATTCTTTGGTTTCACGCTTTAAACCAGCAGCTTCTTCCAAACTGCGCCCGCCATCCGCCAGCACAGCCAATGAACTATTCAATTGAAAAACTTCCCCATGACGACGATAGCTTATCGTGGCACGGATTGCATCATAGTTGATCGCTTCCGCTTGCGCTTCGTCAATCAACTGAATATCAGAGAAACGTTGCAACTCAGCATTGAGCACAGTGCATAACGCGCCATAAGATAATACATAGCCAAGCGCTTCTTGCTCATAGTCCGATGCTTGTAGAACGCTGCGCCCCAAGCTACCTTTTTGCGACACATGAATCGTATTAATTGCGGTAACATTGGCAGATAAAGACTGCCAAATGCCTAACTTCTCGAAAATGCGTCTAGTCCCATATGACAGCGCAAGCGCACGCGTATCTTGGTTGGATGCGCCTTGTTTACGCACTTCAAGCAAAGTCGTAGGAACATGATGCTTGGCTAGCAATAGGGAGAGCACCATACCAACAGGACCGCCACCTACAATCACGATATTTTCTGAAGATGCCATCATGTATTAGCCACGCATGATAGCTTCAATATCAGCGATGGTTTTGGGTGCAGCCATTGTTAGCACCTCGCAAGCATCATTTGTGACTAGCACATCATCTTCTATGCGAATCCCGATATTCCAAAAATGTTCTGGCACATTATCAGCAGGCCCGATATAGCAGCCTGGTTCTACCGTGAGGGTCATACCTGAACCTAATTTACGCCAATCACCAGCTTTGTCTTTATACTCTCCTGCATCATGCACATCCAAACCCAACCAGTGTCCAGTTCGATGCATATAGAATTGACGGTAGCTACCACTTTCCAACACGCCATCCTTACTGCCATGACAAAGCTTCATGTCGATGAAACCTTGCACTAAAACATCAAGCGCCGCTTCATGGGGTGCATTCCAGTGATTTCCAGACGCGACTTTTGCGATGGCAGCCCCTTGTGCAGCTAGCACCAGCTCATAGACGTCTTTTTGTGCCGGACTAAACTTTCCATTCACAGGGAAAGTGCGCGTGATATCCGACGCATATCCATCTAGTTCACATCCAGCATCGATGAGTAATAAATCGCCATCATTCAATCGGCTATTATTCGCGTTATAGTGCAGGGTGCAAGCATTCGCACCACCTGCAACAATACTGGTGTATGCAGGTGCCTGTGCACCTGAGCGATAAAACTCATGCAAAAATTCCGCTTCCACCTCGTATTCCATTTGACCAGGCCGCACAAAACGCATCGCTCGCGTATGTGCACGCGCAGCAATTTCTGCAGATTGACGCATCACATCAAGCTCATAAGCGGACTTATAAAGCCGCATTTCATCAACTAACTTACGCACATCGCTGATACCGTCTGGCGCGCTAACGCCACTTCTTGTTTGCATCTTGACTTGATTTAGCCAAGAAGTCACTCGCGTATCCCAAGCGGTGTCTGCGCCTAAGCTATAAAACAAATTTGCCTGATTAACGAGTAACTTAGGCATTAATTCATCTAGTGCATTAAAGCTATAAGCCTCATCAAAACCAAACGCATGTTTTGCAGCGTCCGCACCATAACGAAAACCATCCCAGATCTCGCGCTCAACATCTTTATCACGACAGAATAGGATTGATTTATTCTCTTCACCCGCAATCAGCACAAGCAGTGCTTCTGGCTCTTTAAACCCTGTTAGATAGTAAAAATAACTATCAAATCGATAAGCATAATGACTATCGCGGTTACGAATCAACTCTGGTGACGTTGGCACAATCGCGATGCCATCACCCATGGCTTTGATTAACTGATGACGGCGTGCTTTAAATTCATTTAGATTAAACATAAGCGGTTAATTTCTTCTTTTACTTTGAGCTCTGACCTTGTAACGCCTGATTTAGTGCCGTTAAACGTTCAGGTGTGCCAATATCGTGCCATACACTCTTAAAATGCATAGCACTTACTTTACCATCCGCAATCGCTTGCTTTAATAGTGGCGCCAGTTTTGCTGCTTCACCACGCTTAACCCCTGCAAATAAGGTAGGATGATATACACCCACCCCAGAAAATGTTAACCTGGGCTCACCTTCTAGTTTAATTGCGCCATCTACAAAGGCAAAGTCTCCCTGCAGATGCTGTGGTGGGTTATCAATCAGCACCAAATGCGCTAAGTTACCCAAAGGCAACTTAAGCGCGTTAAATGGAATATCCGTAAAAACATCCCCATTCACAACCAAAAATGGATCTGTCCCCAACATAGGCAAAGCGTTGGCTATGCCGCCAGCAGTTTCTAAAGCTAGTGTTTCGGGAGAATATTGAATACTGAGCCCCCATGCAGAGCCGTCACCCAAAGCCTCTTCTATCTGATTACCTAGGTAGGCATGATTAATCACCACTTGTTTAAAACCAGCCTGCGCTAGGCGCTCCAAGTGCCAACTAATTAAGGATTTGCCACCCACCTGCAATAACGGCTTGGGCGTATGGTCGGTCAATGGCCGCATGCGCTCACCACGCCCAGCCGCCAATATCATCGCTTTCAAATCAGCGCCTTTAACTTACAAATCAATTTAATCATGATGACTCTTTAATCACGGTCGATAGCCTAAAAGGTATAACCAACTTGTGGCTGAGTGCCTTCCAAGCTATCTAACAAACGCAACATAGGCTTAAGCTCAATATAACGTTCACATACTTTACGTAAGTAAGCCATCACTAATGGCATATCTTTTAAATAACCATCTTTACCATCACGATGGTACAGCCTTGCAAAAATACCTAGCACCTTAATATGGCGCTGCGCCCCCATGTATTCAAAGTCGCGATAGAACTCACTAAAATCATCTGGCACAGGGAGCTCTGCTTTGCGCGCCGCTTGCCAATAACGCACACACCAATCAATAATCTGCTCTTCCTCCCAGCTTATATAGGCATCCTTAAGCAAAGACACCAGGTCATATGTAATCGGGCCGTAAACCGCATCTTGGAAATCCAAAACGCCTGGATTGTCGTCACACACCATCAAGTTGCGTGCATGATAATCGCGGTGAACATATACCTTTCCTTGGGCCAAGATATTGTTGTTTAGTACTTCAAACGTTTGTTGCAAAGCCGTTTTCTGCTTTTCATTCAGTGTCAAATTCAAATGTTTGTTGATATACCAATCTGGGAACAACTGCATCTCGCGAGTCAACAATGCCGAATCATAATCAGGAAGAACATTAGGCTGACTGGCTAATTGCAATTTAATTAGCGCCATATTGGCATCATGATATAAAGCAGAAGCAGTTTCTTGATTGAGCTTACTTAAATAAGTCACATCTCCCAAGTCACTCAGCAACAAAAAGCCTTGTGTCAAATCTTGCGCAATCACGCTAGGCACATGCATACCAGCTTCAGAAAATAATTTTGCGACTCTGACAAAAGGCTCACAGTTTTCTTGCGGCGGTGGCGCATCCATGGCAATCAAAGTTTCCTCATCACCATTCTCTGCAATTAAATGTACTCTAAAATATCGCCTGAAGCTCGCATCCGCAGAGGCCGTTGTCAGCCTAAAATCAGTGCGCTGCAATGTTGCAACCAACCATTCACCTAATTTTTGTTGCCTAATACCTTGTTGACCGTTATCCACATCCATCTTTCTATACATTGATATATCTTGAGACCATGTATCGTTAACACTTCTATCCAAGTATAATTCGCGTTTTATTACATTTTCGATACTAAAAAAGCTTAAAACTCTTTGCTAGATTTTGTCGCCTGCCCGCTAAAATAAGCAGATTGCGAAGTCTATTTTTTTGATTGCCAAAAATAGCAATATATGAGATTTTAACATTGATAAAATAAAACCGTTTGCCTATATACCCGTGCTTTTAATTTCATCGTTAACCCCTATACATCGCTCGATGGTTTGTGCATGCTAAAAAGTCGTTTTTTAGCTGCTGTTTCTCCTATTGTTTTTGCATACGCGCTGCAATTGCACGCCAATGAAAACACATTACAAGAGGCTTCGCTATCAGAAAACTCAGCCACTAGTGAGCAAGATTCCAGTGGAATAGTGATTGACGGCGACAAGCTAGAGCTGCATCTTGACAGAAAAATGAGAGCTGTCGGTAATGCTGAGATTCATCAAGGGAATCAAAGTGCTTATGGCGACACCATAGAATATAACGTACAAAACGATGAACTACATGTCATTGGCAATGCTCGTATTGAAGTTGACGGCGCTAAAATAACCGGTCCAGAGTTGCGCATGCGCTTATCTGAAAGCATAGGCGAGATGCGTGATGCATCAATTATTATCGAGAAACAACTCAACTTACCAAAGCCGTCAAACGAGATGACAATGCCATTAGATGGCAAGTATCCCCAATCTGGCGCAAACGAAGCGCGAGCGAATATGTTCTTAGATGACGCGACGGGGACTAACAACTTCAGCGGCAACCAATTATCGTCAAGACCATCCACCATTCGCGGTAATGCAGAAGCCATTTATTTTGATGGAGAAAACAAAAAGCGCATGGTAGATGCGCGCTATACCTCTTGTCCTGCCGGCACAGAAGACTGGTACATCAAAGCCAGTGAAATATCACTGAACAATTACACCAGTTCAGGTAGTGCTAAAAATGCTTATATTGAATTCAAAGGTGTACCTTTACTGTATACGCCATGGATAGATTTTTCATTCAACAATCAACGTAAAAGTGGCTTACTGGCACCAACAGTTGGTAGTACAAGTCGCAGCGGTTTTGAAGTGCTGACCCCATTTTACTGGAATATTGCCCCCAATATGGATGCAACCTTTGCTGTGCGTGCGCTCAGTAAGCGCGGCGTCCAATTACAAGGTGAGTTTAGATATCTGGAGGAAAATTTCTCAGGAACTAACAATATTGAGTATTTACCCAGTGACAGCCTAAGTAATGAGTCTCGCTACTTTGCAAACTTGAAGCATCGCCATCAATTTAATAACGGATGGTCAGCTGGTTACAGCTTAGAAAAGGTATCTGACAATCAATATTTTTCTGAATTATCCACTCGAATTGTCACCACCAGTCGTATTAACTTACCACAACAATTTAATGTTGATTACGCAGATGAGACTTGGCGTTTTAATGCAATTGCACAAAAATTCCAGACCTTAGATAAAGTATCATTTCCGTACGAACGTCTACCGCAAATGACATTAATTGGCGACAAGAGCTATAAAGATATTAATTTTAAGCTCTATAGTCAGCTGGTTGCTTTTGACAACAATCAAGACAGCTCAACCAGACCAACTGGAACGCGAGTGACGCTATATCCAAGCATTACCGTGCCGCTTACAAAATCTTACGGCTATATCACGCCTAAGTTTGGCATTCATCATACTAACTATAGCTTAAACAATGTTGCCGAAAATCAAGATTCACAACAGCGAACAGTCCCTATATTCAGCTTGGACAGTGGCTTGTATTTTGATCGTGATTTCAAAATTTCAAATCGTGCATATTCCCAAACAATCGAACCGCGTATGTTCTACGTTTACATACCCGATCGTAATCAAGCAAAAATTCCAGTATTTGATAGTAGCGTTACCGACATCAACTTTTCCACATTATTTATGGAAAATCAATTTACTGGTAACGACCGAATTAACGATGCAAACCAGCTAAGTTTTGCACTCACTTCACGTTTTATCGAGAGTAGTAGTGGCACAGAGCGTTTATCTGCATCGATTGGTCAACGTTACTATTTTTCCGATCAAACAGTAGCGCTAGATTACAACAATCTATCTTCTTACAGAAAAAGTAACAGCTCAGATCTGATTGCAGGCGTTACAGGGCAGTTAAAGAACAGCTGGAGACTTGACACTTTCTGGCAATACAATACAGACGACTCCACTGCGGTAAGAACCACGGTAACGGGTCGCTATAACCCAGAACCAGGTAAGACACTCAATTTAAGTTATAGCTATAGACAAGACTTACTTGACCAATTCAATATTGCAAGTCAGTGGCCATTAAGCAAAGGCTGGTATGGTATTGGTCGTGTCAACTACTCAATGCGTGAAAAAAGCATCATCGAAACCCTTGCTGGTTTAGAGTATGATGCAGGTTGCTGGCAAGCACGTGGCGTTATGCAACGCGTCAGTACAGCTACAGCAGATGCAAACTATGCATTCTTTTTCCAACTGGAACTCGGTGGCTTAGCTTCGATCGGCGCCAACCCATTAGCTGTGATTAAACGAAATGTTCCAGGCTATGTGAGTTCCAGTTTCATTCCGGACAATCCACAACCATCATATTACGAGTAACTATGTTGCGTAACTACATTAAAACTTTATTTATTATCGCCTTAGGCTTTAGCCAATCTGGCGTGTTTGCGGCGGATGTGGTCAAAATGGATCGCATCGTCGCTATTGTTGACCAGACAGTCATTACAGAACAAGAACTAGAAAACCGCATCACCTCGCTTAGCGCGCAATTACGTAAACAAGGGACAGAACTCCCAGAAGAAAATATCTTACGTAAACAAATTCTTGAGCGCCTAATTTCTGATGCATTACAACTGCAATATGCGGCACAAACTGGCATTAAAGTAGACGATGTGCAGCTAGACAAAACCATAGAGCGTATCGCAGAGCAAAATAAAATGACGATTCGTCAATTTCATGATGCTCTAAATCAAGATGGAATCAGTATCCGTAAATTTAGGGCTGATATCCGTAACGAAATCATCATTGCCAGATTGCGTGAACGTGAAGTTGAAAGCCGTGTCAACGTGAGTGAATCAGAAATAGATAATTATTTGACTACTCAATCTTCAAGCAATCAAAATCAAGATGAATATGAAATATCGCATATTTTGATTCGCGTTCCAGAAGAAGCCGCAACAGAAGATGTTCAAAAAGCAAAAACAAAAGTAGATGAAGCACTTTCTGCAATTGCAGCAGGTACAAGTTTCGCAAAAGTATCTGCTAGCTTCTCAGATGCACCTAATGCACTAGAGGGGGGCAATATTGGGTGGAAGTCTAGTGGTCAAGTTCCCGCTTTATTCTTAGATGCCTTAAAAACTATGCAAAAAGGCGATGTTTCAGCGCCGCTACGTAGTCCTAACGGATTTCACATTTTAAAGCTCAATGACAAGCGCGGTGGTAGCTCCCCACTGATTATTGAGCAAACCCATGCGCGTCACATTCTGATTAAGTTATCAGAAATTATGTCAGAAAAAGATGCTAAGCAAAAAATGGACGGGATCAAAGAGCGTCTAGATAATGGCGAAAATTTTGAAGTTTTGGCGCGCCAATTCTCTGAAGATGGCACGGCATCTAACGGTGGTGACCTAGGCTGGGTTAACCCAGGTGACACCGTACCTCAATTTGAAAAAGCCATGAACAGTCTGAAGCAAGATGAAATTAGCGAGCCAGTACTCAGTCCTTTTGGCTGGCATATCATCCAAGTTCTTGAGCGTCGTAAGCAAGATATGAGCAAAGAGGCCGCTCGCTTAAAAGCGCGACAAGAGATTCGTGCTAGGAAAGCCGATGAAGCTTATCAAGATTGGGTTCGTGAACTGCGTGACCGCGCTTTTGTTGAACTCAGACTTGAAGATAAATTTTAATAGCATCCGTTTAACGTGACTCAACAGTTACCTCGTATTGTAGTAACCGCGGGTGAGCCTGCTGGCATCGGGCCCGATTTGTGCATCATGCTGGCAGAGCAGACTCTCAACGCCGAGCTTGTGGTGATTGCTGATATGGCAATGCTAAAAGCCCGTGCGCAAGTGCTTAAACGCCCACTCCATATAGTGACTTATGACGTCAACGTCAGGCAGCAACATCTAGGTAACGGCTCACTGACGGTAATGCATCAAGCTATTGCGCAACCTGTGGTTGCTGGCCAGCTAAATGCCAATAATAGCCCATATGTGCTAGAAACCTTAAAAATTGCAGCAGCGGGATGCATCAACACAGAGTTCGACGCCATGGTTACCGCACCAGTGCACAAAGGGATTATTAACGATGCAGGCATCGCGTTCAGCGGCCATACTGAATTTTTGGCCGAACTGACCGATACCAAACAAGTCGTGATGATGCTGGTTTCTGGTCATCAAGCAGATAGCATGCGCGTTGCACTTGCCACTACGCACTTAGCACTGAAAGAAGTGCCAGATGCAATTACCAAGCACAGCTTAGAAACTACAATACGTATTCTGCACCATGATTTGGTTCATCAATTCGGGATTAAAAATCCGCGCATATTAGTTGCAGGACTAAACCCTCATGCAGGCGAAGATGGCTATTTAGGCCGTGAAGAAATAGATGTAATTAACCCAGTACTAACAAAGCTGCGTCACGAAGGTATGAACCTAATTGGCGCCCTCCCTGCCGACACACTATTTGCCAAGCATCATTTGAAACATGCAGATGCGGTACTTGCCATGTACCATGATCAGGGATTGCCAGTACTCAAACATGCCAGCTTTGGTGAAGGCGTCAATGTGACACTTGGCCTACCGATCATTCGCACCTCCGTTGACCATGGTACAGCACTAGATTTGGCAGGAACTGGCAATATTGAAATTGGCAGCTTACTCGCCGCTATCGAGCTCGCGATTCAGCTTAGCAAAAACAAACCATCAAGTGTTATGTAAGTATCTACATGCATTTACCTATGATTGATTAACGCCATGGATTGGCTAACACCATGAAACACATTGCAAAAAAACGCTTCGGGCAAAACTTCCTAACAGACCAAGCCATTATTTCCAGTCTAGTGGACGCTATTTCGCCCAAAACCAACGACTTGATGGTAGAAATCGGGCCAGGCTTAGGTGCGCTCACACAACCATTAATGCAGCAACTAGAGATGCTACATGTGGTCGAGGTGGATAGAGACATTATCACTTGGATGGAAAAAACCTATGTGCAAAAAAAGATCACCATCCACAATTCAGATGCACTTAAGTTTGATTTTTCAAGCTTAGGTAGCGCCATCAGAGTCGTTGGTAACTTACCGTACAATATTTCTACACCCATCCTGTTTCATTTACTGGACAATGTCGCCTCAATCATCGACATGCACTTTATGTTGCAAAAAGAAGTCGTTGAGCGGATGGTGGCCGAACCATCTACAGCAGCTTACGGACGGCTAAGCGTGATGCTGCAATACCGCCTGCAAATGGAGTACCTATTCACCGTACCACCAGAAGCTTTTGACCCGGCGCCTAAAGTGGAGTCAGCATTTGTGCGCTGTGTGCCACATGCATCTTTGCCATATCCAGCAGATGATGAAGCTTTGTTTGCGCAAGTAGTCACCGCTGCGTTTGGCCAGCGCAGAAAAACACTACGCAATACGCTCAAAGGTTTGCTAGATGACGATGGCTTTAAGGACTTAAACATTGACTCACAACACCGCGCAGAAAACCTAAGCGTTGCTGACTTCGTAAAAATCAGCAACTATCTGAGCCGACATAATTAAAGCACCCAACCCCACTGGGGTGAATATCGTTTTTAAGATAAAATCTATTTTCAAATTTACTATTAAGGACTTTCCAACAATGCGTATCATTCTTTTAGGCGCGCCAGGCGCTGGCAAAGGCACCCAAGCTACCTTCATCAAAGAGAAATTCAACATTCCACAGATCTCTACTGGCGATATGCTACGTGCCGCAGTAAAAGCTGGCACCCCGCTTGGTCTAGAAGCTAAAGCATTTATGGATAGCGGAGGTTTAGTGCCAGACGCAGTCATTATTGGTTTAGTCAGCGAACGTATTAAAGAAGCGGACTGTGCAAACGGCTTTTTATTCGATGGTTTCCCACGTACCATTCCACAGGCAGATGCCATGAAAAACGCAGGTGTAGGGATTGATTACGTCGTAGAAATTGATGTGCCTGATGAAGCGATTATTGAGCGCATGAGCGGCCGTCGTAGCCATCCAGCAAGCGGCCGTACCTACCACGTTAAATTTAACCCGCCAAAAGTAGAGGGTAAAGATGACGTCACCGGTGAAGACTTGGTGCAACGCCCAGATGACGTAGCAGAAACAGTGAAAACTCGTTTAGATGTGTATCACAGCCAAACTAAACCGTTAGTAAAATACTACGCAGACTGGGCAAAAAGCGGTGCAGCTGGCGCACCCAAACACGTATTCGTGAACGGTTTAGGTGACATGAATACAATTCGTGATAATATTTTTACGGCATTGGTTTAAACTAAAGCACATCATTACAAAGAATGATATTAAAATGAATTAATACAAACTTATTGTTAGGAGAGGTCCTTATGCTAAAGAAAACATTTGAAGATGAAATGCTTGAACGTATTATTGAGGCCTCTCTTATCTATATGTGCGCGTGCCCTGCCCAAGTAGCAAAAGAACTGTTAGATATGCGCCAACTGTATGAATATCAACAAAACTGTCTGAATGATAGCCCTCTAAACGCTAAGGTACATGAGTTGATTGCTGAAACAGTCACCATTAATCATGCCCGGATGGAAGCAACTCTGGACGAAATTCTGACTCTAGAAAACTGGGATCGTGAAACGCTAACAATGCCAGAAGGCTTAAGAAAACTCAGAGATAAAATCATCGAAGAATCGTAGCACTACCTCAAGCTAGATCAGCACTGCAGGCAACAGATGTTTGCAAACTGAATTACGCTCACTTTGTAACAATTAAAAATGACATTTGAATTGGCAATAGCGTTTGCTTATTCTGCCAAATAATCAATCAAGTATGCGCTTTTTGCTGTGCACCAATTCATTTGGTCTATTTCGGGATAAGCAAATATCACCTTAACATCCAATCCACTTTTCGTTGATGCCAGATTCGTAGCATTAATTTCATTACATTAATGGATAAATCCGAAGGGCTTAAAATCCATTTTAATTGCTGAGTTTACATTAACTAAGTAATTAAACTAACGTTCCCGTCAGTCTAGACCGACCAACCAATCCATCATCATGTTGTATAATCATGTAATCTAAAAATTAATCTTTAAGTTACTCACATGCATCAGCAATATCCATTCAAAGAGATCGAACAATCTGCACAAGACTACTGGGAAGCAAATCAAACTTTTGCCGCATCCGAACAATCGGACAAACCTAAATACTATTGTTTGTCGATGTTTCCATACCCTAGTGGCCGCCTGCATATGGGGCATGTACGTAACTATACGATTGGTGATGTATTAAGCCGCTTTCATAAAATGAAAGGCTTTAACGTGATGCAACCGATGGGTTGGGATGCGTTTGGTCTGCCTGCAGAGAATGCGGCCATCAAAAATGAAACTGCCCCAGCCGCTTGGACTTACAGCAACATTGAACACATGAAAGCTCAACTAAAACAGTTAGGCTTGGGTGTGGACTGGAATCGTGAAATTGCCACGTGTAAACCGGAATATTACAAATGGGAACAATGGCTATTTACTGAGCTATTCAAAAAAGGCCTGATTTACAAAAAAACCTCTACCGTGAACTGGGACCCAGTCGATGGTACCGTATTGGCTAACGAGCAAGTGATTGATGGTCGAGGTTGGCGTAGTGGTGCGTTAGTAGAAAAACGTGATATTCCACAATATTTTATGAAAATCACTGCGTATGCAGAAGAGTTGCTCAATGACTTAGATAAGCTGGAAGGCTGGCCTGAGCAAGTAAAAACGATGCAACGTAACTGGATAGGCAAAAGCTACGGTTGCGAGGTTGAGTTCCCAATTATTGGGCAAACAGGCAACCTCAAAGTGTACACCACGCGCCCAGACACTTTAATGGGTGCAACTTATGTAGCAGTTGCAGCAGAACACGCACTAGCAGCGTTGGCCGCTACAGACAACCCGGCACTGGCTGAATTTATCGCTGAATGTAAACGCGGCAGTGTGGCAGAAGCTGACATCGCCACCGCCGAGAAAAAAGGCATGCCTACCGGATTATATGTAAAGCACCCATTGAATGGCGAACAATTGCCAGTGTGGATAGCAAACTACGTATTAGCGAGCTACGGTGAAGGTGCAGTCATGGCTGTGCCAGCACATGATGAGCGCGACTTTGAATTTGCCAGCAAATATCAGTTACCAGTCAAGGCTGTCATTAAACTGACGGATGCTGACACTTTGCCGATGACAGAACACGGCATTTTATTTGACTCAGATGAATTTAACGGCTTAGATTTTGATGGCGCTAGCGCTGCGATAGCTACTGCACTATCAGCTAAGAATCTAGGTAAACGTCGCACGCAATATCGCTTACGCGACTGGGGGGTATCACGCCAACGTTACTGGGGTTGCCCTATCCCTATCGTGCACTGCGCAAACTGCGGTGAAGTACCTGTGCCGGTCGAACAACTGCCTGTGGTTTTGCCTGAAGATGTAGTGATGGATGGCGTAGGCTCGCCGATTAAAAAAGACCCTGGTTTTTATGAAACCACTTGCCCAACCTGTAGCGGCAAAGCTACACGCGAAACCGACACCTTGGATACGTTCTTTGAGTCATCCTGGTATTTTGCACGCTACGCCAGCTTTGACAGTAACACAGCAATGGCAGATGAGCGCGCTAACTACTGGTTGCCTGTTGACCAATATGTGGGCGGTATCGAGCATGCAATCTTGCATCTACTATACGCACGTTTCTTCAATAAACTGATGCGCGATGTTGGCTTAATTAAAAACGATGAACCATTTAGGAACTTACTCACACAAGGTATGGTGCTAAAAGAAGGCACAAAAATGAGTAAGTCCAAAGGCAACACAGTGGACCCACAAGAGTTAATTGATACTTACGGCGCGGACACCGCTCGTTTGTTCATGATGTTTGCCGCACCACCAGAGCAAAGTCTGGAGTGGGCAGACAGTGGCGTGCAAGGCGCGCATCGCTTCTTGCGCAGACTGTGGCAAGCCACGTATGACCATGTTGCACTGGGTGCGACCGCTGCTTACACCACAGGCGAATTAAGTGCGGAGTTGAAAACACTTCGCCGTCAATTACATTTGACCATTGAAAAAGTGGCAGATGACTATGGCCGACGCCACAGCTTCAATACAGCGATTTCATCGGTGATGGAATTGATGAATAGCCTAGCCAAAGTTGAAGGTACAGATGATATTACACGCCAGGTAAGACAAGAAGTATTGCAAAACGTCGCACTATTGCTCTCCCCTATCGTGCCGCATATATGTCAAGCACTATGGACTGAACTATGCCCTAATAGCCACATATTAGATGCAGGCTGGCCAACAGCAGACGCTTCAGCCACGGTACAAGACACCATAGAATATATGATTCAAGTGAACGGTAAACTACGCGGCAGCATCACTGCAGCAAAAACCGAGAGCAAAGAAAATTTAGAGAAACTCGCGCTAGAACAACCATGCGTACAGAAATTCATTGAGGAAAACATGAGCGTACGTAAAGTGATTGTGGTGCCGAATAAACTGATTAACGTAGTTGTGGGGTAAACCATGCAATACCTGAACTTAAACTTTACACGTCAATTAAGTTGGGTGTTTTTCATTGCGCTGCTATTGACGGCATGCGGCTTTCAATTACGTGGCTCGGCTCCTTTATCGTTTACAAAATTGAACCTACAAGGAGCAGAGCTTAGTATTAAGAAAGATCTCAAGCTCGCACTTGAAGTGAATGGCGTAAAAATAGTATCACAAGCTGAAGATGCAGAAATGTTGCTTGAACTCATGAATGAGACCAGCGAGAAACGGATTCTTTCCTTGAGTGGTCGTGGTTTAGTACGTGAGTTTGAGTTGTATTACTCTGTTAACTTTAGAACGAGAGCGCAAAGCAGTCCATTATGGGGTAAGGTTCAAACCATACAAATTCGTCGAGATTTTTCATATAACGATAATGCTTTATTAGGTAAAGCTGAAGAAGAAGCAGGATTAAACCTAGATATGCGCAAAGATGCCGTTCGCGCAATCCTGCGTAGACTCTCTGCCACCAATTCAGAAAAATAAGTCTCGCCTATGCGCTTAACCCAAGCCCAACTAGCGCCTCATTTAAAGCAAGGCTTACAATCAATTTACGTATTGATTGGTGATGAGCCTTTAGCACAACGGGAAAGCTTAGATGCAATTCGCACTGAAGCAATATCGCAAGGGTATGATGAGCGCACCAGTCTAATTGTGGAGCGCAACTTCAACTGGCAACAAGTTCAAAACTTTGGCCAATCGATTTCATTATTCTCAAGCCGCCGCTTATTAGAGTTAAACATTCCTAATGGCAAACCAGGGTTAGAAGGTGGTAAAGCATTACAAGCACTAACGGCTAAAGCGCTACCTGACACAACCATTATTATCATCTTACCTACACTTGAGCGTGATGCAAAAAATAGCGCATGGTTTGCTGCTTTAGAGTCACATGCACAGTTGATTTCACTTAACGAAGTGGATGCAGCAAGCCTACCGAAATGGATTGCAGGCCGCTTGGCACAACATGGCCAATATACCAGCCAGCAAACGTTAGAGTTTCTGGCTCATCAGGTGGAAGGCAATTTGCTTGCCGCCAATCAAGAGGTGGAGAAACTCAGTTTACTTTACCCACAAGGCGAATTATCAGAGGAGACTGTACGCGAAGCAGTACTCAATGTATCTCGTTACGATGCTTTTCAACTTGGTGAGGCAGTGCTTGCTGGCGATGCAGAGCGCGCAACAAGGATTTTACAAGGGCTACAAGATGAGGGCGAAACTGCTGTTGCGGTGATGAACCCTCTTATTTGGGTATTAAGGCCGTTAGTGCGTATTAAGCAAGCAGAGATGCGTGGCGCAAATCTCGCTAGCGCAATGACCAGCGCACGTATTTATGGCGATAAGCAAACACTAGTAAAGCGCGCAATCTCACGTTTAAGCTTGCGGCAACTAGAAGCCGCACTACAGAAATTAGCCGATATTGATAAAATGGCCAAAGGCGTGATGTTAGGTGATGCATGGTTAGAAATATCACGGCTCTGTTTTGGGTTGGCGAAAGTACGCGCACGCTAGCCTACCTATCGACCAATCGCTTTCTTTCCCTAGTTTAGCGCCAGACCCAACCTGGGCATGCGCATCTGTGCTGCAAAAGTGTTTTTATTGTCTTTAATAAAAAGTATAATTAATCATGAACATACAACAATACATGCAAAATATTGGTATAGAAGCGCGTAAAGCCTCTCGTTTAATGGCGAGCGCCGACACCAATCAAAAAAATATTGCGCTCAGCGCAATTGCAACTGCCATTTTACGTGAAAAAAGCGCCTTACTTGCTGCCAACCAATTGGACTTAGAAGCAGCTAGAGCCAACGGTTTAGAGCCTGCAATGTTGGATAGGCTAACCATTACAGAGAAGTCCATCGTTAGCATGGCTGAAGGCCTCAATCAGATTGCCAGTCTAGCTGACCCTATCGGTGAGATGAGCAATTTCAAATATCGTCCAAGCGGCATTCAGATTGGTCAAATGCGCGTACCACTTGGTGTTATTGGCATCATTTACGAGGCTCGTCCGAATGTAACGGTTGACGCTGCGGGCCTGTGCATTAAATCAGGCAATGCAGCCATTCTACGCGGTGGCAGTGAAGCGATTCATTGTAACCAAGCCTTGGCCAAACTTGTGCATGAAGGCCTAGCGGCGGCAGGCTTACCAACAACAGCAGTGCAAATTGTAGAAACCACTGACCGTGCAGCAGTAGGTGAACTCATTACCATGAAACAATACGTGGATGTCATTGTGCCACGTGGCGGCAAAGGGTTGATTGAACGCATTTCTAATGATGCACGTATTCCAGTGATTAAGCATTTAGATGGCAATTGTCATGTATACGTGGATGATGATGCAGACCTTGATAAAGCATTGCGCATATTAGAAAACAGCAAAACACAACGTCTTGGCACCTGCAACACTACGGAATCGTTGCTAATTGCACGCTCAGTGGCTAAAGAGATGTTACCTAAACTAGCCGCGATGCTCACATCTCACGGGATTGAAATCAGAGGTTGTGCAGAAACTTGCGCACTCGTCAGCCAAGCGTTACCAGCGACTGAAGAAGATTACTACACGGAATACCTCGCGGCAATCATCTCATGCAAAGTGGTGAGTGGCTTGGATGAGGCGATTGCCCATATCAACCAACACTCTTCACAACATACCGAAGCGATTGTGACTGAAAACTACACAAAAGCACGTAAATTTTTACGTGAGGTAGACTCAAGCAGTGTCATGGTGAACGCCTCTACGCGTTTTGCAGATGGTTTTGAGTATGGGTTCGGTGCTGAAATTGGTATTTCAACCGACAAACTACATGCACGTGGCCCAGTTGGACTAGAAGGACTAACCTCACTTAAATACATCGTATTAGGTGATGGGCATGTGCGCGCTTAATCTAAAAAAGAATGAGCGTGGCTGTGATGATTAGCCACGCTGCTCCTTTATCAACTCCAATCGCATGAAAACCATCGGCATTCTTGGCGGTACTTTTAATCCAGTGCATTATGGTCACTTACGCATGGCACAAGAGTTGGCTGAAGAGCTAGCGATTGACACCATTCGCTTTATCCCAGCAGCTAACCCACCCCATAAAAGTACCCACAACATTAGTGCATTGCATCGCCTTGCCATGGTCAATCTGGCTGTTGCGGACAATCCATTATTTCAATTAGATGATCAAGAACTCAAGCGTGACGGTCAGTCATACACAATTGATACACTAACGCAATTACGCGAAGAGCTAGGCAAAGAAACTAGCATCATCTTATTCATGGGTAGTGACGCATTTAAACAATTTGACACTTGGCACCGCTGGCAAGAAATCATTACACTGTGCCATATTGCTTTGGTACAACGCCCTCAAACCAACACAGCCAAAACGAGCAGTACATTATCGCCCGCCCTAGAAAATTTTCTACAGCACCATTACACCGAACTGGGTGATGACTTACATGCTAGTCCTGCAGGTCATATCACCATGCGTCAGATTACTGCATTAGATATCTCTTCTACGGCGATTCGCAATGCATTTAAAGACGGCCTCTCGACGCGCTACCTAATGCCAGATGCTGTCATAGATTATATTAAATTGCATCGACTCTATACATAAACCAGAAATTAAGGCGTAACGCTAACTGTTCAAGCGAAATCTATCAGCATAAAATACTATACGCTGTGTCATGCACTCATCTATACGAGCTTACGATCATGAAATACTATCTAAAAAATACTGACCAAAAACTGGCCTTGGGATTGTTATTAATAATCTCAATGATAACGAGTGCATGCGGCATCAACCCCGTGACTAAAAAGCGAGAGTTTCAGTTTGTATCTGAAGCGCAGGAAATCTCTATCGGTACCCAAAACTACGCGCCTACCCGTCAATCTCAAGGGGGAGATTATGTGCTCGACCCTGAATTAACCGCCTACATACAAAGTGTAGGCAATAAACTAGCAGCAGTTTCTGATCGCAAATTACCGTATGAGTTTAATCTGCTGAATGACTCTGTACCTAACGCATGGGCCATGCCTGGTGGCAAAATTGCGTTTAACCGAGGATTGCTTTATGAACTAAACAGCGAGGCTGAATTAGCGGCTGTAATGGGACATGAGTTAGTGCATGCGGCAGCACGGCATGGTGCACAGGGCATGGAGCGTGGCATTTTCTTACAAGGGGCTATGATTGCTGTTGGTATCGGCGCACAAAATACAGACTACGCAAATCTGATAGTTGGTGGCGCACAAGCAGGTGCTCAGCTCATTAACAGTAAATATGGCCGTGACGCTGAAAGCGAGTCTGATTTATATGGCATGCAATATATGAAAAAGGCTGGCTACGATCCAGCGGCCGCAGTAACGTTACAGGAAACCTTTGTAAGACTGAGTGCAGATAGAAAAAGTAACTTTATCGAGGGCTTATTTGCAAGCCACCCGCCTTCTGCAACAAGGGTTGCTGCCAACAAAGCAACACTGGCTCAAATTGGCGCAGGTGGCGACTGGGGTAAAGATGTCTATCAACAAAAAACTGCTAAGCTAAGAGCCACACAAAGTGCCTATAAAGCATACGATGATGCAGTGAAGGCACTCAGTGAAAAAAATGTGGAAAAGGCAAGAAGCTTAGTCAATCAAGCCATTGCTATTGAACCGAGAGAAGCGCGTTTTCAAGAGCTACTAGGTGATATTGCGCTGACCGAGAAAAAACCACAAGATGCATTGAAGCTTTATGCAAAAGCCATCAACATGCAGCCAGATTACTTCAAACCCCATATTCAAAGTGGCATTGCTTTATTCAACATGGGTAAAAAAGCCGAAGCTGAGCCTTATTTGAAACGTGCAAATGAATTACTACCTACGGCACCTGGCCATGCGCTTCTAGGACAAATCGCAGAAGGTCGTGGGCAAACGGACATTGCGTTACAGCATTATCAGCTTGCAGCAAGCTCCAATTCAGATATTGGCAAAGAAGCAATCGGCAGAGCCGTTCGTATTGATTTGCCACGTAATCCTGCTAAGTATATTAAATCAGGCGTTCAGAGCGACAACCTAGGGTATTTGTTTGCTGTGGTTCAAAACGACACACCAGTCGCCATGAAGCAAGTACAAGTGCGCATTATTCAGTACAACGCGAATGGCCGTGTTGTTGGTCAAAGTCAACCATTATTGATTCAAGGCGTAGCACCAGGTAAACGCAATCAGGTAGCGATTGGTGCCCGAATTGCAGATCCGAAAGCAATCAATCTTTACAAGGTCGTTGTTGAAGGCGCCAGTGTGTCAGAGTAAACGATAGCAGTCTAGGCTTAATTCGATTGGTAACACATTACCAATTGGCGTTGAATACGACTTCCTCTTGCCAGCCTACAACACTGATACATGGCGCAGCAATGCGCTGTTGCAGGCTCACTAAGTTTTCCTCAAAAACAGGCATCTCCGCATCGACTCGATTCGCGACCCAGCCAGCCAGTGTTAATCCACGTGACTTGATTGCCTCAACCGTCAGCAATGCATGATTGATGCACCCCAAACGCATACCCACAACTAGAATGACTGGAATATTCAGCAAAACCGCCAAGTCTGCTAAGGTTTCCTGATTATTCAATGGGACAAGAAAGCCACCAGCGCCTTCTACAATCACCACATCTGCTAACGCTTTTAATTGCTGATACGCCAGCTTGATCACCTCGGAATCAACAATTTTTTCTACTTGCGCAGCAGCGATATGTGGAGCGATTGCAGGCTCAAAGCGATAAGGATTAATCAAGTCTAATGATGCAGGCACATTACTAGCCGCAGCTAACGCCGACACATCATCGTTAAGCAACACACCATTCCCGTCACGCATACAGCCTGAAGCAATCGGTTTCATTCCTATTGTTGAATAACCTTTTGCAGCAAAATGACGCACTAATGCACTTGCCACATAGGTTTTACCTACGTTGGTATCAGTGCCGATGACAAAATATGATTGTTTCATAGGAATCAATAGCGCGAAGCGCTTGGTTATTTTCTAGGCATAAAATGAATCGGCATAGCGCCATCAGGTTGTATTGCTTTGTCTTTTGCACGCCATGCATGACCATACACCACTTCAAAAGTCGCAGGCAATTTTCCATCTTGCCTGAATTGCTCATAGGCAGACGCTAGTTTGGTAAAGAATCCACGACCTGAAAGACCTCTGGCCCTGCCATCTGTCGCATTATGCGCCCCTATACTTTTTAGGTCTCGCATCACACTTTTCACATCATCATAGGTCAGCGTAAAACGTTCCACATCTAATACTGGCGCGCTAAAACCAGCCCGCACTAGAGCATCACCAATATCATGCATATCAATAAAACGACTGATACTGGTGTAGCCGCTAGCACTACTCGTGGCAACTCTAAGCTCACGCAGGGTATCTGGCCCAAACGTACTGAATGTGAGCAAACCCTCTGGCTGTAATACACGGTGAAATTCCTGTAAGGCTGCATCTAAGTCATTACACCATTGTATGGCAACATTAGACCACACCATCCCCACGCTAGCACTCGCTAGGGGTAAGGCTTCAATATCGCCACATACTAGATTTTGCTTAGCCAGACCGACCAAAGATTTCAGCACTTGCAACACACCGACATTTCTGTAGGTTTGACGTGCTTTTTTTAGCATAGGGTGAGCAAAATCCAGCGAAACTACTTGTGATGCTGGATATTTTCTTTGTAACGCGTGACTACCCAAACCTGTGCCACAACCTGCATCTAATATCACCTGTGGGTTCAATTTAACTAAATCTAGGCGACTGAGCATTTCCTCACGTACTTGTTTTTGCAAGATAGCGGCAGCGTCATAAGTTTCTGCCGCACGACCAAATGAGGCGCGTGCACGGGCTTTATCGATGCGATAAATATCGTCTGTCATTGTGTTTACTGCACTTGAGGTTCTAAAAATTGCACAATTGCATCAATGAACTGTTCCTGATGCGATAGAAAGGGCGCATGTGATGCACCCGCCATTACCCTTAAGAAGCCGGCTGGTAGTGTTTTCATCATCCAATGTGCAGCCTGTACTGGCGCCAAGCTATCGCGGTCGCCATGCACAAGCAGTGTGGGTTTTCTTAAATGTTCAATTTCTGCGCGCAAGTCAGTTTCCAGCAAGATATTCAGCGCGCGATATAAGGTTTGTGAAGTAGGCGCAGGGCGCTCGGCAAATTTATTACGCAGTAACTTCACGGTACTTCTAGCGTCGCTTGCTCCCATGCATTGCAACGTTAAAAATTGCGTCATGGTTTTGTGATAATCTTCATTCACATTATCTGCAAAGTTGCCAAACACCTCTGGCTCGATGCCAATATCCCAAGTAGATTTATACTCCACACTTTCTTGGTCAAAGCTTTTATTCACAAAACAAGGCGTAGCACCAACCAGAACCAATCGACGCACTAAATCTGGGTAGTCTAAAGCAATACGCATGGCGACTTGAGCGCCTAATGACCATCCTACGACATCGGCATGGGCTGGAAGCACTTCTGCCACTTTTTCCGCAATCGCAGATAAATGAAAAGGCTCTATTGGGCGACTTAGCCCCATGCCAGGCAAGTCGATAATATGGAGCGTAAACAGCTTACTTAGCTTTTTCACAAGCGGTTGCCATACCGCACCATTCATTCCCCACCCATGCAACAACACAAGATTGGGGCCTGTGCCGATCACTTCAACGTGGAGGTGATTGGCAATCATACTGCCAACTCACTTTCCGCTTGATGAATCACAGCAATCAGTTTTTTTATGTCTTCCAGCGTATGCGCCGCCGATAACGAAATACGAAGTCTAGCAGTCCCAACAGGAACTGTCGGTGGGCGTATCGCCGGCACCAAAATACCACGAGCTTGCAAATACTCACTAAGCGCCAACGCCTCTAAATTATCACCAACCACCAAAGGCTGTATCGTGGTATCAGAATCCATTAAGCGCCATTTATTAAGCTTAAGGTTCGCTTTCAGATACTGAATCAAATTTTGTAAGTTTGCGCGTAAATGATCACCCTGCTCTATCAATTTCACCGATGCAGAAAGCGTAGCAGATAAAGCTGGTGGCGCAGGGGTAGAATACACATAACTTTTAGCTTTTTGGATCAAGTAATCAATCACCACTTGCTCACCCGCGACGAATGCACCCGCCACACCCGCGGCTTTACCTAAAGTCGCCATCATAATGATACGTGGTGACTTAATCTTGAAGTGACTTAATGAGCCTTTGCCATGCTCACCTAACACGCCAAAACCATGTGCGTCATCGATATACAAATAAGCATCATACTTTTCGCACAGCGCCAGATATTCTGGAATAGGCGCAATATCCCCATCCATACTGAATACCGCATCTGCCGCAATCAGCTTATGCTTGGCAGTACTGGCCTGCAATAACTTTTCCAATGCAGCGACATCATTGTGTGGATAACGATGAAACTCTGCGTGCGAAAAATAACCACCATCGTTCAAACAAGCATGATTCAGTTTATCTGCAAAAATCGCATCGCCACGGCCTACCAGTGCACCTAGCACACCAATATTCGCCATATAACCAGTAGAGAACAGCAATGCCGCAGGCAACTCTACAAAGCGTGCAAGCTGTTGCTCCAGTTCATCATGGTAGCGATGATGGCCAGTAATCAAGCCAGACGCACCGCTACCCACACCAGAGTCTCCAGCTGCTTTCTGCATGGTGGCAATTAACTCAGGATGATTAGCCAAACCCAAGTAATCATTACTGCAAAAAGAAAGATACGGCTGCTGATTGGCAACAATACGCTCAGCTTGTGGTGAATCTAACAAACGACGTTGACGCAACAAACCATCGGCTTTGCGTTGCTCAAGTTCGCGTTGTAAAGAAGCTAACATTGGCTACAACTAAATTTTGTTAATGCCAAGTTTGGCAAATAACTGCTTATCGGTTTCCGCTTCTGGGTTGCCTGTTGTCAGTAACTTTTCGCCGTAGAAAATACTGTTGGCACCAGCCAGGAAACATAATGCCTGAATACCCTCGTGCATACTTTGGCGCCCAGCAGACAAGCGCACAAAGCTATTCGGCATGGTGATGCGTGCCGCAGCAATGGTTCGCACGAACTCTAGTGGGTCAAGCTCATCCGTACCATGTAGTGGCGTACCTTCCACTTGGGTCAATAAGTTAATAGGCACACTCTCCGGGGGACGCTCCATATTGGCCAATTGTGCCAGCAGACCCGCACGTTGATTACGTGATTCGCCCATACCGATAATACCGCCACTACAGACGTTAATATCCACGCTGCGTACACGGTCCAGTGTTTCTAAGCGATCCTGATAAGTACGCGTGGTAATCACTTCACCATAGAACTCAGGTGCGGTATCCAGATTATGGTTGTAATAATCTAAACCAGCTTCTTTCAACTGCTCAGCTTGGCCCTCTTTTAACATACCCAATGTGGCACAAGTCTCTAAGCCCATCGCTTTCACTTCTGCAATCATCTTTAGCACAGGCTCTAAATCGCGCTGTTTTGGGCCGCGCCATGCAGCCCCCATACAGAAGCGGCTTGCTCCATTATCTTTTGCCTCTTTTGCAGCGGCCAACACATCATCTAGCGCCATCAGCGGCTCATTTTCGACATCTGTGTGGTAACGCGCAGCTTGCGGGCAGTAACCACAATCTTCTGAGCACCCGCCAGTTTTAATAGAAAGCAAAGTACTTACCTGCACCGCATTTGGGTCAAAATTTTCACGATGTACGGTCTGTGCACGATGCATCAAATCACTAAATGGCAACTCAAACAGCTCAACAATTTGCGCAACGCTCCAGCGATTCACAGTTTTTTCTTCATGCGAATGTGTGCCGCATGATTTACTCATGCCAGCTTTAAGACTGTCGGTATTGATAACTGCTTCATTAGCATTGCTTGCGCAGGGCGTAACAGATTGAGTTGATGATTCAAGCATGATATTTCCTTGTATATTCACTAAGGTATATTCACAAATCTAATGACGATGTGAATTTGAGATAGAATTTAAACATGATTATACATTGTCAACAAAATTGACTGCAAACTTTGAACAATAGATTAAAATTTAATCAAATTTTGCCAAGCCTACAGCAAACTTGCTTACTTTGCGCAAGCCATCAAGGCGGAAACCTTGGCTTATGTGAGCCATGTCTTAATCAACTCCCTTGGCACAACACGGCGCAATGTCGCCAATGTGCCCTAATGACAAACAACGAAATATGTGGCAACTGCTTAAGCACATCGCCTAGCTTCGATAGCACTTCAACACTATTCAGTTATGATTATCCAGTAGACGGCTTACTGCAACATTACAAATACAATGCCAATTTAAACTTAGCCAATACGTTTGCAACACTATTTCTCGAAAAGCACTATCAGCGCATATCAACAAGAAATAAAGTCGATTGCATCATTCCTATGCCGATGCACCAGCACCGTCTAAAAGAACGTGGCTTTAATCAAGCACTTGAAATTGCTAAGCTAATAAGTAAATCCTTGATTACAAAACTAGATTACGCCTCTTGCCTGCGCATTAAGCACACACCACCACAAGCCAGCCTTAATCTGCAAGAACGCATCAAGAACATTAAAGGCGCATTTCAATGCACACAAAACCTGCATAATTTAAACGTTGCAATTGTGGATGATGTGATGACAACCGGCGCCAGTTTAAATGAACTAGCTAAAACATTGAAGCAAGCTGGAGCAGCCCATGTAGAATGTTGGGTGATGGCAAGAACATTGCCAAAATAAATCACGCACTGCTCGACCACATCAACCGCACCTACTTAATTGAAGAAAAACTGGCTTTCATTATGTTCCATATTGTTTTATTTGAACCCGAAATTCCTCCGAACACAGGCAATATTATCCGCTTATGTGCAAACACCGGCGCACAACTTCACTTAGTCAAGCCACTGGGTTTTAGCTTAGAAGATAAACAATTGAAACGTGCTGGCTTAGACTATCACGAATATGCCAATCTAAAAGTGCATGAAAACTGGGAAGCCTGCAAATCCGCATTAGCTGGACACCGACTATTTGCGATCACGACCAAAGGTAGCACCACACACAGCCATATTCAATTTAAAGCAGGGGATGCATTTGTATTTGGCCCCGAAACACGTGGCTTATCAGAAGCAGTGCGCAACGAATTTACGCCAGAACATCGGGTGCGCTTACCAATGTTGCCCAATAGCCGCAGCTTGAACTTATCTAACTCTGCTGCCGTGCTACTTTATGAAGCTTGGCGGCAAATAGGATTTGAAGGTGGTAGCTAGAAGTTACCACCAACCACAAAAATGCGCTGATTAAACTGTAAAGCCTAGCCCTTCAGCTACAGAAATGAGCGTGGTTGAATTCGTGTATGCGGTGACACGAGGGAATCTAGCTTTTTGAGTTTTGCAAGTCCAATTTGAAATTGACCGTTGCTCGGCAACCTCTTCCCTGAGAACTGTGCCCAAATTAAGCTTCCTGGTCCGTTATAAACCTCATCAAAGCTACCATCATCGTTTATTTTAACAACCAACACGTAATCTGGAGATGATCTGAAAGCTACTCTACTGCGTTGGGTTGCTTTGATCTCGATACGTTTTCCATCTTTAAGAGCATCATAGCCTTTTGTAGATGCAGTAACTAGTTCAAGGTCATAATAATCAGCGACCAAAACCTCGCCTATACTCCCTAGCATATGCCCATCAGGGGTAAAATGTCGGCCAGGGAACATTACTTCCAACTCAGAAACTAAACTGTAAATTTGTTTGACAACTTGGGAGATGCGCTCTGAATCCACTGCACCTCCTGACAAGTTACACACCCTCGGGCTTTTGTTCTCGCCCAAGCAAATCCATCACCGCATCTTGCGCACTTTTGCCATGCGTCAATGCTTGGTTGACCTCGTGCGTAATTGGCATATCTACGCCTAGCGTTTCAGCACGGCGCATCACTTCGCGCGCCGTATTCACGCCCTCCGCCACATGACCTAACCCTTGCAGAATATCTGCTAAGCTTTTACCACTAGCAAGCTGCAAACCTACCTCTCTATTTCTAGAGTATTGCCCCGTACAAGTCAGAATTAAATCCCCTGCACCTGCGAGACCCATGAAGGTTTCCACCTTTGCACCAAGTGCCAAACCAAAGCGCGTCATCTCAGCCAATCCGCGCGTAATCATTGCTGCGCGCGCGTTATTACCAAAACCCATGCCATCAGAGATGCCAGCCGCTATCGCCATTACGTTTTTAACAGCACCACCAACGGACACGCCTATCACATCCGTCGTATCATACACACGCAAATTTGCACCATGAATCAGCAACGCGGCCTCTTTCGCGAATGCTTCATCATTAGCGGCTAAAGTCACGGCAGTCGGCAAACCTCGCACTAACTCTGCAGCAAAACTAGGGCCTGAAAGCGCCCCCCACTTTTGCTTGTTGCCCAACTCTTCTAAGGCAACTTCATAAGGGAGTTTAGCGGTTTCTGGTTCCAATCCTTTATGTGCCCAGATAATTGGCAAAGCCGATCCCAACTGCTTGATATCTTTGAGAATACCTCTAAAACCAGCAGTGGGCACCACAGACAAAATCAAATCAGCACCCGTTAGCGCTGTTTGCAAATCATCTTCAATCTGCAACTGGTCATTAAATTTAAAATCACCCAAATACAGAGGATTAGCTCGCGCTTTACGCATACCAGAAACATGACCAGCATTACGCGCCCATAGTGAAACGTGATGGCGCTGGCTGATATTCATTGCCAGTGCTGTTCCCCATGCACCCGCACCTAATACGGCTATTTTCGCCATTTAATCAAAACCCCAAGTAGATGAAACCAAAATATATCCCGTCGCGCCGTCTCGATGCTTGACCTTGAGCCACCCCTGATTAGCTTTAGCTTCCACTAACTCCAGTACGACATCTTTATCAATTGTTGCCACTAAATCTGCAGCAGCATCTGGTTTAGCCCGCATCTCTGCTTGGCTTTTTATCATCATCACTGATCGCTTAGTTGATAACTGCTTAGCTTCAACCCAATGTATCGCACCTTGAGCATCACGCACCTTCAGCCAGTCGCCAAGGTTAACTACAACTTCAACAGGATAAGATTGACTCAGCAACAACACCTTCTTTGCTGAAACGGATGGTGCATCGTATAGGATGGCTTTAGGAACGACAACTGACCTAAAGTCTAATGCAGATGCCGTTAACGGCATCTGCATTAGAACGAAAATTAAAGCAATTTTCGAAAATCGAGACATTACACTTATTGTACAGAGCCCGCTTGCTCAGCTTCTTGTTGCTTTTGTTGTGCAAATAAAGCCTCAAAGTTGATTGGGTTCAACAATACTGGTTGGAAACCTGCGCGTACGATTAAATCAGAAACACTCTCACGTAAGTATGGGAACAGAATATTAGGGCAAGTGATGCCAACAATCATTTCCATATTTTCTGCTGGTACGTTGCGGATTTGGAAAATACCCGCTTGTGTCACCTCTACCAAGAACACGGTTTTCTCAGCAATTTTAGAAGTCACTGTCACTTTGATTGCCACTTCAAAAACGCTCTCTTCAACTTGCTGCGCTAAGTTGCTTAACTCGATGCTGACTTGAGGCTGTGTGCGGTCTGTAAAAATTTGTGGTGCATGAGGAATCTCTAACGAAACATCTTTCACATAAATTTTTTCGATACTGAAGCCTGGTTGTTGCGCTTGCTCTTGTGCTACGTTGTTTTCTTCTTGTGCCATAATTTTCTACTTAAAATATAAATTAAAATTGGTAATCAGTTACAGATTCTTTCGAGGTTTAATAAAAACGACAAGCCTCATAAGAACTTAAAAATCAATAAAGCTTTCATCAAACCTAAGCGTCTATTTTAGCAGAGTTTAATTTGAGACTCCGCTAAATTAACGTTGTACTTAATAGCACTGCTCCTAGTGGCAGTTAAGCGAGCAAAGGATCCAACCCTCCAGCAAGGTCTAAAGCGCGCAAATCATCAAAACCGCCAATATGGCGATCATCAATGTAAATTTGCGGCACAGTGCGACGCCCTGTCTTTTGCATCATCTCCTCACGGCGTTCTGGCTGCAAATCAATTCGGATTTTATTGATTTCGGTCACCCCCTTACTCGCCAACAAACGCTCCGCATTCAGGCAATAAGGACAAACAGCCGAGGTATACATTAAAACATTCGCCATAAGATTACACTTTCACAACAGGAAGTTTTGCTTCAATCCAAGCATTGATGCCGCCTTGCAAATTATGCACTTGCTTAAACTCTGCTTTACGTAAAATTTCACAGGCTTTTGCAGAGCGTGCACCACGCTGACAATTCACCAACAAGGGTTTATCTTTATATTTCGCCAGTTCATTCATACGGTCTGCCAATTGATTCAGCGGAATATGTTTAGCATCCACGATGTGGCCACTCGCAAATTCAGCATCATCACGCACATCAATCACTAGCGCATGATTACGGTTAATCAAGGTCACTGCTTCTGCAGTACCTAAGTTAGGCACACCACCAGCACCTTTGCCGAAGCTTGGGAGCAATAACATGATGCCAGAGCCAAAAGCCAAACCAATCAACAAGGCATTATCTTTTATAAATTCCACAACTTACCTTTCAAAATTTCATACGGCTAATCGTAAGCAGTCGAAACAGGAGATGAACGACTAACACTTACATATTTATAATCAGATTTTACGTGTAAATGCGCTAAAATGTGCATATTGATATCATCATTTTATGCAAAAGATTGAGACGAAATATGTCCACGAATAAAAATATCACGCCAGTTTGCCTGCTGATTCTAGACGGCTTCGGTTATCGCGAAGAAATCACCAATAATGCAATCGCACAAGCGAATAAACCAAACTGGGACGCACTATGGAAAAACTTCCCGCATACATTGATTAACGCTTCTGAACACTATGTTGGCCTACCTGATGGTCAAATGGGCAATTCAGAAGTAGGCCATTTAAACATTGGTGCAGGGCGTATCGTGTTTCAAGATATTGAACGCATCAACAACAGCATTACCTCTGGTGAATTCTTTGAACACCCAACCCTAGTACCTGCGCTAACTAATATCAAGCACAACAACAAAGCGTTACATATTTTTGGCCTGTTATCAGACGGCGGTGTACACAGCCATCATGACCACATCTATGCCATGATTAAAATGGCTGCGATTCACGGTGTGAATAAAGTATATGTCCACGCGTTTCTTGATGGACGTGATACACCACCAATCAGCGCGGCACCCTATATTGAAGCACTAGAGCAGCAATGCAAATCGATTGGCGTGGGTAAGATTGCCTCGATCAGCGGGCGTTTTTATGGCATGGATCGTGACAAACGCTGGCCACGTGTTGAAGCGGCTTATAAATTATTTACAGAAGGCGAAGGTGAATTTACAGCCGAAACTGCCGCAGCAGGCTTGCAAGATGCATATGCGCGCGGTGAGAATGATGAGTTTGTAAAAACCACTGCGATTCGCCAAGCAGGCGAGGCCCCAATCAAGATGGAAGACGGCGATATCGCTGTGTTTATGAACTTCCGCTCTGACCGTGCACGCCAATTAACCCATGCGCTACTTGCTGAAGAGTTTGATGGCTTCCATCGTCGCCACGTACCTCAACTAGCGGGTTTCTTCACGCTCACCATGTATGACAAAAAAGAAACTAAAGCAACGGTCATTTTTCCACCACAGGAAGTAAAAAACACACTCGGTGAATATTTGTCTGCACAAGGGTTCACGCAACTCAGAATTGCAGAAACTGAAAAATACCCTCACGTGACATTTTTCTTTAATGGCGGTGAAGAAACTGTGTTTGCTGGTGAAGACAGAATTCTCGTTCCTTCGCCCAAAGTTGAGACGTATGACTTGCAACCAGAAATGAGCGCTCACGAAGTCACAGAGAAGCTAGAGGAAGCCATTCTTAGTCAAAAATATCATACGATTATTTGCAACTACGCCAACTGCGACATGGTGGGCCACTCTGGCAACCTGAAAGCAGCCATTGCTGCCGTAGAAACACTAGATACCTGCATAGGTCGTGTTGTGAACGCGATGCAGAGTATCGGCGGTGAAGTTCTGATTACAGCCGATCATGGTAATGTAGAGCAAATGTACGACGCGGAGAATCAACAACCCCACACGCAACATACCACCAACCTAGTCCCGCTGGTTTACATTGGTCGAAAAGCTCAACTCAGCCACGATGGAGCGCTTTCAGACTTGGCACCAACCATCCTGAAGTTGATGGGTGTTGATCAACCAGCAGAAATGACTGGTAAAAATCTGGTTCAATTTCAAGCTTAAAGTCAAACACCAAAGGCCATGATGCTCTACCGTACTGTGCACACCACATCAGCACTAGTGTTGATGCTTTCGCTGTTACTACACGCATCATGGTGTCTTGCCGAAAAAAAACCAGAACAACCCAAACAGGAGCTAAGCCAGCTACAAAAGCAACTAGAAGCACTGAAAAAGGAACTAGACCAAGCACAGGAAGAACACAAAGATGCAGCAGATGCACTGAAAGAAAGTGAAGTTGCCATTAGCGGTGCGAATAAGAAGCTGCACGAAATTAGCAAACAGCAAATTGATAATAAAAAAGAATTAGCCAAACTGGAGGCTGAATCAAAATCAACTAACATGGCACTTAGCCAACAACAAAAACTGTTAAGCGGCCAACTTTATCAGCAATATATTCATGGCGAACAAAGCTATGTGCAGATGATTCTACAAAGCCAACGCCCAAATGAGGTGGCGCGTGATTTACATTACTACTCATACGTAGCAAAAGCACGTGCCGAGTTAATCAACAAAATGCAAAGTAATCTAAACAAGATTGCAAAACTGAACGAATTGACAGCCTCCAAACTGCAAGAAATAAATGATTTGAAACAAAAGCAAATCGATGAGAAGCGCATTCTCGAGCTTCAGAAGAAAGAGAAATCTAAGGTTGTCAAAACACTTTCACAACAGATTGCAGAGCAACGCGGACAAATTAAAAAACTGAGTCGTGACGAAAAGCGCTTATCACAGCTTGTGAGTCGCTTGGCCAAGATTGTTCCGAAAAAGAAAACCATCGCCAAACAGACATCACCTAATAACCCATCAACATCCAGCCCTAGCGTTGCGATTAATAATGAGAAATTGCCTACTGTCAATTTCTCCGGTGCTAACTTCGCTTCATTAAAAGGCAAGCTTCGCCTGCCCGTTCGTGGCGAAGTCAGCAATCGCTTTGGCGCAGCGCGCCAAGATAGCGGTATCTCTTGGAAAGGCTTATTCATTAAAGCAAATGAAGGCGCTGAGGTGAAAGCAGTTGCATCGGGGCGTGTTGTATTTGCAGATTGGCTAAGGGGGTTTGGTAACCTGATTATTCTTGACCATGGTGATGGATATATGAGCCTATATGGCAACAACCAATCTGTATTAAGACAACCTGGCGAAACCGTGAATAGTGGTGACACGATTGCATCAGTCGGCAACACTGGCGGTAATGAATCGAACGGACTATATTATGAGCTTAGGAACCAAAGCCGACCTTTCGACCCCATGGCATGGAGCAGCCTGAACTAAAAAACCGCAACGACTCACATTCGAACTTCATCAAGTTCAAAATTAAGCCATTGACTCACCCATCATTGATTAGAATGATGATGAAAGGAAAATTGTGATGAAAGATAAAGATGTGATAAAAAAACCTAACCCAATAAAAAAGCACGCTTTAAGCGTGCTTTTTTATCATTAATATCCAGTAATTTACTGAAAAATACTAATACTTATTGTGGTTCTGA
>CAZZDN010000007.1:0-30826 GCA_964652655.1 uncultured Methylotenera sp.
CACCCCATCTATTTATATCAAAAAAATCAATAACTTGCAGAAGTAAATGCACTAAATTTTTTCTGTAAGCTATGTAGGCTTTTTTCAGTAAATTTCTTATTCGAAATCCTTAAGGCAAGTTGCACGTATTTGATCTCCGTATTGGCTAGAGGCGGCGCACAGTACATATTTTCCTGAATGGTTAAATCTTGTATCCCGCTCAATAGACCCCAAGCCGATGTTCTTAGAGCAGGTCTCAGTTGCAACTCCAGCCGGCTTAAGTTATAGAAATATTGAGTTTAAGAATAAATTAAGAATGCATAAATTATCTGCTGAATCCTTCTAAGCTGACAGTCGCCTGATATCAACCTCTACTTAGTCAACACAAACTTTATTGCGTCCTTTTTCCTTGGCCTTATACAAGGCTTTGTCTGCTTGATTAAGTAGCGTGTCGATATTGACGTTTTTATTATTAACCGCAGCAACACCAATAGAAACTGTAAACTGTATAGGCAAACCAACGGGTATATCCACTTTCGTTTTGGCGACAGTTTCGCGCAAACGCTCAGCCACTTCTAGCGCTTCTTTAACCTCGGCTTCTGGCAAAAGGATGGCAAACTCTTCACCACCGATGCGGCCCGCTATATCCACTTGACGTAATGTCTCTTGACAGACTTTACTTAGCGCTTGCAGAACGGCATCGCCGACTTGATGGCCATAGGTATCGTTGACGTTCTTAAAGAAATCAATATCTAACATCAAAACAGAAAGCTGTGTGTTGTAACGAATGGCACGTGACAACTCTATTTCAGCTTGCTCCATAAAGTGTCTGCGATTAGACAAGCCAGTGAGGTAGTCTAAATGTGCTTGTCTGGTAAGTTCTAATTCCAGATTTTTACGTTCGGTGTAATCCCTGTGCGAGCCAATCATTCGAACGGCTTTGCCTTCTGCGTCACGCTCTACAACTTTTGCACGATCTAATATCCATTTGTAGTCACCATTCTTAGTGCGCATTCTATACACCAACTCATGTACTGAGGTGCGCCCTTCAAGCACATCGTTAATAGACTTCCAGGCATTTTCGACATCATCAGGATGTACAAAGTCTGCCCACTGGTTTATGGTGTGCTTAATCTCCTCGTAAGTGTATCCAAGCATCTCTGCCCAGATATGATTCCGCTCTACTTCCCCTGAGGAGATATGCCAATCCCAGAAACCAAGACCACTAGCCTCGAGCACATAATTAAGTTGCTGTTGACGGTTTCTCAGCAATAACTCAGCCTGTTTGCGTTCTGTCCTACGCAGAAACAAAGAATAAGCTAAGACGCTGGTAAACAATAAAACAATGGGAATAATGTACTTGAGTAAGTCACGTAGACCAATCTCTTTTTCTGTGTAAATACCAAACCACTTTTCATAAATGCTATCGTAGGTTTTGTTGGCTTTAGTGATGGCAAATGCTTCGTTAATTTTGCTCAACAAATCAGACTCACCGTCATGTACAGCAAATGCAAACTTTTGCGTAAATCCCGCGTTCACTTTTAAAGCTTTAATATTGGTAATCCCATTGCTGGCTAATGATTGCAAGCCAACAACTTTGTTGACTAACATGGCGTCATGCTTGCCAGAGGCTAACAAACGCATTCCTTCTTCCGCATTATTAACCAATACTAATTGTTTATCCCATCCCCTTGATCTCGCGTACGATGTCTCTACATCATCCTTAATCATGATGATAGATTTATCATTAAGGTCAGACTCTGAATTAACACTTGATTCATTCTTTCGAACAAATATTCCGCCTTTAAAAATGGCATGTGGGACAGAGAAGTCTGCATAAGCTTGAGCCTCATCTGTGATATTGAGGTTAATCAATACATCTATTTTGCCTGCTTTAAACTCCTGAAGAAGTTCAGTGAAAGGCAATACGCGTATGTGGTAGTTTAGACCCGCCTCTGTTGCGACTGCCTTCCATAGTTCTACGGTAAAGCCACCAGCGGTTTCATCAGTCATGCCAGTGGCAAATGGCGGGAAATCTTGCTCACTACCAACAATCAGCGTGTTGGTTTGTATTTGTTTCTGCTGGGGAGTTTTTTGTACTTGAGCACTGGCCTGGCTGTCTGGAGAAAACGCATAAACAATCTTAGCTCCAGTCAATGAGAGCATTAGCGCCAGTGAGATGCAAGTGCAGATTTGAAGACTTAAGTTTTTGACAGAGCCATTCACTTTCGCCACTTTCATTCTCAGAAGTTATCGTTTCTTTCCATCTCGTTTGTAAAAACGCTTATGGAAAACAAAACGAGGCGGGGTTGAGACTTCTTTAGTATCGGCGACTATTTTTAAGGCGACCGATAAGTTTGCTTCTGCTTCAGTATACCAACCTAAATTTAGATTAGGCAAAAAATTAGAACCACTTTTCTAATCCTAAGGCATGCCGCTTTGTTCCACTCAGTAGTTATTTTGTAATTGGCGCAGCGCACTTAATCTTTCAAATGCTTACTGTAGCGTGGTACCAAAGCAAGAATAGCTAAAGTAATCAGCGTACTTAAAACTGCAGTTGCTTCAAAACCCATGCCAACAGTAACACCTATAGCCGCGGTAATCCAAATAGAGGCGGCTGTAGTTAACCCGGTTTCATTTTCTTTTTGTTGGCCTATCATAATTGCGCCTGCGCCAAGAAAGCCAACACCTGCAATCAGACCTTGGAGCACTCTTGAGACTTCCTCAGCTGAAACCCCTGCTTGCTGTGGCACGATGATAAAAATCGCTGCGCCCAATGCCACTAGCATATGCGTTCTGATACCAGCTGACTTCCCTTTCATCTCTCGCTCATAGCCCAATAGTCCTCCTAGAATGGACGCTGTAATTAACCTAAGTACTACTTTGGTAATTTGGGTGACGTTAGATAAATCTGAAAACTCGGACAGTATGGTAAGCCAAATTAAATCAAGCATTTGAATCGTCCTAAGAATAATAAAGTGGAATCAATTATTTAGTTCAGATGAATTCTAAATCCAATTTAATCAATATTAAAATATAAAATAAATCAAAAATGGTTCATAAAAATAAATGATTTGGACTACCCACAACTTACTAGATGGCTTGAGTCTATGGTTGAAGTGAAAAAATTAAGTTGAATGGCATTTAATCCACATCCACCATGAAAGTCATTGATACTCTATTGCAAATTGCTAGGTTAGTCAGTTGCCAAATGGCCTACTGTTCATGATTTTACTTAAGCCTCATTCATGAACACTGATAGTGCTATCTTTAAAACTAGGCGCATAATGAATTCACTCGAACAGACATGTTGTCAGTTCAAAACAGATAACACTTTGGAGAATATTATGTGGACAACACCAGCAGCGACTGAAATGCGTTTTGGCTTTGAAGTAACAATGTACGTGATGAACAAATAATTCCTCATCGGAATGCACAAAGGGAGCCTATGCTCCCTTTTTATTTTTGTGCGGTTTGTTCTGATGGCGATTTGCTAGACATTCGTCAAACGTAAGCTTATAGTCTTCCGTATGAACAAATCAGTTCTCCTCGCCCCTGCGCATTCCCTAGCGTACATGGGGCGTTTTTTTAAGTCGCTGGGTCTAGGCGCAATCTTCTGTTTAATAGCCTTATCGATACTGAATGATGACTTCATTGCGTCTTAAAAACGGCAAAGTCCAAGGTGGGTTGTAACGTGCCAACTCAGGTTCCGAACTGAGCGCCTCTAGTTTTTTTGATGCCATCCAATCTTGTAATTCTTTAGTCTTTTGTGCAGTTTTTTCTTCATTCACTAATCCAGAAAAACGAATCACAGCGACTTTTCGCCCAGAGATTTCTCTTATTTTAACTTGGCTATTATTAGGTTTAGGGAGAGTTTCCATGGTGTATTCAGCCGGCATAACAAAATGAACACGCCACTGTTGTGCGTCCGCTTTGATGGACACAGGTGCAGTCATGGCAATTTTTTCGGATTGAGGTTTTAAGGTGACCGGGGCGGTCATGGCAATCTTGGCCTTCTGGCCGGACTGGCTAATGTTGTTGCCAAAGATATAGTCTGCAAGTAAGCGAAAGCCTTTACCAGAAGCTTCATCCATATCGCCATCCACGAGCACTTCAGCAATGATGATTGAATCATATTGCCTTAATTCAAAAGCATCAGATTTTTCTAATAATTCAAACTTGGGTTCACTCGTTGCCATTGCATTGCCCATGAAAGTTAATAAAAGCAGCGCAATCATATTGCGCAACATAACGGTGGTCATAATCAAATGTCCTTTAATTAAAACCCTTTGATACAAAGATGCTTTGTAAGGTTTCATGTAAAACTATTTACAGTGTCTTATCAGATTCAGTTTGAATCTACATTGATCGACAAGTAGCCGCTTTCACCATCTTGGGCGCCCCATCTTTTCTTCTATAAATTAAGGGGCTGCGGCGTTTCTCAGTTTTTCAAATTTTCTGCAAGTCACCTCTATGTGGTTAATAAAGTGATTTCAGGGTGACAGTCGGGTGCCGGTCACCTTGTGTAGATTATTCCTTAGCGTCATTAAGCAACAAGCCCAAGTTAGCATTCCGTTGCTTGATAGACTTGCTAGTTCTCCAGTTTCATCAAAACCTCTTCATCTGCGACCATATCCAAAATTTCTTCAGTAAACTCATCTGGACATTCGCTAGACCACTCAGCACCAGCTTTAAAGTCTTTGGTCATCATCGGCAAAAAGCTCATGTGCATGTACTGCCCATCATCCATTTTAATCGCTTGCACTTGGTCGGGATGCTCTACCAAGTCCCATGTGTCAGGAATATCTAGCTCTAATTGGATTGTTACTAATAGTTTTTTCATGTGGTGTCCTTGTGTTAAGTTTCTTTTGTGGACTATAGGTGTTATACCAACGAACTACAAGAAACTTTCATTGCAAATTTTGAGCGGTCATTGATGATTTAGGAAGGTGATCCCAGCGGCTACTAAAAAAATATAGAATAAAGTGCGTGATGTTTCGTGGTTTAAAAGCGGCTGTAACGCATGCGTCTATTTTGAGTTACTCGAAAGCTGATCCGCAAATCTTATCTTGCTAGACACTTGTATTGATTAGACTAAGCGTTAACTATGATGTAGTAAATTGCTTAATTGGGTTTTTGCTCACATGGTAAAAAGTTAAAATGTACCCCTGTCGTTTTAATCTCGTTTAGTGCGTTGTTGGTGATGGCTGAAAGTATTGATACATCAGGCTATTCAAGCTATAGTGGCATTGGTTACAGTTGTTATCTAAATTTAAAAAAAGGGTTTGTTAATGGCAGCACTACGTCCTGTATTGATGATTGTTGATGATGACCCACTAATCACTGATACCCTGCATTTTGTGTTGAGTAAATACTTTGAGGTTTGCGTGGCTGAGTCATATACGCAACTCAAGAGTTTGCTTCAACAATTGGACGGCCCCCCTGCATTAGCGTTGGTCGATTTAGGTTTGCCACCTACGCCACACACCCCTGAAGAAGGTTTTAAAGTCATTAGTGGGCTATTAACCCACTCTCCAACGATTAAAATTCATGTGTTGTCAGGCCAAAGTGATGATGTGAACGTGAAGCACGCACTGGCACTTGGCGCAGTAGATTTTATTGCTAAGCCTTGTGATGTTGAGAAACTGAAAGATATGTTGCTCAACGCACTTAAAGTTCAAGATGTTGAGTTGAACGAAATGCGTGTAGAGCAAGAAAATGGAGGCTTGCTTGGTAACAGCTTGCCTATTCAGGCTCTGCGCATGCAGATTCAGCAGTTTGCAGACTCTCCGTTTCCTGTCTTAATCGAGGGCGAGTCTGGCAGTGGTAAAGAGTTGGTAGCGAGTAGCTTTCATTTTGCCAGTCAGCGCTTACTTTATCCATACCTATCGGTGAACTGTGCTGCGGTTTCTCCATTATTAGCAGAGTCTATTTTGTTTGGTCATGCTAAAGGGGCATTCACGGGTGCAGTTGCTGCGCATGCAGGTTATTTTGAAGATGCTGGTGACGGTACTTTATTTCTAGATGAGATCGGTGAGTTACCTTTAGAGCTACAGGCTAAACTACTACGTGTACTTGAAAATGGTGAGTATCAGCGTATTGGTGAAACCCAAACGCGCAAGAGTCGGGCACGTATTGTTGCGGCCACTAATCGTGACTTGCGGGCTGAGGTGCGTGCAGGTAAGTTTAGATCAGATTTATACCACCGCTTAAGTGTGTTCACGGTGCATGTGCCGCCGTTGCGTGAGTTGGCCGATGATAAGCATTTGTTGCGAGATCACTTTGTTGAGTTTTATACCAAGCAAATTGATAAAGCGCCATTCAAGCTTGATGCGAAAGCAGAAGTGCGTTGGCTGGATTATGATTTTCCTGGCAATGTCCGCGAGCTAAGAAATGTCGTCATCCGTTTAATTGCCAAATATTCTGGCAAGATTGTCAAAGAAAATGAGTTGATTGCGGAGTTTGATTTAAGCGAGCAAGGGTCAAACAATGGGGCTTTTGATTTTAATGATGATGCCAGCATGACTGCACAAGCGCAAAAGCATTTGCAGCGCCAAGTGAATGTGAGTTTAGATGCTGTGCTTAAATCTTGGGAGCGAGCCTATATTGATGCTGCGATGAAAATGACGCATGGTAATTTAAGTCAGGCGGCTAAGCTGTTAAATGTGAATCGCACCACACTCTACAGTCGTATGAACACACAAGAAGACTAATTCACATTCATCATCCTCTCTAGGAAATCACTTGTACTATCCACACTTTGGTTTGCAACAGCCGCCATTTAAGATTACGCCAAATACAGATTTTTTCTTTTCTGGTGGTAATCGAGGGGCTGTGCTTGATGCTTTGGTGTATGCGATTAGTAATGGCGAAGGGATTATTAAAGTTGTCGGTGAAGTGGGTAGCGGTAAAACCATGTTGTGCCGCATGCTGCAAACGATACTACCAGAGCGTATAGAGAGTATTTATCTTGCTAACCCTAGCGTAGCACCAGAAGATGTATTACATGCGATTGCTTTTGAGTTGCAGCTTGAGTTGCCTAAAGATGCAGATCGATTAAAAGTGATGCAGGCTTTGCAGGCGCACCTTTTAAGCCGCCATGCAGAGGGGCGGCAGGTCGTTATTTTTGTGGAAGAGGCGCAAGGCATGCCGCTTGCAACGCTAGAGGAAATTCGCCTGTTATCTAATCTAGAAACGAAACAAGATAAGCTGTTGCAGATTGTGTTGTTTGGCCAACCTGAGTTGGACGAGAACCTAAACAAAGAACAAATTCGTCAGTTACGTGAGCGCATTACCTACCGCTTTAATTTAGGCCCATTAGAAACTAAAGATGTGGGTGAATACCTGATTTTTAGATTACGCGCTGCGGGTTATCATGGCCCGCATCTGTTCACCGACGCATCCATTAAAAAGCTATCAAATGCGGCACAAGGGTTGGTAAGGCGTGTCAATATTTTAGCGGATAAAGCTTTGTTGGCAGCATTCGCTGATAACGTCTATCAGGTAACACCTAAGCACGTAAAAGCCGCTATTGAAGATAGCGAGTTTGCAGAAAGTTTATACGGCCAAAGTGGCCGACATAAGAATTTTTTTGTTGGCTTATTAATTTTGCTGGTTGTTTTAGGTGTTGGTGTGGTGGCGTTGAATTTATGGCAACGGTCGTTGTCCACCAGTTCGTCTGGTTTGAAAACACAGATATCTAGAGCGCAGATATCTAAAGCACAACCATCCAAACCCATATCAGCCAAAGCCCTGCCAGCCAAAGCCGAACCATCTCAATCGCAATCATCCCAAACACCTCAGACTCCGTTAACCAAACCTGCGGTTGTCGAGCCTAGCTTGCCTGCTTTGGCAAAACAGTCTGCAGTTGCTGTCACTAATACGCAATTGGGTGCGCCTGACTTTTCTGCAATGACGCATCCCAATACGCCAGCTTTATTGCAGGGGGCTGCAGGGGTGAGCGAAACTGCCTCAGCTCAGGAGCGCAAGGCAGACGGGTTAGTCAGTCAGCGCCTAGAGGCTATGAGTAAGTTGTTGCAGACTGCTAAGCCTGAAACAGTCTTGTTGCAAATTAAATCAGTCTCCAATCCTTTGTCAAATGGGCAGGTGGATGATGTGCTGTTGATCAAGGAGCTAGAAAGTTTGAGCCGACAAGTGGAGCTAGATAATATTTATCTATACCGCACCCGTAAGGCCGATGGTTTGTATACAGTGGTGCTGTATGGCGCTTACGCAAAGCGTGATGATGCGCTAGATGCCCTAAAAACCTTACCTCCTTATATTAAAAATAATCGCCCGTATCTAAGAACGCTGGCCGGTATTAGTAAAGATACCGTGTCGCCTAATTAAAACTTTTATGGCAATCAGATCGCCGTAGGCTAGGGTTTGTTAGTCTTGGTACTTTTTCACTAGATATTGAAATCAGGACAGCATTCTGCTGTTGCTGAGTTTGCAATCAACTTTTGTTATTAGCTCACTAATAACCTTGATTTATCTCTGTAACTTATTGTTGCTATTTGTATTTTCTTGCTTTTTTTGCGGTATCATGCAAAATTAGGTATAGCGCGTACAGATAAAGTGGCAGAATGTAGGGGTAACCAAGCTGTGATTAATAATAAAACAATTTCAACACTGCTATGCATGGCTCTGATGGTCGGGGTTTCCGCATGCTCGCATCAATCTAAAGTGAAGCCTTCCAATGGGCACATTGATGGGAAAAACACATCAGCACCTGCTTTAACCTCAAAGTCAGCAACGCCTCCTTCAGCTATTCCTAAGCCTGTTACCAACAGCCCTTATTTGCCCCCTCCTGCGCCAAAAGCTAAAGAGCCTGTATACAGCATTGTGGTCTACGATACGCCTGTCAAAGAAGTGTTATTTGCGATTGCAAGAGATAGTAAGCTTAATGTCGATATTCATCCTGCTATTCAAGGGCGTGTCACTTTAAATGCAGTAGACCAAACGTTGCCTGCCATTTTAGAGCGCTTATCAAAACAGGTGGATTTAACCTATACGCTCAAGGGTAACGTCTTGATGATAACCCCTGATCAGCCGGTGTTGCGAATGTATAAGGTTGACTATGTTAATGTGAATAGAGATACAAAAGGTTTTATTGGCGCTGCGGCAGAAATTTCAAGCACAGGCCGAAGTGCAAATACTAGTAGTGGCGGCAGCAGTAGCACTGCAACAAGCACCTCAGGTAATGGTGCGAAAAACAGCTCAAGCATGTCTGTGGATAGTGAGTCTAAAAATCATTTATGGGAATCACTGATACAAAATATCAAAGAGCTGTTAGCTGAAACTGATAAGGAAGTTCTTGTTGCTCGGATTGGAACAGCTGGGCAGCTAAATAGTCAGGTGAAAGCAGATAAAGAGTCTTTAGCTAAAGGGGATGCTCAGGCTAACCTAACTAGCGCAGCAATTGAAGATCGAGAACGTGAGCGTTCAGAGTACCAAACTTTTTTTGCTGCGAACGTAATTGCTAATCCTGAGACTGGAGTGATAAGCGTAAGGGCTACTAACAAGCAACATGAGAAGGTGCAGGAGTTCATAGATAAAGTTATGTCGAGCGCTAAAAAACAAGTGCTTATTGAGGCCACAATTGTAGAGGTGCAACTGAATGACAGTTTTCAAGCAGGTGTTGATTGGAGCCGATTAAATAACTCAGATAGAAATAGTGGATTTGAATTTAGACAAGTCTTAGGTTCATCTGCAAGCTATGACGCTACTACAGGAGCTTTTACTGGAGTAGGCAGAAATGCATTGGGTGTTGATACTGCAGCAGGTTTTGCCGTAGGTTATCTTAATAAAGTAAGTGGAATCGGTAGTATTGCGTCATCTATTACTTTGCTGAAGCAGTTTGGTGACACAAAAGTATTATCAAGCCCTAAGTTAATGGTGCTCAATAATCAAACAGCTGTGCTGAAAGTTGTAAATAATTTAGTTTACTTTACGGTTCAGGCTCAACAAACTCCTGGAAGCACAACTACTCAGCCATTTACCACAATTACCACTACACCAAATACTGTACCAGTAGGTGTTGTAATGAGTGTGACTCCACAAATCAATGATAGGAGTAGTGTGAACGTTAATGTACGTCCTACAATTTCAAGTAGGGTTGGTGTTGTTGATGATCCAAATCCAATATTCAAGGACGGAATTAAGAATTCTATTCCTGTTATTCAAGTTAGAGAAATGGAATCAATGTTGCAAATCGAAAGTGGAAGCACAGCAGTGTTGGGAGGATTGATGCAAGACGAGGTGTTTAAAAATACTGATAAAGTACCTGGCTTGTCTGACGTTCCTGGATTAGGTAAGGTGTTTACTGGTCGCAATGACGCTAATCGTAAAACTGAGCTTGTTATATTTCTACGCCCTACAGTAATTACTAATGCCAGCCTAGAGAGTGATGAGTTGGCTAGCTATAAGCAGTATCTGCCTTCCCAACAATTGGAAAATACAATAGACACCGAGAGCGAAAGGTAATTGGCAAATGAGTTTGCTAATTAAAGCTTTGGCCTCTGCCGAGAAGGATAAAGAAAAGGTTAAGGGTTCCCCCTATGTGCAGCCGACTGCAGAGGCTTTGACCTTGGAGCCTATGGCATTAGATGCATCTACGGGAGATAAGAATCCTTTAGATGAAAGCATGGTATTGATGCCCTCAGTTTCAGAATCACATGCTTTTGATGACCTAGGGTTGTCGTTGGCTGAAGAGGCTGGTTTGTTGGCTAGCACTGATAATCAAGATAAACCTCATGTCAATGCTAAAGCCAAATCACCGTCAAACACATCCAAGCCCAAAAGTAAGGCGGATGCTTTTAATGAAGCCGCCATGGTGAGTGTTGCCCATGTAAAGGAGCAAGCAAAAGCAACAAAGGATAGTCAAAAAGCTGCCGCTAGTGTCTTTGTTGCAAACCATGCAGTTAAAACTACAAACTCACGCTCTGCGCTTATATTATTGGGTGTGGCTGGGGCTTTAATTATTTTGCTGGGTTTACAAGGCTACCAGTATTTCCAGGCGTTAGTTGCGGATGAAGTTGTGGTGGTGACGCCTGTCATGCCACCTGCGCCCAATACTGAGGCTAAAGATGCTGAGACGATAGCCTCTGGTGTCAATGAGGGTGTCGCTGAGGGTGAGGGTGTGCCTAGCGGGGTGGTCGCAAGTCAGGCGATTGAGAATCAAGCGCTTGAGAGTGGCCAGATAGCGGCATCAACTGAGGCGACGGTTGTTTCTAAAGAAGGTGATGCGGTTGGACAGCCTCAATCGGTTCAGAATGTCACCCAGCCGGCGTTGGAAAAGCCGGTGTCTGCGACTAAAGCCGATGCTCAAGTCATAAGCGATACGTTGGAGACCGATGTGCCGCAATCGTCACCTCCGCCTAAACCACAAAAGCCTGTTCGTGTTGGCGCGCGTAAAGCATTAAAGCTGGATGAGGCTAATCAGCGCGAACGTCAAGGCACTGAGGTAAAAGAACCGCTAAAATTAGTCAGTAAAACTACCGTTGCGGGTGTTGACCCTACATTGCAAGCAGCGTACGAAGCTTTTAGCCACGGAGATGATGTTTCTGCACAGCAGAAGTATCGCTTGGTGCTACAGAAGGATGTGAGAAATATTGATGCGTTGTTAGGAATGGCAGCGATTGCGCAACGTCAAGAACGCAATATGGATGCTATTGGCTGGTATCGCAAAGTGATTGAAATCGAGCCTAGAAATAGCATTGCGCAATCTGCAATGGCAAACCTAGAGGCAGCTACTGATGGCGTGGGTGCTGAGAGTAAGATTAAAAGTATGTTAGCACGTCAGCCGGATGCTGCTAATTTACATGCGGCTTTAGGGAATCTGTACGCAGCTCAGAATCAATGGGCAGCTGCGCAAGCTGCCTACTTTAATGCAAGCCAGTATGCCCCTGTGAGTGCAGACTATGCATTTAATTTGGCCATTAGCCTAGAGCACTTAGGCAAGCCTAAATTGGCGCTAGTGCAATATCAGCGTGCCTTAGAGTTGCTCAACATGACTGGTGCCGCAAGCCCAGATCGCGCCCAACTAGAGGCGAGGATTGGCGCATTACAGTGATTAACTCAGTAAGATTTGAGCATTAAATAGCAACAAGAAGTTTCGATTTAACGCAATTTTTGTGCTTACTAAATAAATGAAAAAGAATAATGAACGTAACTAAGCAGGTTAAAACTAAGCAGGTTAAATTTAATGGTTGAACAGCGGCGTAAAATTCGTTTAGGTGAATTGATGGTGCAGCAGGGCTTGATTAGCCAGGATCAGCTACGCATTGCGCTAATTGAGCAGGAGCAAAATGATTTGCCGCTGGGCCGCCAGCTAGTGCGCTTAGGGTTTGTGACCGAGGCAATGGTGCGCGATATGGTTGCGCATACCATTGGCACAGATAGCATTGACTTATCGACTGTAGTCGCTGATTTAGAGGCGCTACAAATGGTGCCTCAGGACTTTTCACGTAGATATCATTTATTGCCGGTGGCTTATGATGCGGTGACAAGAACCATGGTAGTGGCCATGGCAGATATGTTCAATGTGGTGGCGCTAGACCAGCTGCGCGCGATGCTTGGTGGGCAGATTCAGCTAAAACCTGTGCTGGCGGCAGAAGCGCAGCTTGAAGAAGTGATTGACCAGTTTTACGGCTATGAGCTATCAGTTGATGGTATTTTGCGCGAGATTGAAACCGGCGAAATTGATTACCAAAGTTTAAGTGCCGATGATAATGAATACACCCAACCGGTAGTGCGTTTGGTTGGTGCCTTGTTGATGGATGCGGTGAAACGCGGCGCTTCGGATATTCACTTTGAACCAGAGTTGGCTTTTCTGCGCATCCGTTACAGAATTGATGGCGTATTACAGCAAATCAGAAGTTTGCATAAAAGCTATTGGGGTGGCTTAGCCGTCCGTCTAAAAGTGGTGAGTGGCTTAGATATCGCCGAAACGCGTGCACCACAAGATGGACGTCTTAATATGAATTTATGCGGTCGTCCTATCGATTTTAGGGTATCTACCCACCCAACTATTCATGGTGAAAATATTGTATTGCGCGTATTGGACCGTGAAAAGTCGATTATCCCCATGGAGCGCATGGGGTTGCGGGCAGAAACCCTGAGTGAATTGCAGTTGATGATGACTCGCCCCGAAGGGATTTTAATTGTCACGGGGCCGACCGGTAGCGGTAAGACAACGACGCTTTACTCATTACTCACCCATCAGAATACTGAGGCGGTGAATATCATGACGCTAGAAGACCCTGTCGAGTACCCGGTCACGATGATGCGTCAGACTTCTGTCGCAGAGGTGAATAAGGTCGATTTTGCGAATGGTATTCGGTCAATTATGCGGCAAGACCCGGATATTATTTTAGTGGGCGAGATTCGCGATGCGGATACAGCCATGATGGCATTTCGTGCTGCAATGACTGGGCATCAGGTGTTTAGTACATTACATACCAACTCTGCGTTAGGTGCGTTTCCACGATTAAGTGATATTGGCATTTTGCCAGATATTATGGCGGGCAATATTATTGGTGTAGTTGCACAAAGATTGGTCAGGGTACTCTGTCCGCACTGTAAGGAAAAACATAAGCCAGATGATCTAGAGCAAAAAATCTTGCAACTTAAGCCTAGTGATAAAGTGCAAATTTACAAACCAAAAGGTTGTAAATTGTGTAATCAGACAGGCTATAGAGGCCGTATGGCGATTATTGAGCTCCTTCGTATTGATAGTGATATGGATGCTTTGATTTCTCGACGAGCACATTTGGATGAGCTTAAAAAGCTAGCGCAAGATAAAGGGTTTATTACGTTAGCAGAGGATGGCGTACGCCGAATCTTGGAAGGGTATACCAGCGTAGCGGAAGTGATGCGGGTGATTGATTTAACTAGCAGGATTAGCAATTAGCTTATGCCATCTTTTAGCTATAAAGCCGTTGATAAACTGGGACGTATCGCCTTAGGGCAGGTAGATGCGTTAAATGAAGTGGATTTGGAAATCCGTCTCGAACGTATGGGGCTGGATTTAATTACATTTCGCTTAGCAAACAGATCAACCAACTTGTTCAATCGTAACAAAGTGAGCAACCAAGATTTGGTGATGTTCTGTTTTCAACTGGAGCAGCTTTCCAGTGCAGGGGTGCCGTTGCTAGAGTGCTTAAACGATTTGCGAGAGAGTAGTCATAACCCATATTTTCAAAAGGTGTTAGGGGCAATTAGTTCGGAGGTTGAGGGCGGAAAGATGCTCTCTCAGGCTCTGGCAGAGCATCCTGCTGTGTTTAGTGATGTATTTGTCAGTTTGATTGATGCGGGTGAGCGCACGGGTCAATTGCCAGTTGTGTTGAACAATTTGTTTAATACCATACGCTGGCAAGATGAATTGATGTCGCAGACTAAAAAGCTATTAGCTTACCCAGCATTTGTTGCGGTTGTCGTCTCTTTGGCGGTTGTGTTTTTAATGATTTATGTTGTGCCGCAAATGGTGTCATTTTTGCGCAATATGGGCCAAGAGCTGCCATTAAATACTCAGATTCTAATTGCAATGTCGAACGCGTTTGTCGATTACTGGTGGTTGATTTTGGGCTTGCCAGTCGTTACCGTTGTATTGTTAGCCGCAGCGATACGCACCAACCCTACTATGCGCTATCGCTTTGATTTATTTAAATTAAATATCCCAGTCACTGGGCCTATTTTGCACAAAATTATTATGGCGAGGTTTGCCCGATATTTTGCTTTGATGTATCAAACAGGCATTCCAATTTTAGATGCGATTAAAATCTGTGAAAATATTGTGGGCAATCGAGTGGTGGCAGACGCATTAACCCGTGTACATGCGCAGATTAACGCGGGTGATGCAATGAGTGAGAGTTTTCGTAATGCAGGGCTGTTTCCGCAGCTTGTAGTGCGGATGATTAAAGTGGGTGAGAGTACTGGTGCGCTAGATAAATCACTTCTTAATATTAGTTATTTTTATGATCGCGATGTTAACGATGCGATGCAGAAAATGCTAAAAATGATTGAGCCTGCACTCACGGTATTGTTGGGCGGCATATTAGCTTTCATTATGTTCTCTGTGCTTGGCCCTGTATATGACTCATTTAGTAAACTTAAAATCTAGCTGGTTTAAATATTACAAAGCATGATATTCGGTAACCCCAAAAAACTAGTGTTATGTGCAACAGCTAATCAATTGTTGGTTGGTGTATGGCATGCGCGAAAACTACAGGGCAACCAGAGTTTTGAGAATAACGAAGCGGGTCATCAGGCATTTTCGGCTTTTTTAGCGCAGTACGCTTCGAGCCCAGTTTATTTAATAGCAGACGCTGTAGAGGAAGACTTTAGACTTGAAAGTTTGCCTCATGCGACAGGTAGTGCTAGGCAAGAGTTAATTGGACGTAAACTAAATCAGTATTACCGAGGTCTGGATTATCGCACTGCCCATTTTTTAGATCGTGATAAAGACAAGCGAAGAGATGATAACTTTTTGTTTGTCGCCATCAGTAAAGATGAGTTTTTGCAACCTTGGGTAGCGATTATCAAGGCGCAAGAAGCACAGTTAGTGGGTGTTTACTTGCTGCCAATGCTAAGCCATGTGCTAATGAAACAGCTCAAACTAACCGCGCCACACTTATTGTTGTGTGAAAAGCTTAGTTCAGGTTTGCGTCAGACTTATTTTCATCATGGATGTTTGCGCATGAGTCGCTTGGTCCCTAATGTGCCAGATGGCGCGGGACAGTTAGGTTATTTTTATTTGGTTGAGATAGAAAAAACCCGGCTCTATTTAATGAGTCAGCGCTATATCACACGCGACACTCCTTTAAACCTGGCTTTGGTGAGTGCGAATGGCACTACCCAGCAAATCAGCCAAGGGATCAGTCAAGAGCAGGGGTTAACCTGTAGCGATGTCAATCTGAGCAGTTTAGCCAAAACTATGGATTTACCAGTGAGCTTGCTGGAACAAAAGCCAGAGTTGTTACACATGCAATTGCTCGCAAATGGCAATTTTGTTGATAATTTGGCACCCAATTGGCTGACCAAGTCTTTTCAGTTTAATAAATTAAAGCAGGGGTTAGCCATTGGTACTGCGCTCGTAGGCTTTTTTGGCATGGTGGCTGCCGCTTGGATGTTAAAGGATGGCTGGAATCATAAAGTTGCTTTTGAACAGGCTAGACAGGATACGCAGATACAGCAACATCGCTATGATGATGCAGCAAAAAACTTTCCCGTTACACCGATTAGCGCTAATGATTTGAAAATAGCGGTAGAACTAGATAAAAATATTGCTGCTTTTCCAAAATCTCCAAGACGAATGATGCAGGTGATCAGTGCGGCATTAGCGCCCACCGCTAAAGGGGTGTTGGATGAGGTGCAAATTGACCGATTGCATTGGTTGCTGACTAATGACACCAATATCAATGATCAGGATAAATTTACACCACTGGCTAACGCGGGTGGTGCTGAGTCGGTCGTGGCTAACCCCGGCATCCCTGCCGACCCGACTAAATTAATAGAGGTTGCTTTTTTAACAGCGCAGATATCTGAGTTTACAGGTGATTATCGTAGCGCATTGAGTAGCTTGAATCAGTTCGTGGCTAATATAAAGGCGGATGATAGGGTTGCAGAAGTCGTGGTGCTACAAGAGCCAGTGAATGTGAGTTCATTTGTTAGTTTGCAGGGCAGTACAACAGACGAACAGTCTGCACAAAAACAACCTGCTTTCTTTAAATTAAAAATTGTACTCAAGCCGGCTCAAGATGAGATAACTAAGCCTACTGAGGCGCAGCCATCATGAAACTAGAGTCTTCAGACTGGAAAAAGCTACAAACCACGCTGATCATACTCGGTGTGGTCATCGCCACGATATTAAGCTGCATAACGCTTGCCCATCAGTATCAAGTAGCGCAAGCGCAAGCGCTACTTAACCAGCAAAATCAACTCAGTGCCGCGCGCCAACGCTATCAGTCATCAGGCTTGGAAAAAGAAATGATCACAGAGTTTTTACCACAATATCAAGCGTTGATTAACAAAGGTTTTGTGGGAGAGGAGCGACGTATCGAGTGGGTGGAAAATTTAAGGCAGCAACATAAAAATCATAAGCTATTCGGCATTAAATATAGTATTAAACAACAGGAAAAATATACCCCTGCCTTTGCAACAAACTTAGGTGGTTTTGTATTAAACAGATCTATCATGCAGTTTGAGCTAGATATGCTTCATGAGGGTGACTTGTTACAACTGACAGAGTCCTTAAGTGGCCCTGATGCCGCGGCTTCCATATTACGAGATTGTGAAATCACTAGGTTGAGTGAAAGTGGTGCATTAAGTCCGCAACTTATTCCAAATTTACACGCGCAATGCGAGCTTGATTGGCTGACTTTACGTGAGCCAGCCTCGACTCAAGCGGTAGTGGGGCCTTAGTCATGATTCAGTTATTTTTTAAAGTGATGATCATCAGCCTACTGAGTGTTGAATTGCATGCAATATATGCAGCGCAAAATGACGATTTCGGGCGACTATTCAGTAAACCGGCTGAGCGTGAGCGTTTAGATAAACTTAGACAAAGTCAGCAGCTGAAAGTGGCGGCAACACCACAGGATGACGCGCCTGAAAGTGACGCGGAGCAGTCACCTGTCGAAATGACCGGGCCGATTGTGATGCAAGGGTATGTGAAACGCAGCGATGGGGTGAAAGGCACGCTTTGGATTAATAACCAAGCCGTGCAGGAAGATGGGGCTGTTGAAAATGTGCAAATTGGACGCATCAACCGACGCGGATTTTTGAGCAAATCAATGAACGCAGAGGGGGTTGATGTACAGGCGAATGGTAAAAGAATTCGATTGAAGGCCGGACAAATGTATGAGCCTGAAACTAGTCAAGTTAAAGAATTGCGAGTCGTAGAAAAAGCAAAGCAATTAAGATTGGAAGAGGCGGGAGTGATTGGTGGTGATGAGTAGCCAGTGCTATAGGCGACATCACCAGCAAGGCATGGCGCTTATTTTAATTGCATTTATTGTTGGGCTAGGTGCGTCGGCAATGATGTATAAAATGTTTAACGCCTCAAGTTTGCAAGATCAGCAAGACGAGAAGACAATGCAGGTATTGAGTGAAGCGAAGTCTGCACTGATTGCTTGGGCTGTGAGTCATCCGAATTCGCCAGGACAAATGCCTTGGCCAGACAGAAACACTGACACTGATTATGACCCTCCAAGCGCATATGATGGTAAAAGTGATTGTGTCACAACAGGATTTAGTAATAGTCATTTATTGGGGCAGCTTCCATGGAAAGGCCAATCAAACCCATGCGTCCTTCCACATACAGGATTGGGGCGGGAGTTTTTGGACGCACAAGGTAACCACCTTTGGTATGCAGTTTCACGCAATTTGGTACGTGATTATGAGAATAGTGAGAATCCTGTTATTAACCCAGGTTTGGCAAACGGACCGTTTACATCACCTCCATATTTGAGGCAAAGTGGAACAACGCCCTATAAGTGGTTAAAAGTATTAGATCGAAATGGAAATTTAGTTTCTGATCGTGTTGCGGCTGTGATTATCGCTCCAGGATATCCATTTGACGATCAGGATAGATCTAATCCAGCGCCAAATGCTAGAGAGTTTCTAGATAAATTTGAGATAGGTGCTGTAACTTATAGTAATAGAACGTATGCCTCTGCTGATGACGAAGACTTTATCATGGGGGATGATGTTGGAGGGGTGTCAGGTAATGATGCTACGTATGTACGCCCTTACTATTTTAATGATAAGTTGGTATATATCACCATAGATGAACTCATGTATGCTTTAGAAAAAAGGGTTGGTGAACAAGTCCGCTCTACACTCAGTGAATACCAAGCTGTCAAAGGTTATTATCCTTATGCTGCCGTGTTGGGTGGTCTTGGAGCAAGTAGAAAGTATCGTTGCGTAGTTAATAACTTAGAGGGAAGTTTGCCTGTAGATAGTTCATTTGATACCTGTAGTTATGAAGCAACGGCTAACTCGGTAAGCACATCATGTAGTTTTCAAGACATAGCATCAGTGCAGTTCAGAAGGAGTGTATCTGTAAATTTCACTTCTAACACACTAGGTTGCACTAGATCAGGCAGAACTTGCACTTGCACGGGTGCGGGGTCGTGTTCAGAGTCAGCAAATACATTTGCGTGTGATGCTTTGGGGAATTGTATTTCGACGACAATGACAGGAAGGATAAGATTTTTAGGCGCAGGTCTTGATACATCTACATCTGGTACATGTTCTTTAGGAGCAGTCTCTACATGCAAAAGCCGTACAGTTACTTGTAATGGATCAAGTCCCACAGTAACTTTAGGGTATAGCTGTTCAGAAGTGATTAATACATTGCCAACTTGGTTTTCACAAAATAGATGGCAAGATACTTTGTATTACCAATTAACAAGACCAACAAATCTAGTAGGTGTCAGTTTAGGTGCTAAGAAATCTGGAGCGATAGTAGCAACTGCAGGGCCAATTATAAGCGGTCAGACTAGGCCATCTTGTGCAGTCAGTGACTATTTAGATGGCAATGAAAACACAGATTTTGATATGACGTATGAAGCAACAAATAAGCAAATGACTAAAGATTACAACGATCAAACTTTTGTGGTGGCACCATGAGCAATACGTTTAGAAACAATCGATTGATATTGAATCGGTTTGCGCATGGCTTTTCATTGGTGGAAATGGCGATAGTTATCGTTATTCTTGGATTTGTCCTTGGTGCGCTATTGTTGCCATTGCAAGTACAGCGAGAGCAGCAGGCGCAAGCGCAAACTGAAAATACGTTAGCGCTTGCTAAGAAGGCATTGTTGGGTTACGCGCAAGTTTATGGTCGCTTGCCTTGTCCTGCAACTGAGGGCAGCAATGGAATGGAAAATCCATTGGGTGGCACAAGAAATACAACGCCACCTGCTGCTGCCCCTAACTGTGCTGCATACATGGGCTTTTTGCCTGCGGCAACACTAGGATTGCAACCTACCGATGGAAGTGGTTTTCTCGTTGATGCATGGACTAATCGAATTAGATACTCGATTACGTCAACTGATAGTAGTGGTTTGACTGTGAACGGATCTCTGTGCGGTGGGGATACTGCACCAGATTTTACAACAGCTGGTAATATGGCGGCCGTCAGCTTATCATGCTTAGTGCCCAATCTCAGTGTGGTTTGTGGCACAATTACCACTGCAGAGTGTATCGCTGGTAATGTTTTACTAAATAACGCGGTTGCTGTTATTTTTTCTACAGGTAAAAACTTTGGCCAAAGTGAGGGAGTTGATGAAGCTTCGAACTTGGCTGCTACCAATCTCTTTTATAGCCGTAATCCAACGGCTGCAACTGCGGCACCTTCTAATGAGTTCGATGATATTGTGACTTGGATTTCTCCTTATGTTCTCTATAATGCGATGATTGAAGCAGGACAATTGCATTAACTTATGAACGACAATCAACTTCTCCGCTATAGCCGCCATATTCTGTTACCGCAAATTGAATACGAAGGACAGGACAAACTAGTCCAAGGCCATGCATTAATTGTGGGTGCTGGTGGTTTAGGCTCTCCGGCCGCTCTATATTTAGCGGCAGCAGGGGTAGGCACCATCACTATTTGTGATTTTGATGCGGTAGATTTAAGTAATCTGCAACGTCAGGTACTGCATACCACTGGCGCCATCGGAATGAATAAGGCGTTGTCTGCACAAAAAACCTTATTAGCGCTTAATCCAGATATTACAGTAAATGCGATAGGTGAGCGTGCCAGTGAAAGTGAGTTGCATGCATTGGTGGCTAGAGCAGATGTAGTGTTGGACTGTTCGGATAATTTTGCAACGCGATATCTATTAAATAAGCTGTGTGTGCAGCTTAAAAAGCCTTTAGTTTCTGGAGCTGGTTTGGGGTTTGAAGGCCAAGTGACCGTATATGACATGCGTTCAGCGCAGAGTCCTTGCTACCACTGCCTGTTCCCAGATAACGGAGAAGGGACTGATTTACGCTGTGCAACGAATGGTGTGTTTGCGCCACTCGTGGGAATGATTGGCACTACGCAAGCGGCAGAGGCGTTAAAAATTCTGATGGGGATTGGTGATAGTTTGCAGGGGCGACTATTGCTGCTTGATGCACTCTCTATGGAGTGGCGAACAATCAAGCTGGGCAAAGACCCAGCTTGTGCTGTGTGTGCTTAATGAGCGCACGCTACTTCTCTTTGCATGCGCTCATTGTGTATTTATTTTCCGCCTACTAAGCTTTTAACTGCACCCACTAAGTCACCTGGCATCACCACAATTTTGCTGTTTTCTGAGGCAGACATTTTTTGCAATGCCGAAATGTAGCGGTCACCTAATAGGAACATCGCTGAGGCGTTATTTTCCTGTATCGCATCTGTAATGAATTTGATGGATTCAGCCGATGCTTTGGCGGCAACGAGTTGTGCTTCAGCATCTTTGCGAGCGGCCTCCAAACGAGCTTCCGCATTCAGAATCAGTGATTGCTTGGCGCCTTCCGCCTCTGTCACTACAGCCACTCTTTCGCGCTCTGCTGCTGCTTGGCGCTCCATTGCATCTTGCATATTCGGTGATGGTTTGATGTCTTGAATTTCAACAGATTTAACCGTTAGGCCCCAATCCAATGCCTCGTCAGCAATGGCTGTTTTAAGCTCAGACTTGATGCGGTCGCGTGAAGTCAGTGCCTGATTCAAATCCATGCCACCAATAATCGAGCGTAAGCTGGTTTGCACCATGTTGCGCATCGCTTCACGGAAATTCTCAATCCCATATACGGCACGGTCAATTTTTGTCACTTTAATAAATGCCACCGCATTCGCTAGAATAACCGCGTTATCGCGAGTAATCACCTCTTGCTCTGGTACATCTAAAATAATGTCTTTGGTGGTCACTTTGTAGCTCACCTTTGTGAAAATTGGGTTGATGACATGCAGCCCTGGTGTCAGCACGCCAGCAAACTTTCCTAAGCGCTCAACGACCCACTCTTCACCTTGTGGCACAATTCGAACACCTTTGATAATGGCAACAATTACTAAAAATATGAGTACTAAACTAAACTCTGTCATTTGGGGAGTTCCTTAAGTGAGAAAAAGTTAAAAGGTTGAAAAAGTTAGCTGATTTTCGCTATGCGCAATGTGTTGCCTTCAACAGCAACCACTTTTGCCTGACTGTTGATTTCAATTGCCTCGTCGGATACTGCCACCCATTCGCGGCTACCCATCAGGCCTTGCGTAAAGCGAATTGAGCCATTTTGTGTCGGACTGGTTGTTTCAGTGACTATGCCAATGCGCCCAATTTCTTCACCTTGCGATTGACCAACCGCTGAGCTGGTATCTGTTCGCTGATAGTAGCGGCGCCATATCGCTAATGTACTCAGGGAGAGTATCGCGAAGGCAATGAGTTGGATAGCGTAAGGGATGTTAGGAAAAAGCCAGGTTGCTATTGCTAAACAAATAGCGGCAATACCAAACCATAATACATACAGTGTCCCAATCGCCAATATTTCTATGGCGATTAAAATAATGCCTAATACCGCCCAAATCCATGCTGCTTCTATCATTTGATATCCTGGTAATGAAGGGTTGGAGATTTTTAATACTCAAGGTTGGTTGTTATTATTGCATGATATTTCAATATTTTTTGTATAAAATTTTTTATAAAGGGTGTACCCTTTTGGGTGGTGTTTCGTACACCGAATAATGACAGTAGGAGTAGGTAATGAGCCCCGCACAAAAACTTAATATCCCAAGTGATCGGCTAGAAAGATTACATTACATCAGACGTATGTTTGCACATGCAAAAGGTGCAGATCTTGCCTTAGATTGGTCTGGTGGTAGAACGCACGCCATCAGAAAGCTTCATGCAGTTGATGCCGCCCAGTATGGGCGTAACCGTAATTTTATAAACGGAGCGGTCACTCACTTATCACCTTACCTTCGTCATGGCTGTATTTCGCTAAGTGAGGCATTTGCTTTTGTGAAAAAGCAATTTGGCTTGCAAGGCGATAAATTACTGATGGAATTGGCGTGGCGTGATTTTTGGCGACAAGTGTGGTTGAGTAAGGGCAACGCCATTTTTAGCGAAATGGAGCCGCCTAAGGTACATCTTGAGTATCAACCATTGCCAGATGCCATCAAGCAGGCGCAAACGGGTTTGCCCTGTATGGATAGTTTTATTAGTGAGCTGTTCGATACAGGCTATATGCACAACCACGCGCGTATGTGGTTTGCTAGTTATGTGGTACATCACTTGAAGGTAGATTGGCGTGAGGCCGCCGATTGGTTTGAGGCGCACTTGCTGGATGGCGACTTTGCCAGCAATCATTTGTCCTGGCAGTGGGTGGCTTCGACCTTCAGTTCTAAGCCCTATTACTTTAACAAAGAGAATTTAGAGCGCTATACTGGCGGAAAATACTGTGCAACCTGTACCGCACGCTGCCCGTTTGACGCAAGCTATGAGGCGCTGAATACGCGCTTGTTTACGCCATCTGTCGCCGCTAATTCAAAGCAATATCCAATTAAGTCGTTGTCCATGAAAGCAGCGCATACTTTTAAAGCGGTTGCTGTGTTCGTGCACGACGAGATGTTGTCTGCGCAAAATCCCTTACTTAATAAACCGTATCCTAAAATCTTTGTATTTGATCCTGTGTTGTGTGGCGATTGGTCACTTAACCGTTTGCAGTTTGTGGCAGACTGCTTGCATGAAATGATCGATGTAGAAGTCTGGGTGGGTGATACCCATGCTGTATTGATGCAAAAAGGCGTTGGGCAGGTATTTACCCAAGTCACACCCAACCTGAAGCTCAGGGAAATGTTGGCGCCATTTTCCCCCAGCTGGGAGCCAGCGCCAAAGCTTGCTAACGTACGATTGAGCGAGCAGCGCCTGAGGCGCTTTTCTCGATACTGGGAAAAAGTTGGCCCTGTGTTGATGACGGACGTTTAACTTTCTAGGCTGTTTAATCTTTCATTCTTAAATGCTACTATCTTTCACGGAGTAGCTTTCAAAATTCAGATGTTGTCATCGTTTGTGCGCGATTATGATCAATCAAAATAAGGGGATATGATGTTAGTGTGGATAGTGTTAGCCGTTGTTGTGCTGTATTTTGTCATCACTTACAACAGTTTGGTCAGTGTTAGGAATAACGTTGAAAAAGCATGGTCCAATATTAATGTACTGCTCAAACAGCGTCATGATGAATTGCCTAAGCTGATTGATACATGCAGGCAGTATATGCAGCACGAACAAGCGACGCTGGAAAAAGTGATACAAGCGCGTGCACAAGTCAATGAAGCGTGTGACTCGCATGATGTCACCGCGCTAGGGCAAGCCGAAGGCGCACTGCGTGTTGGTTTGGGTGGTCTGTTTGCTGTGGCGGAAAGCTACCCAGAGCTGAAATCTAACCAGAATTTTGTCATGTTACAAACCCGTATCACGGGCCTTGAAAATCAAATTGCAGATCGTCGAGAGTTTTATAACGACAGTGTTTATATGAATAATGTACGCGTGCAGCAGTTTCCAGATTTAATCGTGGCCAAATTACTCGGTTTTGCTAAAGAATCATTACTTAAGTTTTCTAGCGAGGAGCTTCAAGATGTTGACGTGAGTCAACGCTTTAATGCCAAGCTTTAGGCGTCGTTGTGCGCTTACGTAGTTACTACTTAAACCCATTTGCGCTATGCGTTTGCGTCGGACTGGTGTTGGCAGGTGTGTATGTTGATTACCAAGATAGGGAGGCTCACCAGCTCCCCATGATATTTGGCATGAGTGCATTAGCGGCAATATTTGCTTGGGCATTCAACTATAAAAGGCTACTTGCAATATCAGAAGTGCCTATCTCAATGATCGCGTCGGCTGCCCAAGGCTATGTGGAGCTATACGGCAAATGTAGGCAGCGCTTACCTATGCGCAGCCCTATCCAAGGCGTCGATTGCGTATGGTTCCGGTTATGGGTTTATGCGCGTGATAGTAACTACATGTGGCGTTTGGAGGATTATCGGGTCAGTGAGCAGGTGTTTGAGCTACATGATGAATCGGGTGTGTGTTTGGTTGACCCGAAAGGCGCGGATATTTATGCCGCAAAACGGCATGTGATTACACAAAATGGACATCGCTACATAGAGGACGTGTTGTTTGCAAACAAGTCTATTTATGTGCTGGGTGATTTAGATGCGGGTATGCAAGCCCACACCGAGGCTGAAGTTAATCAAGAAGTTGGTAAATTACTAACGCAATGGAAACGCTCTAAATCAACGCTTCTACAACGATTTGACCTGAATGGCGATGGCGAAATTGATATGCTGGAGTGGGAGCATGCTCGTGAGCAGGCATATGCAGATGTGAAACTTAAGCAGAGTCAACAGCTTAAAACTGAGCAGCACTTGATTGCCAAACCCAAAAACAAACGATTATTTGTGATATCAGGCATTACGCCGCATGCGTTGAGGCAGCGCTATCGCTATTGGGCAATTGTGCATTTTGTTATCTTTTCCATCGCTGTTCTGTTTTCTTTTGTGGCAAGCTATCTCGCGCTATAACAGCAGGTTTGCCCTGTGCTAAAATGATAGGCTATGAAAACTGACCATTCGACACAGAATATGCAAGAAAACAAAGAATTAGCTAAATCCTTCGACCCCAAAACCATTGAAAGCAAATGGTATGAGTTTTGGGAGGGGCAAGGCTACTATGGTGCTGGTTTAGATACGAGCAAACAAGATAATTTCTGTATTTTACTACCGCCACCTAACGTGACCGGCACGCTCCATATGGGCCACGGTTTTAACCAGACCCTGATGGATGCGTTAACACGCTACCACCGCATGCGTGGTGACAATACTTTATGGCAACCAGGTACCGACCATGCGGGTATTGCCACCCAAATCGTGGTGGAGCGTCAGTTGGATGCACAAGGCGTATCGCGCCATGATTTAGGCCGCGAAAAATTCTTGGAAAAAGTGTGGGAGTGGAAAGAATACTCAGGCGGCACGATCACTAAACAGATGCGCCGTTTGGGCACTTCACCCGACTGGAGCCGTGAGCGCTTCACCATGGATGCTGGCCTCAACAAAGTGGTGACCGAAACTTTTGTCCGACTATATAACGAAGGCCTGATTTACCGCGGCAAACGCTTAGTAAACTGGGATGTGAAGCTAGGGACTGCCGTCTCTGACCTAGAAGTGGTGCAAGAAGAAGAAGATGGCTTTATGTGGCACATCAACTATCCACTTGCCGACGGCTCTGGACATTTAACGGTAGCGACAACCCGCCCAGAAACGATGTTGGGTGACGTGGCGGTGATGGTGCATCCTGAAGATGCGCGCTATCAACATCTGATTGGTAAAACTGTGCAATTGCCATTGTGCAACCGTGAAATCCCGATTATTGCGGATGATTACGTTGATTTAGAGTTTGGTACCGGTGTGGTGAAGGTGACGCCTGCACATGACTTTAACGACAATATGGTCGGCCAACGTCATGGTTTGGATAAGATTGTTATCCTAAATCTGCAAGGCTTCGTGCCGGCAGAGGCTGAAGTTTGGGCGGCAGATGGCGCAGCTAAACCATCTATCGCTATGCCGGCCAATCTGATTGGACTGGAGCGCTTTGCTGCCCGTAAACAAGTGGTGGCTGATTTAGAAGCGCAAAACTACTTGGTGAAAGCGGAAAAACATAAACTGAAAGTGCCACGTGGCGACCGTACTAATGTGGTGATTGAGCCTATGCTGACCGACCAATGGTTTGTCGCAATGAGTAAGCCTGCGGCTGATGGCAAATCTATCACGCAAAAAGCATTAGACGTGGTGGCGAGCGGTGAAATCAAGTTCTACCCGGAAAACTGGGTCAACACCTACAACCAATGGCTGAATAACATTCAAGACTGGTGTATCTCACGCCAGTTATGGTGGGGCCATCAAATTCCCGCTTGGTACTCTGATGACGGCAAAGTCTATGTAGCGCATGACGAAGCCGAGGCTAAGGCGCAAGCCGCTAAAGAGGGTTGCACGGGTGAATTGAAGCGTGACGACGACGTGCTGGATACTTGGTACTCATCTGCATTATGGCCGTTCTCAACATTAGACTGGACTGGCGACGAAGCCAAAGACGCAGCGAATGTTGCCTTGCAACAGTATCTGCCGTCTTCTGTATTGGTGACTGGTTTTGACATTATTTTCTTCTGGGTGGCGCGTATGGTGATGATGACTACGCACATCACCGGCAAGATTCCGTTCAAGCATGTTTATGTGCACGGTTTGATTCGTGATGCCGAAGGCCAGAAGATGAGTAAATCTAAAGGCAACGTACTGGATCCGATTGATTTGATTGACGGTATCGGCTTGGATGACTTGATTAAAAAACGCACCACTGGTTTGATGAACCCTAAAGATGCGGAAAAAATCGAGAAACGTACACGTAAAGAGTTCCCTGAGGGCATTAACGCTTATGGGACTGATGCGCTGCGCTTCACCTTTGCGGCATTAGCTTCCCCTGGCCGTGACATTAAGTTTGATTTACAGCGCTGTGATGGCTATCGCAACTTCTGCAACAAGCTGTGGAATGCCACACGTTTTGTGTTGATGAATACCGAAGGTCAGGACAATGGTTTTGGTTTGGGTAGCTGCGTAGAAGGTGGTCGTGTATTCTCGCCAGCAGACCGTTGGATTGTCAGCATCCTGCAACGCACAGAAATTGAGGTTGAGCGCGCGTTTGAAGACTACCGTTTCGACTTGGCGGCAAAAGCGATTTATGAGTTTGTGTGGGATGAATACTGCGATTGGTATTTAGAGCTCGCTAAAGTACAAATGCAAAATGGCAACGAGGCAGAAAAAATCGGCACACGCCGTACTTTGCTACGTGTGCTGGAAACTATTTTACGTTTAGCACACCCTATCATGCCGTTTATCACTGAAGAAATCTGGCAAACCATTGCGCCAATGACCGAAAAACATGGCGCCAGCATTATGCTGGAAGCCTACCCAAAAGCGCAGTTAGACAAGCTAGATGAAGCTTCAGAGGCTTGGGTGGTGCAGTTGAAGCAAGCGGTAGATGCATGCCGTAGCTTACGCGGCGAAATGGGTATTTCACCTGCAGCACGCGTGCCGTTGATTGCAGCGGGCGACAACACGGTATTATCCGCGTATGCGCCTTATCTGAAAGCTTTGGCTAAGTTAGAAGACGTAGCTATCGTTGCCGAGTTGCCAGAGGCTGATGCGCCGGTGATGCTGGTGAATGACTTTAAACTGATGCTAAAAGTTGAAATTGATGTTGTGGCAGAAAAAGAGCGCTTAGGCAAAGAAATCGCGCGTTTAGAAGCCGAAATCAATAAAGCGAATGGCAAGCTAAATAACGAGAGTTTTGTGGCAAGAGCCCCTGCGGCAGTAGTAGAGCAAGAAAAAGCGCGGGTGGCTGACTTCAGTGCAAGCTTAGAAAAGTTGCAAGCGCAGTTAGCTAAACTCAAATAACCGTTGTTTTAGATAGCTGTTGTTTAAGTGGTATTGAACGCCATTTATGCACTTTATTCTGTGCATGAATGGCGTTTTTATTTGGGCTCAGGTGGTTTTGTGCGATAGCGCCGTCGCACGTGATTATTTAATTTGCGCGTTTCTTGATGTAAAAAGTAAAGGCGGTTTCGTCTTCCTCTAATAATAAAAGCTCATGCCCGGTTTGCACGCAAAAAGCATTGAAGTCTTTCACTGAGCCAGGGTCTGTAGAAATCACTTTTAATACTTGAGAGGCCGCCATGTCACTCAAGCCCTTTTTGCAACGCAAAATTGGTAACGGGCAGTTTAAGCCTGTAGCATCGACAACTTTATCAAATTCCATAATGGTGTTTCCTGAGTAACTGTTTGATTTTTCTTTATTTAGACGGCGTTTTTAATTGCGCAAACGGATAGCCGGCTCTCGCCCAGGCCAATACCCCACCTGCTAAATTATAAACGCGCTTACAGCCTTTGCTTGCTGCAAAAGCCGCAGCATGTGCCGAGCGTACGCCGCTATGGCAATAAAAAACAATATTCTCAGCTTTGCTGAGAGACTCATATTCTACTGGCAGCATGGCTAATGGGATATGAATTGCATTTTGAATCACGCCACGCGCAACTTCATCATCATTGCGCACATCGACTAATAATAGCGTTTGTGTTGTCAGCATGGCTGATAAATCATGGGCGTCTATTTCGTTGTATGTGCTCATTAAGTTAACCTGAAATAACTAATCAATAGGGGAGATGTTGAGGTATTTTGCTATGCTGACCTTTGTTTGTCGGCAATGCTAAGTGATTTCGCTCGTTAAACATCAATTCGTTGTGAGACTTTCACGTTACAACGTACGCTAATTTTGGCTGAAGTATGGTTTTTTTGCTAGTGAATCTTGCATAGTGACGCGTATCGCTTAACTTTAGTGTATTAATTGACCATGCTTTTAATAAGCTAGTTCTTCGTTGCGCTGTTTATGAACCGACCCATCTGCGAAATAAGCTTATTAGATGTGCTAGGACTTGAATCACCTAGCGCTAGTTAGGCGCTACTTTTTCATATGCTGGCTTTTCATGTATCAGTTTAGAAAGAGAAGTCCCATTGTGCCCATATTCTATTTTCGGAGTCTTCTGGGTTCAGCACGGTAGGTTCTTCAACCGTTAAACGGCTTAGTTGTAAGCTTAGCTTGTTCGAGTGGCCTTCCAAAAAGTAATTGACCACGGCGCTTAATTCCGTCTGTTTGTCATTGTCGCGATCCGTGTTCATGTCTACAAAGGCGTAGCGGCCGGCAAGCTCAATGCCCGGTGGAATGGCGCTAAACAAGCCATGCGGGAAGTAACCCGCTTGTACGTAACCGCCTAGCAGTTTGGTTTCCAAGTCGTTATTCAAGCGATCTTTGATGCGCTTGGAATGTAACTCGTGCAGGAATGAAAAGCCTTTCCATTTGAAATGTACTTCTTCCATCATTTGATTGATTTCGTATTGCCCGTTTTGGGGGCCACCATTAGCGACAGAATCTGATGGGTCTTTGAATCCTCTCAGATTTCGACAGCTACGGCTGTCAGTTTCAAACGCGGTACATTTACTTTGATTGGTATTGGCTGCAATCGAAATATTCAGTGCTGGATGTTCGCTGATTTCAATGTCAGATTGACTGAATTTCATTTCACCGCCCATTGCGTTCCATTGCAAGCGCCCGGAGTACATCATATTGTTATCGTCGTTATTTCTCTCACCTACCCCCAGGCCAGTGAATGCGCCTGCATAGTAGGTCATGTCATACCATTTGCCCGGAAATAAATTACCTTTAACTTCAACCCCTTGTTGACGGTCAACCGTGAAGATCTCGTTCACAATAGATCGATTCACAAATTGCTGGCTGCCCGATGAAGTGACACGCTCGTTATTGTAAGAAACTTTGCCACGTCCAACTCTTAGCTGTGCCCATTTGTATTTGTCTATGGTTAAGCTTAAGTCACGTAGCACCGGTTGCGACCAGTCATATTGCAAGTAATATTTTAGCCAAGGAGCATAGGCATGGCCGTTGAGTTTGGTCCGTGCGCGGCGGATCATAAATGAGTTTTCATTCTTATCCAGGTCAGTAAGTGTACGAGGGTCGCTGTCAAAAGGCTCAGCGTAGCGTGCTTGCACTCTGTTTTGAATGGCTAGAGAGAACTTGTCGTCATCAGTTCTAAACTCGAAGCCATTTTTCCCGTAGCTAACACTCGCAGGCGTATAGCCCTTTCTCTCTTTTGGCTTTGTTTGGCTAGGGTTGTTATCAGCCGCTAATGCGGCATCTACTGCTAGTGTACGTGCTTGGCTTTCAGATTGGGCATCCTGTTTAGATTTTAGCTCTTGTTCAATTTCGG
>CAZZDN010000008.1:0-29365 GCA_964652655.1 uncultured Methylotenera sp.
TCTGCCCTGCTCCATGTGAGGCAGCATGTACACTGAACATCAATGCGGATGCGGTAGGGATTAAATCTATCGAGCATGCGATTATTGATAAAGCTTGGGAAAATGACTGGGTGCAACCACAGATTAACCCAAACAAAACTGGTAAAAAAGTTGCGGTTGTAGGTTCTGGTCCTGCTGGTTTGGCAGCGGCGCAACAATTGGCGCGCGCTGGTCATAGCGTTGTGGTGCTAGAGAAAAATAGTCGTATCGGTGGCTTGCTACGTTACGGTATTCCTGACTTCAAAATGGAAAAATCACACATCGACCGCCGTATGGCGCAGATGGAAGCAGAAGGCGTTGAGTTCCGTGTGAATCAACACGTGGGCGAGAACGTGAATGCTGATGCTTTGGTTGCTGAGTTTGATGCAGTAGTATTGGCAGCAGGTGCTGAACAGCCACGTGATTTGCCAGTGACTGGCCGTGAGTTGGATGGCGTACACTTCGCCATGGACTTCTTAACACCGCAAAACAAAGTGGTGGCTGGCGATACTATTCCTGATCAAATTAGGGCCACAGGTAAGCATGTGGTGGTCATTGGTGGTGGTGATACTGGTTCTGATTGCGTAGGCACTTCAAACCGTCATGGTGCAGCTAGCATCACGCAATTTGAGTTAATGCCACAGCCTCCAGAAAAAGAAAACAAAGAGTTGGTATGGCCAAACTGGCCGCTAAAACTACGTACTTCTAGCTCACACGAAGAAGGCGCTAACCGTGATTGGTCTATCACGACGAAAGAACTGATTGGCGAAAACGGTAAAGTCGTAGCGCTAAAAGGTGCACGCGTAGAGTGGAAAGACGGCAAGATGTCTGAAGTTCCTGGTAGTGAATTCACTATTCCAGCAGATTTAGTATTTTTGGCGATGGGTTTTGTATCCCCAATCCAAAAATTGCTAGATGCATTCGGTGTAGAGAAAGACAATCGCGGTAATGCAAAAGCCACTACTGACGGCATTGGTAGTTATAAAACTAATAAAGATAAAGTATTCGCAGCTGGTGATGTACGTCGCGGTCAGTCTTTGGTGGTTTGGGCAATCCGTGAAGGTCGTCAGGCAGCGCGTGCAGTAGATGAATTCTTGATGGGCTCATCAGTATTGCCACGTTAAGTTAACGCGACAGCATGACAATATAAAATACATGGCAATATAAAAAATTAAGGATACAAAGTAAAACCACTTTGTATCCTTTTTTATTAGGTAATCACATGAATCAACTAAAAAACGACACCTTCCTAAAAGCGCTTATGCGCCAACCAACGGATTACACCCCAGTGTGGATGATGCGCCAAGCTGGCCGTTATTTACCTGAATACCGCGAAAGTCGTAAAACCGCCGGTAGTTTCTTGCAGCTATGTAAAAATGCACAATTTGCGACTGATGTGACTTTGCAGCCTTTAGATCGCTACCCACTGCTTGATGCTGCCATTCTGTTTTCAGATATCCTTACTGTGCCTGATGCCATGGGCTTAGGTTTATATTTTGAAGAGGGTGAAGGCCCGAAATTCGAACGCACTTTACAGCAAGAAGCCGATATTCAAAAATTGGTCGTGCCAGATATGGCGAAATTACAGTACGTGTTCGATGCGGTAGCGAGTATTCGTAGTGCTTTAGACGGTCGTGTCCCGTTAATCGGTTTCTCCGGTAGCCCGTGGACGCTGGCTACCTATATGGTGGAAGGCAAAGGCGGCACTGACTTCCTGACGACGAAGAAAATGGCGTACGCGCGCCCAGATTTGTTGCACCATATTCTAGAAACTACGGCTCAGACAGTGATTCAGTACCTGAACGCGCAAATCATGGCTGGTGCACAAGCCGTGATGATATTTGACTCATGGGGCGGCGCATTGGCGCACAATGCCTATAAGGAGTTTTCACTCAATTACATGCAAAAGATTGTTAATGGTTTAATTAAAACTAATGATGGTCGTACTGTGCCTAGCATTGTATTCACCAAGGGGGGCGGCTTATGGCTAGAGGCGCAGGCTGAGATAGGCGCAGATGCATTAGGTCTGGATTGGACTGTGGATATTGGTAGCGCACGACAACGTGTAGGCGATAAAGTAGCGCTGCAAGGTAACCTAGACCCTGCTATTTTGTTATCAACACCTGAAGCAATTGAGCGAGAAGTTGCTACTGTATTGGCTAGCTATGGTAAAGGTCATGGCCATGTGTTTAACTTAGGGCACGGTATTACACAATGGACACCGCCAGAAAATGCGGCTGCGATGCTGAGTGCGATTAGGACACATAGCAAGCAATATCATGTTTAACTCTAAGTTTTATCGATAGTTAGATTTATCTATCGTTACATAGGGATAGGTAAACGACATAAAAAAGCCTGATCGATAAGATCAGGCTTTTTGTTTGTGCGCCATGCTAATCAATAGCAACCGTGTTTGTATCACTGACGACTAATTTACTGGTGCAAAGTACGACTAAACAAGTTCAATGCCAGTTGATAACCAATCATCGCAGTTTGCGCATCATAACGCTCACCTTCATCACGCATAAATGCATGTTGGGCGTTGAACTCATGCCAAGTGAAGGTGATGTTGGTGTCACTTAATTTTTTATACACATCTGCACGGCCAGCCGCTGGAATGTGCGGGTCTTGTTTACCCCAAATCATCAATAGCTCACCAGTAATGTCGCTGAGGCGCTCCATGCTATGTTGGCCAGGTTTGTTAGGAATCACTTGAGTGTGCAAGTCTGTTGCGTAGAAGCAAGCCGTACCTTTGATTTCAGGTTGTAGCGCAGCACGGAAAGCTAAGTGACCGCCGATACAGAAGCCCATTGCGCCGATGTTGCCGTTATACCAAGCTTGTTGCTTTACATAGGCAATCATCGCTGCGTTGTCGGTGTCGTAACCTTCTACATCTTTTGCAGATTTGTCAGCGTTACCTTTGTCACGGCCTGCGTCGTCATAACCCAATACTGTGCCAATTGGGTTAAGTTCATGAAACACTTCTGGTACTAATACGGCATAACCGTGGCTGGCGATGATTTTAGCAGCACGCTCAATTGGGCCAGTTTGCTGAAAAATCTCTGAATAGAATAACACCGTAGGATATTTTCCATTGCCTGTTGGGCGGTGGATATATGTGCGCATGACACCTGTTGGTGTGTTTAGGTCAGCAATGGTACTTTGAATGTTCATGATAGCTCTCTGAATAGACTTTTCAAATAAAAAACTCCAGATATTGTACAACGTCGCACGTGTTTTTTGTGGGATATGTGTACTTTATACGCAGGCAAAACCGCCATTTTCTGTGAAGATGAATCTGAAGGGTCAAAAATAAGATTTAGCGCAATTAGGGTTTGCTAAGAGCACTACTATTTTCGTAAAATGTTGTTTTAAATCTATTTGTGTAAACAATATAGTCTGTTTATGCAATATCAGGTGAATTGATGTCAGGTGCGTTTGTCAAAAGATCGTGGTTGCCTGACTTAATCTCACGGTTTAATCACACAGTTTTAATCAAATGGTGCAATTTCTATGCAACTTACAATAAATGGCAAGGCACGCAGCTTCGAACTTGCGCAAATGAACGTCGCACAATTGGTGGAGCAACTCGAGTTAGTAGGAAAGCGCTTAGCAATCGAACTGAATGGCGAGATTGTGCCACGCAGTCAATTTGAATATACCCCATTATCCGATAGCGATAAATTAGAAATAGTAGGTGCAGTAGGTGGCGGTTAGCCAACACGTTGAGTAGACTTAAAAATCGTAAATTCGCGATTCATGAATGATGAAGGATAATAAGTTGTCAGATTTATTGAAAATAGCAAACAAGACTTATCAATCACGCTTGTTGGTCGGTACAGGTAAATATAAAGACTTTGCTGAGACCCGCGCAGCGATTGATGCGAGCGGTGCAGAAATCATCACTGTGGCGATACGACGTACTAACATCGGCCAAACCGCAGGTGAGCCTTCACTTCTAGACTTTTTGCCACCGGAAGAGTTTACTTATTTGCCAAACACAGCGGGCTGCTACTCTGCAGATGAGGCTGTGCGCACATTGCGTCTGGCGCGCGAGCTATTAGATGGTCATCAGTTAGTGAAACTCGAAGTGTTGGGTGATCCAAACACTTTATACCCGAATATGACGGAAACACTGGCGGCAGCTAAAACTTTGGTGAAAGATGGCTTTGATGTCATGGTGTATTGTTCCGATGATCCGATTATCGCCAAGCAGCTTGAAGAGATTGGCTGTTGCGCGGTTATGCCACTGGCATCACTCATCGGCTCAGGCATGGGCATCCTGAATCCATGGAATCTGCAAATCATCATTGAAAATGCAAAAATTCCAGTATTAGTGGATGCTGGTGTAGGCACTGCTTCTGATGCTGCGATTGCAATGGAGTTAGGTTGTCAGGGCGTGTTAATGAACACGGCGATTGCTGCTGCGAATAATCCTGTATTGATGGCAGGCGCAATGAAGAAGGCGGTAGAGGCTGGTCGTGAAGCATTCTTGGCTGGACGTATGCCTAAAAAGCTGTACTCTGCTAGTCCAAGCTCTCCGACTACAGGCTTAATCTCTAAATAACGTCTTCATGCTTAAAATAGGCTTGCGAATTAGGTATGCCAAGTCATAAATGATATCTATACTGTTGTTGGTTATATGATATTAGGCCATTGTGTGTAATGACGATGGCTGGCTGTTTAAAAAGCCTAGCAAGTTGTTAGATTGAAGTGTTATTTTTGCAAAGAGGGTTAGGTATTAAAGACGAGATGAGCAGCGCTAAACACTATGAATGTACAGTAAAAGTAGAAGTCACTTTTATCCATGATCAGTCGGATGTTGAGCACAATCAATATGCGTTTGCCTATCATGTGACCATCGTGAATACTGGTAATGTTGCTGCGCAGCTGATTAGCCGGCACTGGGTGGTGACTGAAGCTAACGGTGAGAGTAAAGAGATTAGGGGGCTAGGTGTCGTTGGTGCACAGCCATTGTTAAAGCCTGCTGAACATTATGAATATACTAGCGGCACCATGATTAATACGCCGATGGGTGAGATGCACGGCACGTATCAAATGGTGGCGGAAGATGGCACACAATTTGATGCCGTCATTGCGCCTTTTGCACTCGCTATGCCAAGAACCCTGCATTAAACTACCACTTAGGCTCGTCATTCCGTATTCAATACTCCATACTATACTTGTGATAAAAATGAATAAAATTGCACGGCATACCTTGCTTGTACTAATTACTGTGCTTAATGTGGCATGCGCCAATAAAGAGATTAAAACAGTGACTGCGCCTGCGCCGCCACAATCGAAATGCGATTGCGCGCCTAGCATACCCGTGCAAATACCAGCGGGTAGTAAGCCAGCTGAAGTGAGTGTGGATCAACAGAAACAACTGGCTAAACTGCCTGACTATAGCCTGCTGCAAAATGCCGATTGGAGCGATGTTGATGGCTTACAGCTAGATAACTTAAACCAGGCATGGCCAGCATGGATGCAAAGCTGTTCTACATTAGTGAATAAACCAATGTGGAAAAATGCCTGTAGTGCTGCACAAAAACTCCACAACGAAGCTGCAACTAAACCATCAACACAAGCTGTACTAAGCTATTTCCAAGAAAATTTTTCGGTTTATAGAGCCACCAATATTGATGGGTCTGAACAAGGGTTGATCACTGGCTATTATCAGCCGATATTAAAAGGCAGTCGCACCAAGTCTGCTAAGTACCCGAACCCTTTGTATACAGCGCCTGATGACTTAATCACAGTGGAGTTGGATAGCTTATTCCCAGAGCTAAAATATAAGCGCGTTCGAGGTCGTTTAGTCGGTAAAAAACTAGTGCCCTACTATAATCGTGCGGAGATTGAAACAGATACTTCTCCGGTAAAAGGCCGAGAGTTTGTATACATTGATGACATTATTGATGTGTTCTTTCTGCAAATTCAAGGTTCAGGTGTGGTTCAGCTAGATACTGGTGAGCAAATGCATGTAGGTTATGCTGATCAAAATGGTCACTCGTATAACTCTATAGGCCGCTTGTTGATAGAGCGTGGCGAGTTAACTTTGGCGCAAGCATCGATGCAGGGTATCAAGAATTGGGCGCGTAATAATTTAGATAAATTACGCGAACTACTGAATCAGAATCCTAGCTATGTGTTCTTTAGAGAGTTGCCAGCAGGATTGCCTGGACCTTTGGGAGCATTAGGCGTGCCAATCTTGGCAGAGCGAAGCGTAGCGATTGATCCTAAGTTTGTACCATTAGGTGCGCCAGTATTTTTATCGACTACAGAGCCTAATAGCAGTAAACCATTAAAACGGTTAATGATGGCGCAAGATACTGGCGGAGCGATTAAAGGTGGTGTTCGGGCTGACTTTTTCTGGGGTGCTGGTGTTGCAGCTGGCACGAAAGCTGGGGCGATGAAGCAAGCTGGTAAGATTTGGGTGTTTCTACCAAAAGATTTTGTGATTAAGCCGCAATAAACCTAAGGCTGTCAGTAGTCGTTTAAATTAATTATCGTTGGATAAATAACGTTTAGACAAATAAAAAGGGTGCATAAGCACCCTTTTTATTTATACGTAAGATATTACTTGTTCATTACGTACATTGTAACTTCAAAACCGAAACGCATTTCAGTAGCTGCTGGTGTTGTCCACATAGTAATTCTCCTTTTATATAAATTCGTACCGCATTTGCTTAATTACAATTGCATTACGTGAGTAAGATATTACGGCGCCCATCATTTTGTGGCATGACTTAGTTCATTAAAGCAAGGTAGTGAAAATCATTAGAAAGCATCACGGTTGATGATTAGGCTTTACTTTTAAACTTTTTTATCAACTTTTTAATGCCTTTGCGTCCAAATCTTCTTTTAAACGCGACTTTAAAGTCATATAAATAGAATGAAACCTTAATACCTAAGCTAAGCTTTCTGCCAATATTAGCGAGATAAAGCCCCATGAAGCGCTCACGACCAGCCCAGTGTAGTTTATTACACATTCTGGCTAAATCTGAAATACGTTGATTCATCGGTGTTGGGTGCGCATAAAAGCGTGCGCGTGCGGTATCAATCAGAGAAAATGACAGGATATTGTTATCTTGTAACTGAACCAACACGTTACCACCAGAGAGGTCTCTAAAAAAAGCGCCAGTTTGATGCATACGGTGTAGATATTGTGCCAACTGTTGATAAACTTCTTCTGCGCGAACAGATTTGTTTTTTGACGCAATATAAAATTCTTTATTACCTTTTGCAAAGTGCATGAACATCTCACCCACTGAACAGTCAGCGGTGACATAGTCGCAGATATAAAAATTTTGCTTCAGTGATTTGTCACCTAATTGTTCGAAAAATGCGACAGGATGTGCTGTGCTGACGCCACGCCTTAACAGTTCCACCGCACCGTTCCAACTGCGCTTGGCTTTGCTCGGTTTGAATCTATCTAGCAATGCTTTATGAGGGTACATCTTCACTGGTTGTTTCACGGTCACTTGCGCGTTTGGATTGCGCGGGTCAGGTAACGCCCATATTGCATTCCGTGCATGGCGTAATGCGCTGTTTTTCTGGGGGCTGACCAGTTTGCTCGGATGTAATTGTTCACCAATCAGCAAGGCTTCTTCTGCGCTGCGTGCCAATATCATGCCAAACCAATTATTTTGTCGGAATGGGTAGTATTGCAACCCTTGAATGTGCGCGTGGATGGCTAAGTCTTTAGCTGGCCCTAACGTGTCTTTCATATGCACAGGTTGGTGTTTTGGCCAGCGTATATAAATAGGTGACTCTGATACGATATGGGTTTGAGCATTGAATAGATAGCCGTCACGGTGGATTATTTCGGCGGTGTTGATATCGCTGATGTCGAAGATATCTTGCAGTAATGCTACCTTGCCGTTGATTGTCCAAAGCGCGAAGATATCGTGTTCATTGGTCTGGAAGTGGTGCACCTCTAGGCCGTTAGCACTCGAGATTGCCTTGATATAGTCAGCGCCTTGAATCATTGTTGCTACAGTTTTAATGGCATTAAAACTCGCGTGGCGCCAGAAATTCTTTTGGATACCATCTACGCTAGCATAATGGGTCACACGCTCAAGAGCTGGGTACTCTGCATCTACTAGGCCATCATCAATGAGCCCCTCGCGATGGCAGATGAAGGCGCCCCAAAAAGCTTGGTCTAATGCACCAGAAGCTGCGTTCAGCAACATATACCGCGCAGCATAGTCCGCTTGCTTTTGCTCACCATCTGGTAGCAGCCGTTGGATACGGTAAATAGCCCAAAAGGCGACCGGGGAAATAAAGCGCTTGATGCCAAAGTCTTCACCAATCTTCTTGAGCAGACGTGCTTTTTTGATGAGATTAAATTTTAGTGCCGTCGCCCAACGATATTTCAATATGCGGTGGTCAAAGCGTTCTGGTTCTGAAACACGCTCTGAGAACAGATTGTTACTGTGCACATCAGGTAACTGCTTTTTAGCTTGAAGCAACCTTAGGATGCCAATATTGTATATAGGCTCGAAGTCTGTAACATTGGGCCCTGCCAATTCAATATTTTGTTGTTTCAGTGTTTTATAAGCAATCTCCCAAGCCGCAAGAAAGCCGTCAACCGTATAGCCGGCCCAGCGTTTTCTGTTGATGGTGTTACCAATTTCCACGCGTTTTACATTGCGTCCAAAACGGCTGAGCACATTATTTAGAAATGCTTGCCAAACTTCTTGCTCAGCTTTGCTTTCCATGTTTTTTGCATGGATAAATGGCTGTATCAGGTGCAAAGTGACATCAAATCTATCTTGGATAAGACGTTGTAGAAAGCGTGCATTAAAGCTCTCTAAATCGCCATACGTAAAATCTAAGCGAACTTGATTGATGCCTAGTTCACGTAATTCTGAAATCACATAATCATCCATTGCAGGATCAGCGGCAGATGCCACGCAAACGCCAATGAAATCAGTTGGAATAGCATGGTTCTCGGTTGGTAAATGCGCATTCTTGAGTCTGAGTTTACCGCTAAGGATGTATGCAAGGCCCTTTCTAATGATGGGCCAAGTGAGCATGCTGCGTTGTTTAATTGGATTATTCATGCAGGTTTATGGTAAATGGTAGCGCTGTTCGTTGTACAAAAGGTCTGGCAGTAATACGTTTGCCAATGCACGATCTTCAAGTTGCTTAGCATTGGCAGGTGGCGGTACTTCAACCAATTTTTTGATTTTAGCATCGTATAGGCCATGCGCCGGTGCTTTGCCTGAACGTAATACCACGACTTGTTTGCCTAGCTTGCTTTCTTCCATCCAACCATAATTTTCGTTGTACTGCATCATGGCACGGCCTGGACTATCAGGTGCAATGCTAGACAGGTCACGCCCAGTCATCGGGTGCTGACCACGTATACCCATCAATGAAAGCATGGTGACTGGCAGATCTAGTTGGCTCGCTAAACCAGTAAAGCGTTGCGGCTTGATGTCCGCCCCCAGTATCAGTGCCGGGATATGGAAACGCTCTACTGGTACTAAATCAGCACCGCGTACGCGAATATCATGATCAGCCACAATCAGAAACACGGTATCCTGCCAGTAGGGGCTATTTTGTGCTTTTTTGAAAAATTCGCCGATGGCGTAATCCGCGTATTTCACAGCGTTGTTGTCTGTGTTTTTAGGTTGTTCGTATAATGTAATACGACCATCTGGAAATTCGAATGGTGCGTGATTGGAGGATGAAAATGCTAGCGTGAAAAACGGTTTCCCTGCTTGGTGGTGTGCCAATAATTGCTCGTGTGTTTTATTCAGCAAATCTTCATCAGACACCCCCCAGCTGCTAATAAATACAGGATTTTTATAGTCTTTCTGATCGACGATAAAATTGAATCCATTACCCATGAAAAAGCTACGCATGTTGTCAAAATGCGATTCGCCCCCGTAAATAAACTCGGTGTGATAGCCTTGTTTTTCTAATAATGCAGCGATGCTGAAGAAATTGTTCTGAGATTTGGATAACTTTACCGTACTATCTGCAGGTGTTGGCTGAAAGCCTGTGACGACGGCTTCAATACCACGTACAGAACGCGTCCCGGTAGCGTATAGCTGTTCAAACCAGATGCCTTGTTCTTTTAACTTTTCCAAGTTTGGCGTCACGGGAACGCCACCTAATGATTCTACAAAGGTCGCACCTAAGCTTTCTTGAAGAATAATCACCAGGTTAAGTGGCTTTTCACGTTGATTGCTTGGGTTAAGTGTTGTGAGTGTTGGCAAGTTAGCCTCTTTGGCACCAGTGATTTTAAATATCTCCTCACGTGGCATTTTGCCGTAGATCTCACTAGACTTAGTTTCCTTGATTAGGTTATAGGTCGCATAAACCACCGAGTAGCCAGAGTTAAGGACTAGGCTGTTCACCATGCTATCTGCAGTAATTGCAAATAATGCAGGGTTGGCCGGACGGTGGCCCAACGTAGAGCGGATACCAAAAGCGGTTAATAAAAAAATAAGTGGCCAGATTAACCATAGTTTTTTATTAGACCAGTTGGCCTGCATATGTAGCCATGGCTGCATAAATTTATGCACAAGCCAGCCAGCTAATCCCACCGCGGTTAATGCGGAGAATATCTCAACTTTAAACCCGCGCCACAGCATGCTGAATACTTCATTTGGATACTTTAAGTACTCCACAAAAATTCGATTGGGGCGTACATCATATTCTCCGATAAAGCCGGGCGTGGCTGCCTCTAAAAATACTAGGAGTACGAGTGCAATAAAGACCCAGACATATGTGAATTTTTGCCAAATTTTGAATAGGTGCTTTGTTGCCAGAATTGGCGCGAGTAGTAATGGAATTAATGCAATCAGGCATAGCTGAATGATGTCTACACGCAGGCCTTGCACCAGAATTTCAACTAGTTTCCCTGTGCTGCTAACACGCTCGAGTTTCCATAGCACTAAGCCAAAACGTGCGGCAGATAGTATCACCAAGCCCAATATAATCATCGCGATGAAAGGCGCGAACGGGCCTAGTTTAGAGGAAAATTTCCAAATATTGAGATGTAATTTTCTGATTAAAGACATGTCTATGTAATGGTGCAAAAAAGTGTTGATATTATAAGGTTAAAGATATCTTTCTGCCTGAAGTTTAGTGCTGTTTACGATTTGGGTTTGAGCCAAACCACGAAGGTACGCAAGTAAACCGGCTGACGTACGCATAAATAAATCATGATGAGGACATTCAGCAGTGCTGTGACTAAAAAGAGCTCAGGAATGTTCAACCCAATATTGAATACTTGCACGGAGAATAATGCTGAAGTCACCATAAATAATGCGTTAAGAATATTATTGGCAGCGATGACACGTGATTGATGGCTTTTTTCAGCGTGAGTTTGAATAAATGCGTATAAAGGTACTATATACAGACCACCAAAAACACCAATCAGTGCAATATCAGCAAGCAGATGCCAATGCGTGAAAATTAAGTGTCCATCTGCATCGTAGTGCTGAGCAATAAATGCTACATAATCCAGTAAGGCTTTATTGTTGGTGCTTTCATAGATGCTGGTGCTGGCGAAGTATAAATCTGCGCCGAAAACGGTTAAGCCAGCGGCACCAAATAATACCAACCCAAGTTCGACTTTGCCTTTGGACAATTTCTCACACATCAGGGAGCCTATCCCAATGCCTAATGAGAAAATAGACAATAATAAAATGAATAAACTTTCATCACCATGCAGTATATTTTTTGCAAAATTGGGGAATTGCGCAAGAAGCGTTGCCCCATAAAACCAGAACCAAGAAATGGCAATAATAGTCAGCCAGATAGCTTGGTGTTGCCAAATGAATTGTATGTTTCTATAGGTCTCGGTAATCGGGTTCCAGTTAATCTTGAGTTTAGGTGCTGATGCAGGTGTATTAGGCACGCCACGACTGCTCCAGTAGCCGAGTACCGCGATACCTAGCACCGTGATGCTGGTGAGAAGTGCGTGCTCACTTTGCATCGCTAGCCATGCCCCAAGCACTTGTCCTAACAGAATCGCCACAAAACTGCCCATTTCCACCATACCATTGCCACCAATAATTTCACTTTCTTTTAAGTGCTGTGGCAAATAGGCATACTTCACAGGGCCGAACAGTGTGGAGTGCATCCCCATCATGAACAGCGCGGCCGCTAACAGCCAGATGTTATGCAGAAAGAAACCTGTGCTGGCAAATAGCATAATGCCAACTTCAAACACTTTCACTAGACGAATGATTTGGGATTTTTCATATTTATCCGCTAATTGCCCAGCAGTAGCTGAAAACAGGAAGAATGGTAGGATAAACAATCCTGGTAGCAAGGTCGCTAGCGTGCTTCCATCAATACTGGTCAGGCTTGTGGTATGAAATGCTACCAAGGTAATCAGCGCAGTTTTAAATACATTGTCATTAAAGGCGCCTAAAAACTGGGTAAAGAAAAATGGACGAAAACGTTTTTCTCGCATCAATTGGAATTGGTTGCTCATGGGGCTGACCTTTAGTGAGTAATTGGTGATTTGGCAGTCATTGTTCTATCGAAGAATGACCTCGTTTCAAAAACTTCTTTTTTAAAACCAATGCCATTCAATTGGATTAATCTTTTCACGGCAAAATCGAACATGAGTGGGTTGTAATCTCTCAATGTTGTTAAAAATAACAAGTGCGAGTCCTCTAGCAACCCTGCTCGGTGTAGTTGTTTGGTTGAAATTAAAGGCACAATACCAGGTAATGGGTAGTCAGAGCCATTGAGCAGGCATGGGTGCCAATCTGTACGTTCCAAGAGGGGTTTAATCACCCAAGCGTGGTTAATTAAAGTAATGGCCGATATTTCCCCAAACGCTAATCCAGCATAGGCAGGCGTATCCATTATGCGGGTGAACAGTTCAAAGCTTTTGATGGGTTTTTTGTTGTTATCTAAATCTTCGTCATGGCCGTCACTTGCGCAATGCGCTAACACTACGCGCACACCGGCATCTAGCGCACGACGCATGTGTAGCGGGTTGCCATAACTTTGGTCTCCACCTTGAACTGCGCTCTCCCGCCCAGTATGGCTGGTGATTGGCATATCAAACTGAGCAAGCTGTTGGTAAAATTGGTCACATTTTGGAGAGCTAGGGTCTATGCCCATACCTGAAGGCAACCATTTGATGGCGCGTGCGCCATTCTCTTTTGCGCTTATTAATGCATCAATTGCATCTGCTCTGTAAGGGTGAATTGAGGCTACCCATTCAAACTGCTGTGAGTGTTTCTTAGCAATCGCGGCGGCATAGCTATCCGGAATATGAAAAATGGAACGCGATTTTTCTGGTTTGCCTTGCGTGTTGTGGGCCCAGTCAAATGCAAACAACATGGATTTATAGCCAGTCGGCATCGTTGCAGATAAATCCAGCATGCGGGCTAGAAAGCTTGCATCTTCATGCCCTTCAGCAATGCAGCCGCCGTTCATATAAAAGTCTTTTTGTACTTTTAATATAGGGTGGCGCCAGCTATCCATAGCTGGGCTATACCACACACCGCTGCCGCTTTCACCTGCACCGATAATATGTGCATGCGTATCCCATACCTGAGAGGGATCTATCTCACTCCATATTTTCTGCATGAGTGGATGTTGACTAAGCTCTGTAGGTAACTCTGTTAAACATGGGTTGTTTAAACCAGATTTAGGCCAAAATCTCATGCCTGCATAGCCTAGTCCTGACGTTGCTAATAATGCAGTGCCCCCCAGCAAACCATTTTTTAAGAATTGTCTGCGGTTCATCGTTAACTTTTACGAAAATTTCTAAAAATCTTGCGCATGCCTAGTAGCGCTAATATCAAAACGACTATCCACGCAATTAAGCCATAATACGCAGGCCGAATTGGCTCCGCGGGTGCATTTTTATCTTTTAAAGTATCAGGAAAATGACGTGCGCCTACTGGGACAATTTTCCATTTCGACATATCTGCTGGTGTACGTGCAATATACTCATCCAAAGAAGCAACGGGCGCCTGCCCCATGGCGCGAGAAGACGGAAACTGCGGCATATGCACATAAATAATCGCCTCAAGGTCTTCTGCTAGTTGCTTCTCAAATGCACTATTGGTCTGATTTTTAGCAATACGGCTCAATAAATCGTTCCCTATTGTTTCAAATGCAACAAAAGGATATAAATTGGTTTGCTCTGCGCTTAGGTAATCGTATGCTTTTAGGCCACTTTCCAAGCGCATATCACTGAGTGCTTTATAGGGAAGCGCGACAAAAGCTTTTGGTAAATTAGTTGCACCAAGTTTTGGTATATTCCAATCAAGTGATCGAAAAGTTTCTAAATTGATACCTGCACAATTGACCCCGGCATGACGGTATAAGAAATCTTGCCGGTAAAAATGCTGCATCACGCGATTGATTGCACCTTGATATGTGGCTGCACTGCGATCGTTCTTAAGCACCGCCACTAGCATATAAGATGGGCGGTACCAAGACTGACCGCTATTTAAGTCACCTTGATAGCTATCCATTGGTAAGCTAGCAGCAATGATACCTTTTTCGCTGACTGAGCCGAGGTTGTAGAAGTTATTGACGAGCCAATCATGCCATTCACCGTGTGCGCCAAAGCGGCCGGTGGCCACGGCGAAGTGACCGCCATGTGCTTCATCATCGTCACCTTGCGCCCCATTCAGCACAAAGCTCAATACTGGTTTATTTTGCAAGCTAGTGAGATTGGGGCTTTTATATAAAATACGCGCAGAAAAAGGTGCGGTTGCACCGCCGTTTTGATCACGTATTAAACTAGCAATCGTTTCCTGATGCGCCAGTGGCTGGTAAGGAATTAGATTCAAATCTAAGTTGTAATCCGATGGCCAAATACTGCGTGCAGTAAAATGCGTTTGATTCGCCGTGCCTCGCATGACTAGATTGCGACCAGCGAAATGCTTTTCGCTCGCTTCGTTGTAGTAAGACAGGTTGCTTTTGATTTTTGGGGTAATCAATAGTGGAATTTTACCCTGCTTACTTTCCAGTAATTTTCCATCTTCACTGAGTTTGCCTACCTCAATATGTGGCGAGCCTAACCATACCAAAGGCGGCATAGCGCTAGTGCCGGACGGTTGGTTGGTAGATGCTTGGCTTTTAACCCATTTTTTGACATCATCCTGAGCACTTAAGCTTGCATCAAAACTATCTGCGTTGTTAAGTGGTATGGCAATGGTTTCCTGCTCGAAATACCATGCTGCTTGCGGCGTGATGGCGCAATTCTTACAAGCTCCTTGGTTTAGTTGGAATTGATTAGCACGGTAGAGACCAAGCGAATTATTTTCGTTTAATGCATTACTAAATTGACCCTCTGCTATGCTGTTTACAGTATAAAAAGACGTGATAATCGATACGCCAATCGCGAATTTTTTAGTGCTTGAATGATTATTTTTCATTTTCTGCCATTTGCTTCAATGTCACATAATCTGTTTTTCCTGTGCCCAATAGCGGTAGTGCATTGACGCAAATGATTTTCCGGGCAATTGCAAGCTCTGGGCTACCCAGTGCTTTTGCACTGTTACTTAACAGTTCTCGATTGAGTGAATTGTCTGTGGTGTAGAGCATGATATTCTCGCCACGCTGTACATCTGGGCTGGTAGTAGCCGCATGCTGATGTTGTGGCGAGGCATGGTTCGCTATACTTTCCACTGTTTCTAAAGAAACCATTTCACCAGCGATTTTGGCAAAGCGTTTGACGCGACCTTTAATAAACACAAAGCCATCTTCATCTATCTGGACAATGTCGCCAGTGTTGTACCATTGATCTTTGGGCGCTTGTATCACACCAGGGTTGTCGAACAGGTAATAACCACGCATCACGTTGGGTCCGCGTACCGATAGTAAACCACCATGCTCAATCCCAGGAACACTTTCTAGTTTTGCCTCTAAGCTTGGCATTAGTGTGCCTACTGACCCAACTTTATTCGCCATTGGCGTGTTGACAGCCAATACTGGTGCGCATTCGGTAGCGCCATAACCCTCTAGGATGCGAATGCCGAATTTATCTACCCAAGTTTTGCGTACCTCTTCATTTAGTTTTTCTGCGCCAGCGACCACATAGCGTAATTTGTAAAAATCATAGGGGTTGGCAAATTTTGCATAGTTGCCTAAGAAGGTGCTCGTGCCGAAAAGTACGGTGCAGCCACGATCGTAAATCACCTCTGGAATCACCCGGTAATGTAATGGTGATGGGTATACAAATAACTTACTGCCAGCGACTAAAGGCATGATGGCGCCACAAGTAAAGCCAAAGGCGTGAAATAGTGGCAACACCATCATGAATTTATCTTGCATTGAAAAATCAATCACGGATTTAATCTGTGCGATATTTGCCAGAATACTAGTGTGCGTATGGACGACGCCTTTTGGTTTACCTTCTGAGCCCGAGGTGAACAACACCACGGCAGGATCATTGGATTTACATTTGTGGGCGGCCAACCTAGGTAGCCACAGTGCAAACCCCATTAGCCATAGTTTATCTAGCCAAGTAAACTGCTTGAGTAAGTCTTCAAGATAGACGACTTTGATATGTTGTAAGCCAGCGATGGTTTCTTCCAGCTTCGCTACTTTAATGAACTCGCGCGAGCTAATGATGGTTTTTACTGTCGCAGCAGTACATGCATTTTGAATGCCAGCACTACCTGCGGTGTAATTCAGCATCGCCGGCACTCTAGTGAATGCACTCAAGCCAAAAATCAAGCAAATCGTATTGGTGACATTGGGCATGAGCACGCCAATATTTTCATGCTTGCTACTGATTTTGCTTGCAAGACGCCCCAATGCAAGGCTTTTCTTCAATAAATCGCTATAACTTTCTTCTACCTGACGCATGTCTTCCACTAACATCGTGCCACGACCATAGGTTGCGATAGCATCTAGAAAAGCACTAAACAAGGTACTGATAGGCGCAGAACTAAACATCATGTTTTGCATTTCACGGCGCATGGCGTCGCCAGCTAGTCTGCGCCGCGCTTTGGCGGTAGGGGCTTGCGGCATGCTGATGTGGCGTATTGGCAAAATACTGATTGTGACCTTAGGGAATAAGCGTTTTGGATGGCTACCACGCAAACGGCTAAAGTAAGAGCGCGCTGCACCATCAATACGCACAGGCAGAATCATCGCATCTGTTTTTGCCGCAACGAAGCCTGGGCCGTCATATACCTTCATCAGTGAGCCAGTGAGTGTGATGCGCCCTTCAGGGAATATCACCACAGGTTTGCCAGCCTCTAGTAGCTTAATCACCTTTTTCATGGCGAGCGGTGAAGTAGGGTCAACTGCTAAGTATGGGGTGAGGCGTAATATTTGTCTAAATAACCAGTGGTTAAGTACAGTAGTATGTACAACAAAAGTTGCGCGAATCGGTAAAAACAAGCCTAAAAGCAAGCCGTCCAGAAATGACTCATGGTTGGCAATAATCAACAACTTGCCTTGTTTAGGGAGGTTGGCAACGCCAGAGACGTCGACTCTGAAAATAATGCGGCAAACTAGTTGTAACAGCGTTCCTATCATTTGTGCTCCATAGGGTAATCAGGTTTCGTTTCGAATGTAATCTAAGACTTGCTGCAACGCATTAGCCACCAGAGCGCCGTTAATCCAGAAAAATACCTCTTTGCCGATTTTTTCTGAAGACAGCACGCCAGCGCGATGTAATACCTTAAGATGATGTGTCACTGCGGTACGACTGAGTGTGGTGGTAGAGGCAACTTGCATGATGTTTAATTTCTCGCCTTTTTCAAAGGCAAGCAGAATCAACTGCCGATGTTCGTCACCAAGGGCGATGAATATATCGGCTGTGTCTTTAAAGCTAGCTGGAATTTCTGAAACATTCTTCATAACTAAATAATTAGTTATTTAGTTATGAAAGTCAAGCAAATTTTATGCGATATGAATAAATTTTCAATAGGCGATGTAGTGGGCGTGTTTCCATGTTTGTGGGCCATTCTCAATATAACGCAAGCTAGGCAGTTCTCAATTTGGTGCGCATCATGGCCTAGGTAACTTCAATGTTATTCGTCACTATGGATGACTTTAAACATTATGTTTGCATTGCTGTTTGGTTGTTTCAGTTGAAAATGATACTTTACCCTGACTTAATCAATCTGTGATTGATGATGGGCATTAATCATGTCTGTGCAATGTAAACAATTGTTAACTTGGGCGTTGAAATCTTTGCTTCACCAGTCAACATAGGAACTGTTGCGGCTAAATATCAATGATGCTTACTGGCAATAGTGTGTTTTTTATTTGAGCGAAATGCAACTTTAGTTTACTTGGTTGTTAATGCAGGCAGAGGATTTTCTGATTATTTACAATATTTTAGTCGCAACGATTGAGTGATTGTTAAAGTGATTTTTTTCATATAGTATGCACTAATGCAATAAATCTAGAACAATCTGTGTTTTTGATTGTCTTTATTGTATTCATGCAGGATTGGTTAATCTATTACTGCAACATAAATACGGCAATGTAAAAACTGCGTTATGAACAATCACTTAAATTCAATTGCGTTTCGAATCAGACTGTTATCAATAACAGCGCTGATTGCTATGCTTGGATTTGTGTTTCTTGCGCAATTCTCGGATAACTCAACTTACAGTGATGATACACCACGTTTTCGCGTCGCTGAGGTGCAGGAGTTTACAGGGGATGTAGAACCATCCTTACAGGATGACCCGCCGCACGATGGCTTGCCCTCGAGTTTTGGGTTTATTTTTGCCAGTGTCGTATTTTTTTGCTTGGTTAGCTTTAGCAAAGTATTTCCTCGTCTTACTTTTCTCTTTCACGTTCGTCCACGTTCTCCCCCGCTGCGTTAGTCGGTTTAACAGGATGTAGCCGTTGTTTGGCTATGTGTATTTTTGTTAGCTTGACTTGATGCTTGGCTAGTCAGTCCTTTGTCGTTGTTGGTTTATTGTCACTACGATGCTGCTGATACCTTCAGTCTGAAATCTCAAGTTTTTGCCAAATACTCTCTGTTTTACTGACCTATTTCTCTAGCAAAACCGCTTGAGTCATGGCATGTGTTGCATCTATCAGCAACGATTTTTTCTTGATATGACCTCAGCGATTTAGCTTATGACCGAAGCTCTGGGGCAGTGTCGCCAAGCTTCATAATCTCGAAATTATTCAAATTAGAAACTATATGATCAATAAATTATTTGTAGTATTGGGTCTTGTTGCCTTGGTGAGCAGTGGTTGTCATCATTCAGAAGAGCCAAAAGAAGAGGCGGTCAAGCTCGAGGTGACGCATCCACTTCGTAAAGATACTTCCATCACCAAAGAGCATGTCAGTCAGATTCATGCCTTTAGGCATATTGAGTTAAGAGCGTTCGAGCGTGGTTATCTACAAGATATTTTTGTAGATGAAGGGCAGATGGTGACCAAAGGTCAGCGTATGTTCAAAATCATGCCAAATTTGTACCAGGTCGATTTGCAAAAATCTAAGGCTGAAGCAGAAATGGTACGCATTGAGTACCAAAACACAAAAGCGCTGAGTGATAAGAATATTGTTTCACCTAATGAGCTGTCATTGGCCAAAGCTAAGCTAGATAAGGCTGAAGCTGAGGTAAAGCTTGCGCAAACTCACCTAAGCTTTACCGATATTAACGCGCCATTCAGCGGCATTATGGATCATTTTAATGTGAGAAACGGTAGTTTGGTCGATGAAGGTGATTTACTCACGACGCTTTCGGATATTAGCAAAATGTGGGTGTACTTCAATGTGCCTGAGTCAGAGTACTTAGATTACAAGACTAGTAAAAATAGCCAATCACTCGGTAAAGTGAGGCTAAAAATGGCGAATGGCGAGGTGTTTGATCAAACCGGAGTCATTGAAACCATTGAGGCGGATTTTGACAATAAGACCGGCAATATTGAATTTAGGGCGGTATTTCCTAACCCGAATCAGTTATTAAGGCATGGTGAGACAGGTAATGTTCTGATTGAAATCCCCTACAAAAATGCGCTGATTATTCCACAGAAAGCGACCTTTGAAATCCTTGATAAGACTTACGTATACGTAGTGAACAAGGATAACAAATTGGAGCAAAGACTGATTACAGTCGCTGCTGAGTTGCCACATGTCTTTATTGTAAAAAGTGGCTTAAAAGAAGATGACAAGGTGCTTTTGGAGGGCTTACGTAAGGTACATAACGGTCAAAAAATAGAGATTGATTTTAAGCAGCCAGAACAAGTGATTTCTCAACTAGAACTCCACGCGGAATAGTGAAAGAAGAGAATACAAATGCTTAATATATTTATCAAAAGACCAGTGATGGCAATCGTGCTGTCGCTGATGATGGTGTTCATGGGATTTTTATCCATTAGAGCACTGCCTACTTCTCAATTCCCGGATATTGCACCGCCACGGGTCATCGTTTCTTTGGCTTTCCCAGGGGCGAGTGCTGATGTGTTGGTGCAGTCTTCTCTCATCACGATTGAGCGTGCCATCAATGGTGTGCCGGGCATGAAATACATTATTTCTGATGCGACTAGTGCGGGTGAGGCCACGATTCAGGTGATTTTTGCGCTTGGTACGGATCCGAATCAGGCCATGATTAATGTGAAGACACGTTTAGATCAGGTCATGAGTAGGCTGCCAGAATTGGTGCAGTTGGAAGGTGTGGTGGTAGAGCGCGTACAGCCTAGCATGCTGATGTATATCAACTTGTTCAGTAAAGATAAAAATGCGGACGAGAAATTCCTATTTAACTATGCCAACGTCAATGTGATTCCTGAGATTCAGCGCGTTAACGGGATTGCCAGTGCAAAGATTTTAGGTAGCCGTCAGTATGCGATGCGTATTTGGTTGAACCCAGACCGCATGCGTGCTTACAAGGTATCGATTGATGAGGTGATGAAGGCGATTGGCGAGCAAAGTATTATTGGCCGCCCAGGTCGCTTGGGGCAAAGCTCCGGTATTGCCGCGCAGTCTAAAGAGTATGTGTTGGTATACAAAGGGCGTTATAACAAGCCTGAAGAGTATGGCGACATCATTATCCGCGCCGATTCTGAAGGTGAAATACTGAAACTGAAAGACTTAGCAAAGATAGAGCTGGGCAGTGAGTTCTTTGATATTTATTCCAACAAAGACGGTTACCCTTCTTCTGCGATTATTTTGAAACAGAATTACGGCAGCAATGCGACCGAGGTGATTGATCAGGTTAAGGAGAAAATGAAGGAGCTACAAGCTTCATTTCCGGCTGGGATGGAATATGAAATTGACTACGATGTTTCTAAGTTTCTAGATGCCTCTATCGATAAAGTACTGCATACCTTGGTAGAAGCATTTTTACTGGTGGCCTTAGTAGTATTTATCTTCCTGGGTGATTGGCGCTCTACGCTGATTCCTATTCTGGCGGTGCCGGTGTCCTTGATTGGTACCTTCTTTTGTATGCAGATATTCGGCATTACGATTAACCTGATTACGCTGTTTGCACTGGTGCTGGCGATCGGTATTGTGGTGGATAACGCGATCGTGGTGGTAGAAGCTGTACACGCCAAAATGGAAGAAGATGCAGATATCACACCATATAAAGCTACGCAAAAAGTGTTAGGCGAAATTGGTGGTGCGATTGTGGCCATTACCTTAGTGATGACCGCGGTGTTTGTGCCAGTTGCCTTTATGACTGGACCAGTAGGTGTGTTTTACCGCCAGTTCTCTATCACGATGGCGTCATCAATTGTGATTTCTGGTGTGGTTGCGTTATCACTCACACCGGTGCTTTGTGCCATGTTGTTGAAAAACCACCATGGCCATCCGAAAAGAAAAACACCAATTGGCTATTTCATCGACATGTTCAATCGTTGGTTTGAGCGCCTGACTGGGCGATATACCAATCTGCTGAACAAAGTCGTTACCTTACGCTCTGTCACGATTCTCGTATTGGCTGGATTTGCATTTGGTACTTTTTATATCAACAAAACCTTACCAGCTGGCTTTATTCCGGGTGAGGACCAAGGTCAGATTTACGCCATTATTCAAACCCCACCTGGCAGTACATTAGAGGCTACGAATAAAGTAGCGCGCGAGCTGCAAAAAGAAGCAGAAAAGATTGAAGGCATTGCTTCTGTTTCCTCGTTGGCTGGTTACGAAATTCTGACTGAGGGGCGTGGCTCTAATGCCGGTACTTGTCTGATTAATCTGAAAGATTGGTCTGATCGTGATAAATCTGTCCATGAAATTATTGAAGAGCTAGAAGAAAAAACCAAAAATTTTGGTGCTGTGATTGAGTTCTTTGAGCCACCTGCGGTACCTGGCTACGGTGCAGCTTCTGGTTTGGCGCTACGGTTGTTAGATAAAACCGATGGCACTGATTATCATGAGTTTGACAAAATCAATCAGGAATTTATGGCGGCATTAAGCAAACGTAAAGAGTTAACTGGCTTGTTTACTTTTTATGCAGCTAATTACCCGCAATATGAGTTGGAAATCGACAATAAGGCCGCGATGCAAAAAGGGGTTTCTATTGGTAATGCGATGGAGAACCTGAATATTTTGATTGGTAGTACATATGAGCAAGGTTTTATTCGCTTCAATAATTTCTTTAAGGTCTATACACAAGCTAGCCCTGAATTCCGCAGATATCCTAGCGATGTTTTGAACTATTACGTCAAAAACGATGACGGTGAAATGGTGCCGTATTCGTCTTTCATGAAGTTGAAGAAAAAACAGGGGCCGAATGAGATTACACGCTACAACTTGTATAACTCAGCCACGATTCGTGCGACGCCAGCCAAAGGCTACACCACAGATGATGCGATTAAAGCTGTGCAAGAAGTCGCAAGCGCCACGCTACCACATGGCTATGACGTCGGTTGGGAGGGCTTGTCTTTTGATGAGGCTAAACGCGGCAATGAAGCAGTGATTATCTTTGCTGTGGTGCTGGTGTTCGTTTACATGGTGTTGGCTGCGCAGTATGAAAGCTTCCTGTTGCCACTTGCCGTGATTCTGTCATTGCCCGCTGGTATTTTTGGCACATTCTTATTACTCAAAATCTTAGGTTTAGCCAATGATATTTATGCCCAACTGGGCTTGGTGATGCTCGTTGGTTTATTGGGTAAGAACGCAGTATTGATTGTGGAGTTTGCCGTACAAAAACACGAGCAAGGCATGTCTGTAGCAGCTGCGGCGATTGAAGGCGCTAAAGCACGTTTCCGTCCGATTCTAATGACATCGTTTGCATTTATTGCTGGTTTGATTCCATTGGTCGTGGCGACGGGTGCTGGTGCTGTGGGTAACCGTACTATCGGTACTTCTGCTCTGGGCGGCATGCTGTTCGGTACCGTGTTTGGCGTAATCCTGATTCCTGGGCTTTACTACATATTTGCAAAAATGGAAGAAGGTAGATCATTGATTAGAAACGAAGACTTTGAGCCTCTAACCGAGTTGTATCACTACAATACAGATGAAGATAAAGATGATGACAAATAAACCTATGTATATCCGATTAGCGGTCGCGGGGGCGTTAGCCCTCTCGATGCAGGCGTGTTCCATCCCTTTATTAACAACGAAAAAGGCGGACACTAAGCTTCCTGAGCAATTTAATAATCAGGGCCAGAGCACCGAAAATACGGCCAATGTGAACTGGAAAGACTTTTTTGACGATGCTTACTTGCCGGCGTTGATAGACACTGCACTTGCGAACAACAAAGAAGTGAATATCATGGCGCAGCGTATTAGCATGGCCAAAAATGAGATTCAGGCACGTCGCGGTGAGTATCTGCCGTTTGTAAGCTTTGGTGCAGGTGCCGAGGTGGAGAAAGTTGGCCGCTTTACGCGTAATGGTGCGGTAGAGGAAAGTCTGGAAATTAAAGAAGGTAAGGCTTTTCCAGACCCGTTACCTAACTATCAGTTTGGTTTGTATTCTTCATGGGAATTAGACGTTTGGAAGAAACTGAGAAACGCCACCAAAGTCGCAGGCATGGAGTACATGGCCTCGATTGAAGGTAAGAACTTCTTGGTGACCAATCTGGTGGCAGAAATTGCCAACGCTTATTACGAACTGATTGCGCTGGATAACCAGCTGGATAACTTAGAGCAGAACATTAAGATCCAGCAAAATGCGCTAGAAGTGACCAAAGAGCTGAAACAGTACGCCAGAGCAACCTCGCTGGCGGTGAAGCGTTTTGAAGCGGAAGTGAAGAAAAACCAAAGCAGGCAGTATGTGATTAAACAGCAGCAAGTCGAGCTGGAAAATCGTATCAACTTCTTGCTCGGTAGAACGCCACAGCCGATTCAAAGAGCGAGTGCTGGCTTTATGGAGATTCAGCCTAAGATGATACAGGCCGGTGTGCCAGCGCAACTGCTGGAAAACCGCCCAGACATCAGAAAGGCGGAGTTGGAGTTGGCAGCTGCAGATTTGAATATTCAAGTGGCTAAGGCGAACTTCTATCCTTCATTCGCGATTCGTGCTGGTGTTGGTTTTCAAGCGTTTAACCCTAAGTATCTGCTTAATACGCCAGAGTCTTTAATGTATTCATTAGCTGGCGATATCATGGCGCCGCTCGTGAATCGTAATGCCATCACTGCTGTGTATAAGAATGCGAATGCAACACAAATACAAGCGGCCTATGACTATGAGCAGACCATCATTAACGCCTATGGTGAGGTCGCAAATCAACTGTCTAACATCGATAATTTAGAGAAAAACTATCAACTGAAAACGACACAGGTGCAAGCGTTAACTGAATCTGTAGACGTTGCAAATCAGCTCTTTAAATCGGCACGTGCAGAGTATCTGGAAATCTTGTTAACCCAGCGTGAAGCCTTAGAGGCAAAGGGTGAACTCATTGAAACCAAACAGAAGCAAATGAGTGCCATGGTGAATTTATACCGTGCACTAGGCGGGGGCTGGAAGTAGTTGTCAATCGATATGAGCACGGTGTGTGCGCTTAAGTATTACATCATGCTCATGCTTTTACCCAAGAAGATTCAGTTTACTAGCAGAAAATGTTGTTACGAATTGAATGTTCTAAAGGTGATGATCAATTTTAGGAGAGAAAAATGAAGTTATGCACACTATTAACGTTTTCTTTAGTGCTAGTTTTAAGCGCGAACGCGCATGCGGATGTTAATCCAGTGGAAAGTAAGGCGAAAACTAACGCAGTGCAACGGGTTAATTCAAAAGCGGCTGATGCCACTGACGCTAGCAATACAAGTAAAACCACTGAACAAGTTGAGCATCGTCATGATGTTTTAAAAACCCAGTTTTTGGGTAAAAGGCCATATATGGAGACTAAAGCTAAATAAAATAATGATGACTAGTCATTTGTATTTAGTTAACTAATCTTGTCAATACGCGAAAAAAAGGGGCGCATATGCGCCCCTTTTTCTATCGGTATCAGCGTAAATACAGACTTAAATTACAGATGGTATGCACGCTCACCATGTTCTGTAGTGTCCAAGCCCTCACGCTCTGACTCTTCTGAAACACGAAGACCGATCAATACATCTACTACTTTGTATAAGATAAAGCTGATAACACCTGCCCACAAGATAGTAACGCCTACTGCGATTGCTTGCACAGTCACTTGGCTAGACATTGTTACACCTTCTGCGTAACCGACACCGCCAAGACTTGTGCTCATAAATATGCCTGTGCCAATAGCGCCGATAATACCTGAAATGCCATGGATACCAAACACATCGAGTGAGTCATCATAGCCAAGTTTGCCTTTTAGGCTAGTCACTGCCCAGAAGCTGACCAAGCTAGCAACAAAACCAAGTAAGATCGCACCCATTGGGCCAACAAAGCCGCATGCTGGCGTGATTGCAACTAAACCAGCAACTGCGCCTGAAGCACCACCCAACATTGAAGGTTTGCCACGTGCTAACCATTCAATAAAGATCCAAGCCATCACTGCAGAGCCTGTTGCCAATTGCGTGTTGATTAAAGCTAAACCAGCAGTGCCATCCGCAGCAAGTTCACTACCGACGTTGAAACCAAACCAACCCACCCATAGTAACGATGCACCGATCATTGTCATCACCATGCTGTGCGGTGTCATTGCTTCTTTGCCATAACCAATACGTTTGCCAAGTAAAATAGCACCAATTAGCGCGGCAATCCCTGCGTTAATGTGTACAACTGTACCGCCTGCAAAGTCTTTAGCACCCAAATCTGCAAGCACACCACCACCCCACACCATGTGCGCTACTGGTAGGTAAACAAAAGTAACCCAAAGCGCAATAAATGCAAGCACAGCAGAGAACTTCATACGCTCAGCAAAACCACCAACAATCAGTGCTGGTGTAATGGCAGCAAAAGTCAGTTGGAATGTTAAGAATACGTACTCTGGAATTGAGCCACTTAGTGAATCAGGCGTGATGCCCGCTAAGAACGCTTTGCTGCCACCACCAATATAGCCGTTGAGGCTGCCACCGTCGGTAAATGCAAAGCTATAGCCATAGACTGCCCAGATTACAGATACCATTGCAGTGATCACAAACACTTGCATTAACACTGAGAGCATATTTTTCGTGCGAACTAGACCGCCGTAAAATAATGCCAAACCCGGAATAATCATCAGCAATACTAAAATAGTTGCCATGATCATCCAAGCAGTGTTGCCACCATCTAGTGTAGGTGCGGCTGCTTCAGTAGCGACGACTTCAGCAACCACCTCTGCTGCTGGTGTAGCAACAGGCGCTACTTCAGTCGCTGTCACAACTTCTGCTGCTGGTGCGGCATCTTCTGCTAATACGTTACCTGTAAAGCCAAAACCAAGTGCGGTAACTAAAGCAAACATCGAGAGTAATTTCTTCATCATGATCCCCTTATAGCGCTTCTACGCCGGTTTCACCGGTGCGAATACGGTAAACTTCTTCAAGATTGAAGATGAAAATCTTACCGTCACCAATTTTTCCAGTAGCTGCTGATTTCTCAATTGCATCTACCACTTGGTCTAGTAATTCATCTTTAATCGCGACCTCTAATTTAACTTTTGGTAGAAAATCTACCACGTACTCTGCGCCACGGTATAACTCAGTGTGCCCCTTTTGGCGCCCAAACCCTTTTACCTCGGTGACAGTGATACCCTGCACGCCGATAATAGAAAGCGCCTCGCGCACTTCGTCAAGCTTAAATGGCTTGATAATTGCGGATACAAATTTCATGGATGTCTCCTAGATTGATAATGACGGGTTTTAGCCCGTCATTTTTTGTATTAATTAGAATGTGCGACCTAAAGTTACAATGACGCGATCTGCACTTAAGTCTTTAGTTTCTGAGCTACCATTGAAACTTGCGCCGCCGTAGCCTTTGCTTCCCCAGTAGCTACCGTTGGTATTGCCCACATAATAAACACCAGCGTTCCAACCATCAGCATTTGCAATTTTGAATGCTTTACTCAAACCAATTTTGTAGTCTGTGTAATCAGGGTTGCCACTTTCTGTTGTAGCTGATGGTTGTTGACCACTACTTGATACGTAGCCTTTATTCAGTTTTCCTGCAACGTTTAAGTGACCAACGTGACCGATTAAAGTCAAGTTCCACCATGGTAATGGATAAGCTGCGTTTAATTCGATATATGTTGTTCCACTTGTGCCTCCATCCCAGCCTGTTTTCTTTTCCGCGCCATACCAGTCGCCTAATGTCACAGATGCTTTTGCACTTAACCAATTGTATGATAGACCAAAGTTAGCTTCATAAGTGTCCCAGCGACCGCCTTGTGGTGTTTGTTTGGCGCCAGCTGGGTTAGAGCCGGTAAATGTATATTTATCCCATGAGCCACCTGGATAGAAGTAGCCAATTGCACCAACTGTGTAACCTAATCCCTCAACTGCTTTAATTGAACCGTTGTAACCAGCGTATAAATCAATCTCAACAGTAGCATCAGGATACGTGTTTGGGGTAACGCTTGAACCCCAAACGCCAGTATAAAAGCCACTAGAATGTGTGAGGTCAAAACCACCTTGAACAGCTGGTTTGTGCCATGATTGTGAAACACCACGTGTGTAGTAGTCTGAAACAAAGCCGATATTAGTTGTTAATGACCAGGCTGGCTCAGGCTCTTTGGTTACGCTAGCTTCTGCAGCTTCTTCAGCGGCATAAACAAAAGAAGGTGATGCGAGAGCGCCGAGAACTGCTAGTGATAATAATGATTTACGCATGCTATTAACTCCAAATTTAAAAGTGTTATCTAAAAAATACACAATTCAATTTAAGCAAGCACCGTGCCAATAATAAAATTCATATAAATCAATAAGATACAAAAAATTATGATTGTTGTATCGATGTATACTAGATAAATAATCTGCTAAACTAAGCCTAATATTGAAGGAGTTTAATATGTTAGATAGTCACAAAATCAATGAAATATCCAATAAAATCAAAGAGGTAGTTGCAGCCTCCCCTTTGGCAGACGTAGAAAAAAACATAAATGCACTATTAAAGAGCGCATTCACCAAAATGGAGCTAGTGACGCGTGAAGAGTTTGATGTCCAAGCGGAAGTGCTACGTAATACGCGAGCTAAGCTTGAGACACTAGAGGCTAGGTTAGCTGAGTTGGAAGGAAAGTAACCGAAATGACCTTAGCGGTATTGTACAGTCGGGCGCTTACAGGTATGGATGCGCCACAGGTGGTAGTGGAAGTCCACCTAGCCAATGGTTTGCCCAGCTTTACAATCGTAGGTTTGCCAGAGGCTGAGGTAAAAGAGAGTAAAGATAGGGTGCGTGCTGCTTTGCAAACCGCACAGTTTGAATTTCCTGCTCGACGAATCACAGTAAACTTAGCCCCAGCTGACTTGCCCAAAGAGAGTGGACGTTATGATTTGCCAATCGCGCTGGGGATACTAGCGGCTAGTGGACAGATTCCAGGCGCAGCGTTATCTCAATATGAATTCGCGGGTGAGTTGGCGCTCACTGGTGAGCTGCGTCCAGTACGTGGTGCATTGGCGATGACGTACAAATCATCTCAAAGCGGACGCGCCTTTATTTTGCCAACAGAGAGTGCGCAAGAAGCGGCATTGGTGAGTAATGCTGTTATCTATCCCGCTAAGAGTTTACTAGAAGTGTGCGCGCATTTAAGTGGGCGCACTTCATTGGTGCAGTTAGATGCAGCGCGCCAAACGCAACCTATTATTTATCCAGATTTTAGTGAAGTTAAAGGACAATCTGGCCCTAAGCGTGCGCTAGAAATTGCCGCCGCAGGTGGCCACAGTGTCATTATGAGCGGTCCGCCAGGCACTGGTAAAAGTATGTTGGCAAGTCGGTTTGCTGGTATTTTACCTAGCATGACAGAAGATGAAGCCTTAGAGTCGGCTGCGCTACAGTCACTCAATGGCCAATATAAAATAGAATATTGGAAACGTCGTCCCTTTCGTAGCCCTCATCACACAGCTTCAGGCGTAGCATTGGTGGGTGGTGGT
>CAZZDN010000009.1:0-27213 GCA_964652655.1 uncultured Methylotenera sp.
GTGTATCTTCCAAAATAATACCGGCCTCTGCTAATTCTTTACGTATGCGGTCAGCCTCTGCAAAGTTCTTGGCCTGTTTAGCTTCTAGACGCTTCAGGATCATCGCATCCACATCCAATCCTACCCCACCGTCGCCAGCTACGGCACTGACATTAGTTTTAGCTTGCAGAAACTCATCCGGGTGACGTGATAACAAGCCCAATACGCCTGCTAGATTTTTAAGTAGTGTAGCGGCTTCCGCTGACTTGGTTTTATTCACCTCATTGGCTAGCTCAAACAATACCGCCATCGCTTCTGGCGTATTGAAATCATCATCCATTGCTAGCTTGAAGCGAGCAGCATGAGGATGTTGCCAATCGATTGTTAAATCAGCCACCTCAACACCGCGCAGTGCCGTATATAGGCGAGTGAGCGCCAATTTGGCGTCATTCAAATGCTGATCACTGTAGTTAAGGGGGCTACGATAATGGGCACGTAGAATAAAGAATCGGATCACTTCTGCATCGTATTTTTCTAACACCGTACGTATGGTAAAGAAGTTGCCTAAAGATTTAGACATTTTCTCATCATCCACACGTACAAAGCCGTTATGCATCCAGTAATTCACCATTTGGCATGGCTGTCCATCATGGCTGTGCGCCGCTTCGGACTGCGCAATTTCATTTTCATGGTGCGGGAACTGCAGATCTTGCCCTCCACCATGAATATCAAAGTGCTGACCCAAATGATGTGAACTCATTGCAGAACATTCAATATGCCAGCCTGGTCGTCCTTTGCCCCACGGAGAGTCCCAGCTTGGCTCACCAGGCTTAGCGGCTTTCCACAACACAAAATCCATCGGGTCTTTTTTAAAGCTATCCACCTCTACACGTTCACCCGCGCGCAAATCTTCTAAGGATTTACCAGAAAGTTTACCGTAACCTTGGAAGCTACTCACAGAATAAAATACATCACCGTTTGCGGCTGGGTAAGCAAAGCCCCTATCAATCAAAGCCGCAATCATAGATAACATACCGTCAACAAACTCCGTCGCCTTGGGCTCAATATCAGGACGTAAAACACCCAACTTAGCAGAGTCTTCATCCATGGCATCAATAAAACGTTGCGTCAACTGCGCGATGGATTCGTTATTCTCATTGGCACGCTTGATAATCTTGTCATCAATGTCAGTCACGTTTCGCACATAGGTCACATCGTAACCAGAAGCCCTTAACCAGCGACTCACCATATCAAAAACCACCATCACGCGCGCATGTCCTAAATGACAGTAGTCATAAACCGTCATACCGCATACATACATACTCACCTTACCGGCAACAATCGGTATAAATATTTGCTTGTCGCGCGCTAGTGTATTGTAAATTTTTAACATATTTTTAAGAGCTAAAGGATTGGTAATTTGTTTTTATCTGAAACTAAGCGCCCATCAGGCCGATTAATGTGCGCAATGAAGAAATATATTGGCTTAAATCAAAATGAGCTATTGGAGGTTGCTTAGGCTATTGATAGAATTACACTTTGTTTATTCACCAAAAAGTATATCACAATGAATAATTTTATTGCGTCACTGACTCCTTCAATCGCTCGCTTTGTTCTAGTAGCATCAGCAAGTTTTGCCTTTAATGTTGCGTCTGCGGATGAACTTAAAGACATCTCAAAACTAGCTGACCAAGGCCAAACTGCGGTAGCGCTTGACCGTATCAATACCTTTATTGCGGCCAACCCAAAAAATGCACAAGCATTATTTATGAAAGGCGTTTTGCTTGCTGAGCAAGGCCGTAGAGATGAGGCAATTAAATCATTTACAGAAGTAACTGAACGTTTTCCGAACTTACCAGAGCCGTATAATAATTTAGCTGTACTGTACGCAGACCAAGGCCAGTTTGACAAAGCGCGCAAAGCATTAGAAACAGCGATTAAAACTCACCCTAGCTACGCAACAGCGCACGAAAACCTAGGTGACATTTACGCACGCATGGCGAGTGAAGCTTATGACAAAGCGTTACAACTAGATACTGCAAACACGCGTGCACAAGGTAAACTTTCATTAATTAAAGACTTATTTGGTACAGGCAACAAAACTACGATTGCAGCTAAAGCGACTAGTGCGCCAGCAAATACAACAACAGCAGCAACGGCAACGCCTGCTGAAACTAAAAAAACAAACTCAGCAGATAATAATGTTGACCGTATTACCACTGCAGTCAACGAATGGGCGCAAGCTTGGGCAAATAAAGACTTAAACCGATACTTTGCCAGCTATGCAGACGACTTTAAGCCCGCTAAAGGCCAAGAGTACAAAGCATGGGAAAAACAAAGACGCGAGCGCATTAATGCACCTTCAAAAATCAGTATTGAGCTGAATAATCTTGTGGTGACAGCGAATGAAGGCAACACTGCTAAGGCGCGTTTCAAACAAATCTATCAAGCAGATAAACGTTCTGCAATTCGTACGAGCAAAACTTTATTGCTGAAAAAATCAGGTGATAACTGGTTAATTACAGAAGAAATCGCAAGCAATTAGTTGTGAATGGTATTGAATATAAGGCATGATGATTAACAAAGCACTGACTTACACGCTACTAGCTGCCATAACTCTGGTGCCATGGAATGCAACCGCCGTAAATCGCTTCAGTTTTGGTAACTTGTTACCTAAAGCGAGTTTTGGTAGTGCAGCCACCATAGCATCAGACGTTGCTGCTGACTTAGTAGAGGGACTTCTAGTCAAAAGTTTACTAGAAATTTCTGAGGGTAAGCATCAACAAGCCCTCAACACAATCGATCAACTCATTCAAAGCGTACCCAACTTCAAGCTGGCTCACCTTGTGCGTGGAGACCTGTTGATGGCTCAAGGTAAATACCTTCAGGGATTTGGTGATCCGTCTAACAATCAACCTGAAGCTGTGAAGGATTTGCAAGATGAGGCTCGCGTCAGAATTGAACGTTACCTATCGAAACAAAACCAAGAAAAACAACCTAATTTAATACTTGCGCCTAATGCTCAGCAAAGTCATCTGATGCTAATCGACACAAGCAAGTCTAGATTGTATCTGTATGAAAAACATGACAATCAACTTAAATACGTAGCTGATTACTATATTACCGTAGGTAAAAATGGCGTAGAAAAGCAAACCGAGGGTGACAAGCGCACGCCTATTGGCGTCTACTTTGCCAGCACAAAACTTAAACAGCAGTTACCTGACTTCTATGGTGAGGGTGCTTACCCACTTAGCTACCCTAACGAATGGGACAAAGCTCACAACAGAAACGGTTCAGGCATATGGCTACATGGTACGCCAAGTAGCACTTATAGTCGCCCACCGCGCGCAAGTGACGGTTGCGTAGTCTTAGCAAATCAAGACTTAAAAGCACTAGAGCCTGCATTACAATCAGGTAAAACGCCTGTTATTATCGCAAACAATTTGCAGTGGCTAAATGATTCAAGCACACCCGAACAAGAGAGAGCGCTATTAAACAAGCACATAGACAATTGGCTGAACGATTGGCGTGCACAAGATACAGAAAAGTACCTATCTCACTATTCTAAAGACTTCTCAACAAACGGCATTAATTATCAGCAATGGGCTGAGCACAAGTATCGCGTACAAGCCAGCAAACCTGAAGTTGAAATCTCTCTGTCTAATATCAGTATGTTCAGTTACCCTGATCCTCAGAAAAAATTAGTGGTAGTTGATTTTACTCAGAACTTCAACAGTCCACATCTAAAAAACAAGATGCAAAAACGCCAGTATTGGATTCAAGAAGATAACCGCTGGAAAATTATCTACGAAGGTGCAGCCTAGTTCTGACTAGGTTGTATTTCATTTTATTTCAAGGAATGATATGCGTAAACTTTATGCTTTTCTTACACTAATACTACTAAGCACATCTGCATTTGCAGCCAACCCTTTGGTGACTTTTGAAACTAATCGTGGCAACTTCACTGTTGAGCTTTATCCTGAGAAAGCGCCTAAAACAGTCGCTAACTTTTTAGAATATGTTAACTCAGGCTTCTATCAAGAAACAATTTTTCACCGCGTCATCAATCGCTTCATGATTCAAGGTGGTGGCTTTGATACCAATATGGTAGAAAAACCAACACGCGCACCGATTATTAATGAATCCAACAATGGTCTGAAAAATGAAATTGGTACGATTGCCATGGCAAGAACATCTGACCCTAGCTCTGCGACCTCTCAGTTCTTTATTAACTTGGAAAACAATCAGTTTCTTAATTATCGTAGCCCAGAACCTGATTTAATTGGTTACTGCGTTTTTGGTAGAGTTTTAAAAGGCATGGATGTAGTCCGTGACATCGCAGTGACTTCAACGGCAAATGTTGGTCCATATGGCGACGTACCTAGATCACCGATTATCGTACATCAGGTTAAGGTTAGCAAAACTCCTTTGTAAACCTTTACGGTTTTGTACTATTCATTTTCAACAGTTTTAATTATTACTTAAGGACACTCCGTGGTTAAATTACAGACAAATTTTGGTGACATCACTATCGAACTGAATGCTGAAAAAGCACCTATTACAGTAGCGAACTTCTTACAATACGTCGATGATGGTTTTTATGATGGCACAATTTTTCACCGTGTAATCAACGGCTTTATGATTCAAGGTGGTGGTTTTGACACATCCATGACACAAAAAAGCACGCAAGCTGAAATTAAAAATGAAGCAGATAACGGCCTAGGTAATGAGAAATACACCATCGCAATGGCTCGCACCTCTGCACCCCACTCCGCAAGCAGCCAGTTCTTTATCAATGTGGCAAACAACGAGTTCTTAAACCACACAGCACCTAGCGGCAGTGGCTGGGGCTACTGCGTATTCGGCAAAGTGGTCGAGGGTATGGATGTGGTTGATAAAATCAAGCAAGTCGCTACTACCAGCTTAAAAGGTCACCAAGATGTACCTTCAAGCAACGTTGTAATTGAAAAAGCAACGCGCGTTTAGTCACTCACAATTGCCTGCAACAGAGTTACATACGGACAAATCCTATGATAAGTCTTCTGTGCAAGCTAAGCACTGACAAACACAACAAAATCGGGGCTGTATATTTTGGCTAATCTCAACATAAGCAGCCCCATTACATCAGAAATCACCTTGTTCATTTCTGATTTACATCTATGTGCAAGTCGCCCACACATTACCGATGCTTTTCTTAAGTTCCTTTCCACCGAAGCCAAAGCCGCAAAAGCACTTTATATTCTGGGGGATTTATTTGAGTATTGGGCAGGTGATGATGACATTGAAGATGCGTTTAACAAACAAATCATCGAAGGTTTTAAGGCACTCGCTCTTTCTGGCGTCTCAATCTACTTAATGCATGGAAACCGCGACTTCTTAATTACACAAGATTTTTGCAAGGCGGCAAATATACAGCTAATCAATGACCCAAGCTTGATTAACCTGTACGGCACCACGACCATTCTGAGTCATGGCGATGCATTATGTACGGACGATGTGAATTACCAGCAGTTTCGTACACAAGTGAGAAATAAAGATTGGCAAGCTCAGTTTCTGAGCCAGCCACTACAGGTACGCAAAGACCAGATTGAAGCCATTCGTTTACGTAGTGAACAAGAGAAGTCTAGTAAGTCGGCGACCATCATGGATGTGAACGCAGATGCAGTCAACCACCTTTTACGAACACATCACTACCCCAAACTGCTTATACATGGCCATACACACAGACCTGACAAGCATCAGGTTATCGTCGATGGTAAAGCCTCCACTAGATGGGTGCTGGGTGATTGGTATGAGCAGGGTAGCTACCTGATTTGCGACGCATCAGGTTGCCGTAGCATCCAGCTAGAAAAAATCTAAGCGTTACTACCCATTCTGCATACTTAATTCAGCGGGTTGATATCCTGGAATTTTAGTCAAATCCACTTCATCTATTTGCTCTGGTTCCAAAAATTCTTTCGCATACTTTAAATAGATGCCTTCTCGGATAAAAACATCGAATAAATCAGGATCAATATGATGATCTACCTTCATCTTACCTAGGATATGCAATGATTCCGAAAGTGTTTTTGCTTTCTTATAGGGACGATCTTTTGAGGTAAGTGCTTCAAATATGTCTGCGATGCCCATTACACGCGCAGGAATCGACATTTGCTCACGTGTGAGTCGTTTAGGATAGCCGGTGCCATCCATATGCTCATGATGTCCACAAGCATATTCAGGAACACGTGCAAGACTTTGTGGATATGGCAGAGACTCGAGCATATTGATAGTAACAACGATATGGTTATTAATCACCTGACGCTCTTCTGCTGTCAAAGTGCCACGCTTGATACTTAAATTATAGGTCTCATCTTTACTCAAAAATGGTACTTTATTCCCAGAAGGGTCTAACATCTCCATACTCGCTATCTCTTCTATACGCTTTAGATCAGCGACTGTCATCGACTCACTGCCGATATTAGCCTGTCTAAGGAAGGCTTTAGCTTCATCACAGTAGGTATTAAAAGCATGCTGCTTACGTTCAGCTTCTGCCAATCTATCCTGTACATCTTGATTGGAGCCACCACTTTTAAGTATCTCTATTTGCGCTTTGAGCATCGCACACTCAGCCTGTTGCTTAATCAGCTCAAAGCGTTGGTCAACTAGTTGAATACGGTCAAAAATTGAGGAGAGCTTTGTTGGCTTATCCATCACAGCCTCAGGCGTGGTCACCTTGCCACAATCATGAAGCCAACTTGCAACTTTTAACTCATAAAGTTCATTTTCATTAAGGGTAAAGTCTTTAAAGGGCCCAGATTTAGCGTCAATTAACGCTTGAGTCAGCATCATCGTTAACTCAGGGACGCGCCTACAATGCCCACCTGTATAGGGTGATTTTTGGTCAATCGCATCCGCGATTAGCTCAATAAATGCCTCAAACAGCCCTTTAAGCCCATCAATTAAGTGATGATTCGTCATCGCAACGGCAGCTTGTGAGGCCAAAGATTCCACTAGCGTCTGATTTTCTATTGAAAACGGTACGATCGTTCCCGTCTCAGCATCAATCGCATTGATAAGTTGCAATACACCGATGACTTTTGACTCGTGATCCTTCATCGGAATTGTCAAAAATGACTGTGAATGATATCCCGTTTTTTCATCAAACTTACGTGTACCTGAGAAATCAAAACTCTCAGTCTGATAAGCATCAGCGATATTTACCGTTTGATTTTTTAAAGTTGCGTAGGCTGCAACTGTCGTTAGATTTGGCTGACCATCTTCTAAATATAAAGGTAGTGGCAGGAATGGGATTTCTTTGCCAGTTGTACCCCCCAAAGACATATTCAAAGATTTATTACGCATCATCTCAAATTTGAGTTTTTTGTCTTGAGTAATTGTGTAGAGAGTACCCCCATCTGCGTTGGTAATTTCTTGCGCACCGAGGAGTATCATCTCAAGCAGGCGCTTATTATCACGCTCAGCCGATAGTGCTATCCCAATTGCATTTAAACGCTCAAGACGCGCTAACAAGTGTGACTGTTGCTGATCAATCATTTAATGCGACACCCCAATGAATTCAATACACAAGACTATTAGCATCTCATGATGCAAAAATGAAACACTCAATTAAACACTACCAAACCTAGAAACTAGGCATTTGTTAAATAGAACTCCATTTTGACGCCAGCCAATTCAATTACATCATGATCTGCCAATGCTCGTGCTTGCACACCAATTGAAACGCCATTGACCACAGGCAATACTTTGCCTTCAACATGTGTAAGAAAATAACCGCCTGGTCGCTTTGTAATCACCGCAACCTGTACACCAGTTTTACCTAGGGTAGTCAGCGCCTTATTCAATACCAACTCACGTCCAATGTTTGCTCCGCTCAACACCTGCACTTTACCAACTGTAGAAGGTTGAGTTTCAGACTCGCTGATTTGTACCGAGGTAGAGTGAGATGCAATGCCGTTTGAAGGATTGGGCGCAGTGGCGGGTTTTAATTCAGATTGCGATTGATTTAACTTGGTGTCAAAGACCGAAGGGTGAACCATCATCGTCTTTTCAAATGCATCACCATTATTGGCCGCGTCAGCAAGAAAAGTTAAGTTAAATCTGCCTAACTCAATCACATCGTCATTTTTAAGAAGCTGTTTCTTTACAACAGAGTGATTTAGTCGTGTACCGTTCGTACTGTCTAAATCCTCTATAAAAAAATCACTTCCTTGTTTAATGACAACCGCATGCTCACCGCTAACGGCTAAATTGTCCAAATGAATATGATTAGTAGACTTACGACCGATTGTTGTTCGGGGATGGCTTAATGTATATTCATTTATGTATGAACCATCTAAAGTAAGAATAAGCTTTGCCATCATTAATCCGATTATTTTATCCAATCAACAAAATGATCATACCAAGTTTTTTGATAATCATACCGACTATTCACTTTGGCAAGTATGACAGAAATATTGTCTTTTCCGCCAAATTGATTACTTAAGCGCACTAATGTATCTGCGGCAACTGTCAAATCTAGCATGTCATCATTAAGTGTTGACGCTATTAAGTCATCATCCAATAAATCACTTAAGCCATCGGAGCAAGCTAGATAAAGGTCGCCTGCTTCAACATTAAACGCGTTCAATTCAAACTCAACCTCTGGCTCAACACCCAAAGCACGCGTTAGCAGATTTTTATGGAGGCAATCTCTTGCCTGCTCCGGCGTTAAAATACCTGCTCGAATTTCCTCTTGCAACAAAGAATGGTCTTCCGTCAATTGTTCCAACTGACGATTGCGTAGCCTGTAGAGTCTGGAGTCGCCTACGTGCCCCACCAATAATTGATGATTCGCAAACAACCCTAATACTAAAGTCGTGCCCATACCTGAGCACTTAGAATAGGTTTGTGACGCTTGATAAATAGATGTATTCGCATTAGAAACTACATCGATCAACAGCTTATTGAGTGTCTCGTTATTGATATAGGATTGACTAGCAATATCGAGTAGCCCTGATTTAGATGAGTGAGCCCCTAAAGCTTCACTCAACTCAGCCGCAATACTTAATACGGCCATTTCGCTGGCTACCTCACCAGCATTGTAACCACCCATACCGTCAGCGAGAATTAAAAAGCCAATGTTTGCATCACTGGCAATTGCATCTTCATTATGCGTACGTTGCAAACCAACATCGGTTAAACGCACAATTTCTAAGACATTGTTAGAACCCATGTTATCCGCATTAGTAATGCGATTACCAAGGCGCAACAGGACGCATGAAGCTAAAACTAGCTTCGCGCCGCTTTAACTTCAGCTTCACGCACATCTGCGGCAAACCTATCTAACACACCGTTAATGTATTTATGCCCATCCGTACCACCGAATACCTTAGCCAGTTCTACGCCTTCATTGATAATCACACGATATGGAATCGTCAAATCAAACATCAACTCGCAACCCGCAATACGTAAAATCGCATGCTCTACCGGGCTCAGCTCGTCTATGGCACGGTCAATAAAGCTAACAATTTTGCCATCAATAGCGGCTAAATTCTCAGTGACAGCTTGTAACAGATGTTTGAAATAAGCTTCATCCGCCTTGTTGTAATCTGGATCGTCGCGCATATCACGGAACACTTGCGACAACTCAGAGTCATTTAACATACCTCGATAGACCGCTTTTAATACGAGTTCACGAGATTTTCTACGATTTTGACTACCACTTTTTTTACCGCCGCTTCTAGATGCGGGCTTTTTACCGGCAACAGTGCTCGCTTCTGTATCAACGACTAGACTCGTGACTGCTGACTTATTTTCACTCATAGCGCTTTAACCAAATTAAACATTTCAACAGCCACCTGTGCCGCTTCAGCACCTTTAATATGCATACGCGCAATTGCCTGATCATCATCCTCTGTCGTGAGGACTGCATTTGCAACAGGGACACCAGTATTTAATTGTACTTCTGAAATGCCACGTGCAGATTCATTGGCTACCACTTCAAAATGGTAAGTCTCTCCACGAATAATCGCACCCAGTGCAATCAAGGCATCATACTTTTCACTAAGCGCCATATGTTGCAGAATCAATGGCGTTTCTAACGCGCCCGGCACAGTCGCAATGGTAATCGCATCACTTGCCACACCCAATTTAAGCAGTTCATTCTTACATGCTTCAAGCAGGCCATCACCAATATTGCTGTTGAATCTTGATAAAACAACACCTACTTGCATCCCTGATCCATCTAGGTTTTTCTTAATTTCTCTCACGTATGCTTCCTTTAAACTTGCTTAAACTTAATAAAACAATATTTTACCGCATATCACCAGTATCTTAGGGGATATATTCTAAGCAGTTACCTAGATAGCATCAGGCGTATTTAATGAAAAAGTATCCAAGCTTTTTGTAATGTACTGAAAATGCCATACGAAATTGGAATCGCCACTAATGTCCATGCTACAACAGCCAAGAACGGATGACTTTGAGCTTGCTGACTTTCCACCTTATCACTATTTGATTTTACAGATTTTTCATGTGCTAATTGGCGCTCTGCTTCCAGTTCAGCATCGGTCATGTAATGCTTTTCAGCGACTGGTTTGACTAGCAAGTTACATACAAACCCTAATAGCAATAATGCCGCTAAAACATACATAATCACATTGTATGCTTGGCTTGCAGGTACACCATGATCTAGCTGATAGTCTCGCAAATAGTTCACAATCACCGGCCCCAGCACACCTGCCGTGGCCCATGCGGTTAACAATCGTCCATGAATAGCACCGACATGTTGCGTACCAAATATATCAGCCAAATATGCAGGAATCGTAGAAAAACCACCGCCATACATGGTCAATATCACACAGAACAAGCCTGCAAACAAAGCTACACTACCGACACTACCAGCCCAAGGAGCAGAAATGTATAGAAGAAAACCTACAGCGAAAAAGATGATATAGGTACGTTTGCGCCCTAGCCAATCAGATAAAGATGCCCAGCCAATACGCCCAATAATGTTAAAGAAGGAAAGCAGACCAGCAAAACCTGCACCGATTGCTGTCACGCGCAACAACTGATCAGACGACAGCTCAGATAACTTCAATTGCTCGCCAATCAGCGCACCGCCAAACACCTCCTGCAACATAGGCGAAGCCATACCAATCACGCCAATACCAGCACTCACATTCAGGCACAACACTGCCCAAAGCAACCAAAACTGAGGGGTTTTGTGCGCATGATTCACATGCACATGGCGATTGGTAATCATGCTATTACCAGTACTCACCGGTGGCACCCAGCCTTTTGGCACCCAACCTGTAGGTGGCACACGATAGCTTAATGCACCAATCATCATGGCAATAAAATAGAACACCCCCATAATTGCAAATGTCTGCCATACCCCCACCGAAGTTGGCGTAGCAAAGTGGGACATCATGCTATTGGCAAGGGGCGCACCGATCATCGCACCGCCACCAAACCCCATGATTGCCATACCAGTAGCCATACCGCGACGATCAGGAAACCATTTAATCAATGTAGAAACAGGTGAAATATAGCCTAGCCCTAGCCCAATACCCCCAATCACACCAGAACCTAGCCACATTAACCACAATTGATGCGAATAAACACCGTATGAAGACAAAAGTAAGCCGCCACCCCAACACACAGCGGCCATCGCACCCGCTTTTCGTGGGCCGGCATGCTCTAACCAATGACCAAACACCGCAGCTGATGTACCCAGAAAAACAAAGAATAAAGTAAACATCCACCCTAGATCACTGACCTTCCAATCACAATCTGTGGTGAAGGCCCGCGCCCATATCCCCATGCTGTCTGCACAAGCGATTGGATCTTGAATACCCAGCGCTTTAGAAAGCGGTAGCCAAAAGACGCTAAAACCGTATGCCATGCCAATAGACAAGTGAATCGCCAAGGCTGCTGGTGGTACTAACCATCGATTAAAGCTCGGATGAGCTGTAATTCTCTCTTTTGAAAAAAATCCGGTCATTCTGCTATCTCCAAACGCATTATTATTGTCCGCACAAGTGCGATATTCCACTAACCGTATAGTGTAACAAAATGTAAAAAATGGCAATTTAGTTATTCAATTAACGAGAAATTTACATGTTTAAACTTTGTCATGAATATGTCATATTAGCGTCATAAACTGATTAGGCTTAAACATTTAAGGCAAATTAATTAAGGAAATATATATGCCAGCCAATATATTAGTGATTGAAGATGAACCAGCAATCCAAGAATTACTAGCACTCAACATTACACAAGCAGGCCACAATGCGATTCGCGCACTGAGTGGGGAAATCGCATTAGACCTAATGCGAGAAACAGTTCCTGATTTAATCTTACTTGACTGGATGTTACCAGGCATGAACGGACTAGAACTTGCTCGCAAACTCAAAGCAGACACCTATACCAAGAACATTCCAATCATCATGCTCACAGCGCGCGGTGAAGAATATGACAAAGTACGTGGCCTAGAAGTTGGTGCGGATGATTATGTAACAAAACCATTTAGTCCAAGAGAACTTAATGCTCGTATCAAAGCAGTATTACGCCGCAGAGCACCACAAATGACAGATGACCCAATCGAATTAAGTGGGCTAAGGTTAGATCCAACCACTCACCGCGTGACGGGAAATCAGAAGACAATTGACTTGGGCCCTACAGAATTCAAATTGTTGCATTTCTTTATGACGAATGCAGAGCGGGTTCACACACGCAGCCAATTGTTAGATAAAGTTTGGGGTGACCGTGTATTTGTGGAGGATAGAACTGTCGATGTACACATCAGACGCTTACGCAATGCACTCTCTATCTCTGGACATGAGAATCTCATCCAAACCGTACGTGGCGCTGGCTACCGCCTATCTTCGCAACCGAGTGAGAGCAGTCAAAGTTAATAGAACAGCCTATTGGCAAGATGGATAATCTATCGTTAAAAATTGATGCTGACTTTTAAATCCTCGCTATAATCACCTTAACAAAAACAACTGAAAATATGTCCTGTGATTGATATACGCTGGAAAGCCGCTTTATTTATTTGCGCTCTAAGCATCGTGAGTGTTTTTCTATGGCTCATTTCCGGTTTGCTAACGGGCTTGGTTATATTTACATTAGGATTGTTGTGCTACCTAATTAACCATATTTACTGGATACATCAGCTCAATAGTTGGCTTAAAACACCAGATCTAAGTGAGGTACCAGAAGGCTCTGGTTTGTGGGAAGACGTATACAGCAGCTTACTAAAATACGAACGCAAGAATACCCTTAAGCAGACAGAGCTAAACTCCGCACTAGAACGTTTCGAAATTGTTGCAAATGCAATTCCAGATGGATTAGTCATCCTTAGCGCAGCGAACACCATCGAATGGTGCACATCACATGCAGAATATCAGCTAGGTTTAAACCTGAGCACTGATAAAAATCTACCGATTGTGAATTTACTTAGAAGCAGTCACTTTATTGCCTATTTGTACAATGAGGTATATGACGAACCATTTAAGCTTAAAAATATCAGGAGCATGGATTCCACACTAGAAATTAGCCTGATTCCACTAGCAACCAAACAAAAACTGTTAATCAGCCGCGATGTGACTCAAATCGAAAAAGTGGATGCGATGCGCCGTGATTTTATTGCCAATGTTTCGCACGAACTACGCACCCCACTTACTGTTGTAGGTGGTTTTATCGAAACACTTTCAGATATGGAAGGTGCAATCCCCAGTAGCATCAGTAGCTACTTTGGCATGATGCAAGACCAGACAACCCGTATGCGGCGACTGATTGAGGATTTACTCACGCTTTCACATATCGAAAGCAATACGCAGGCACCTGATGACAACCCCATCAACATGTCCATGCTAATGAATATGCTTCTCAATGATGCTAATGCACTAAGCCAAGGGAAGCATCAAATCAGCGCCCAAACCAACCCTCATTTTGACTTATCAGGTGCAGTAGATGAGTTACAAAGCGCTTTGGGCAATTTAGTCAGCAATGCCATCAGATATACGCCAGAGGGTGGCGAAATTAAAATTAGCTGGCAACTTCGAGACGATCAGGGCATATTTAGTGTGACCGATAATGGTATTGGTATTGATCAACAACACATTCACCGTCTAACCGAACGTTTTTATCGTGTAGATAGAGGACGCAGTCGCGAAACGGGCGGAACAGGTTTAGGACTTTCTATTGTTAAGCACCTTTTAACTAGGCATCAAGCAAAGCTAGAAATCACAAGCGAACTGGGTGTGGGCAGTACATTTAGCGCTATTTTCCCTAAAGCACGGATGATACAAAAATGAATGCATCAAGCCATAAGTCTAAAAGCTGTATCGCTTTCTTACTAAGCACACTTTTATTGACTGCATGCGCTACGAATAGCCCAATGGATAGCACCAGCAAAAAAAGCTTACCAGAGCAGAAAGATAAAAGCGCAATTAATCAATTTGTCAAAGCGGATATAGACCGCATGGCCGATGTTGAAGTCAGAGAAAATATACAAAGTTTGCGTTTATTGATGCTTAAATTATATAAGCGTAACCCACAAGAGTTAAAAAAGAGTACATCTGACTCGGCAGAAAAGATGATTACCTGGGTGTTTGAAGGCGGTACTCAGCATCACTATCAGTTTGCTGAACTGAATAACCTTGTCATGACTGATGCGATTTTTTTGACGTTCAATCCCGACTTCAAAGGCGATCGTGTCCTTGCCTTTATTGTAGGTTTACATACTATGTTATTAAAGGCACATAACGATAAGACTGATTTCTACTTCACTGACAGTATTGATCCACAGCGAGTTTATAACGTCGCCCGCAATATTGAAATTGCGGTATGGAAACTATCAAATGCGCGAGATGCAAACGGCACGCTTTATTTACTCACCAATGAAATAAATGATCATGAAAAGAATTTATCTTTTGAGCGTGAGTTTGGCAAGATGATTGGTCGCACTGAACTTTACGCCATTGCACTCGCTGAGAAATCTCAACGCATGATTTCACGCGTCGTGCAAAACCTTGCGACAGCCCTTTTCCTGCCATTCTAGACCTGATGTTTTAATTTTAGCTTCACATCAACCGCTATTTAAAACGCACTTATATAAGCAAGTGTAGGATGATAGGCGGAAACCTCATCGACAACTTCATTGCAATTATGTCACTCAAAGAAAAACGCCCCATGCATTTCTGTACATGGGGCGTTCGCACATATCATCAAGCTAAATCCTTATAGCAATACTTTTTCAATACCGCCGTTGTTAGCTTTGTGCACATACTCTTGCATCCAATTCTCTCCAAGAATATGTTTCGCCATTTCCACAACAATATAATCAGCTTCAATACCAGTATCTTCACCATAACGTGAGAGACCTTGTAAACAACTTGGGCACGAAGTGAGAATTTTAACTTGCTCTTCTGGCGCACCTACTGTTAAGCCCATTTGCTGCATGCCTTTTTCCAGTTCCTCCTGTTTACGCATTTTCACTTGCGTAGAAATATCTGGACGCGCTACCGCAAACGTACCACTCTCGCCACAGCATCTATCATTAAGGGCCACATCTTGCCCCATTAATGTATTGGTCACCTCAAGTGGCTTGTAGGTCTTCATCGGTGTATGACAAGGATCATGGTACATATAGCGTGTACCCGTGACCCCCTGCAAGCGCATATCTTTCTCCATCAGGTATTCATGAATATCCAACAAGCGGCATCCAGGGAAAATCTTCTCAAACTCATATTTTTGCAGTTGGTCCATACAAGTACCGCAAGACACGATAACAGTTTTAATGTCCAAATAATTCAATGTGTTAGCTACACGATGGAACAATACACGGTTATCTGCCGTGATTTCCTGACCTTTATCATGATTGCCTGAGGCCGTTTGCGGGTAACCACAACATAGGTAACCTGGCGGCAACACGGTAATTGCGCCAACTTCATACAGCATCGCCTGTGTTGCCAAGCCCACGTTAGAGAACAAACGCTCAGAACCACAACCTGGGAAGTAAAACACTGCTTCTGAATCATCCGTCACCTTTTGTGGGTTACGAATCACCGGAATCATATGATCATCTTCCAAGCCAAGCATCGCACGTGAGGTTTTAGATTGCATTTTCTTCGGCATTGGGCGATTAATGAAATGAATCACCTGCGCCTTGATTTCTGCCTTACCTACGGTTGCTGGTGGCTGCTTTTTATCCCGTAGCAATCCAAAACGCTTAGCCAGGCCATGCGCAAAGTTCTGCGCTTTATAGCCCCAGTTAATCATTAAGGTACGTAATAATTTAATAGTGGCTGGGTCTTTGGCATTTAAGAATGCCATACCCAACGCCGTGCCTGGATTAAATTGCTTTTTACCCTGTTCACGTAAGAAGTTACGCATTTTGACAGAGACATCACCAAAGTCGATATCTACTGGGCAGGGTTTTTCGCAACGATGGCAAACCGTACAATGATCAGCAACATCGTTAAATTCATCAAAATGCTTGATTGAAATACCACGACGCGTTTGCTCTTCATACAAGAAAGCTTCAATCAGTAATGACGTGCCTAAAATCTTGTTGCGCGGACTATATAGCAAGTTTGCACGAGGCACATGAGTAGAACATACCGGCTTACATTTACCACAACGCAAGCAGTCACTGATGTCGTCTGCAATTTCACCAATAGCAGACTGCTCCATAATGATAGACTCTTGCTCCAGCAAGCCAAAGCTTGGCGTGTAGGCGTTTTCCAGCCCAGAACCAGCCATTAACTTACCTTTATTAAAGTGACCGTTAGGGTCTACTTTATTTTTGTAGTTGGCAAAGGTATCAATCGTAGACTGATCCAAAAACTCCATTTTGGTGATGCCGATACCATGCTCACCTGAAATTACGCCATCTAGACTACGTGCTAGCGCCATCACTTTAGCAACCGCAGCATGTGCATCTTGCATCATGCCGTAATCGTCAGAGTTGACTGGAATATTCGTGTGAACGTTACCGTCGCCAGCATGCATATGCAACGCAATAAACACGCGGCTTTTCAGCACCTGTTTATGTATCTCATCGCAACGCTCAAGAATCTTCTGATACTCGCGACCAGCAAAGATATCTGCCATGGGGCGTTTCAACTCACGTCTCCATGAAACCCGCAAGTCATAAGACTGAACAGCTCTAAACACATTTTCATAATGTGAGTATGCTTGACCAGACTCGCCCAAGACCGAAACCGGTGAATCTAGATGTTCTAAAATAAAACTCCAGCGCGCGCGCAATTCTTCTAACAACGCCAATGCCATAGTTTGCTTGGTTTTCACCATGCTTAAATCAGTTCCGCCATCTTCATCTGGCTGCAAAGGTAAATCACCTTGCATAAAGACTTTTAATGCATCAATCAGTTTAAGCTTATTTTTAATTGATAAATCAATATTAATACGCTCAATACCGTCAGAGTAATCACCCAAACGCGGCAATGGAATAACTACGTCTTCGTTGATTTTAAAAGCATTTGTATGTTTAGCAATGGCGGCAGTTCTTGCACGGTCTAACCAGAACTTCTTACGAGCCTCACTAGAAACAGCAATAAAACCTTCACCGTTACGCGCGTTACATAAACGCACCATGCTGGATGCGACTTCACCCACTGCATTTTCATCATCAGACGCGATATCGGCAATCAATACCATTTTCGGGCGCTGTTGACGGGCGGCTTTGGTCGCATAGCCAACCGCTTTGATGTAGCGCTCATCCATGTGTTCCAAACCAGCCATAATGACCGCTGGGGTTTGCTTCGCAGTTGCGTCTAAATAATCTTTAATTTCAACAATCGCAGGTACGGCTTGTGATACGTTACCAAAGAATTCCAAAGCCAAAGTACGCACGTATTTAGGCATGCGGTGCAGAATAAAAGTAGCGCTAGTAATTAATCCATCACAGCCCTCTTTTTGAATGCCAGGCAACCCAGATAAAAACTTATCAGTAACATCTTTACCTAAGCCAACCTTACGGAAGCTAGGGCCTGGAATCTCCAAAATCTCAGGCTCAGACAGCAAGGTTTTCATGTCATCGCTGTAACGGCTGATTTTAAATCGAGCCATCTCGATGTCATGAATCTTGCCTAAGTTGTGATCTAAGCGCTCAATTTCCATCCACTCGCCATCTGGCGTTACCATACGCCATGAAGCAAGGTTATCTAACGCAGTACCCCATAACACAGCTTTTTTACCGCCTGCATTCATCGCTACGTTACCGCCAATACAAGAAGCATCAGCACTAGTTGGGTCACACGCAAACTCTAAGCCAGCATCAGACGCAGCCTCCATCGCACGCCTAGTCACCACACCAGCACCACACTCAATGGTGGCCACTTGGCGTGCAACTCCAGGCAAGGTGCGCATTTGCACGCCTGTATGTTGGTCTAACTTTTCTGTATTAATCACAGCTGACAAAGGTGTTAGCGGCACCGCACCACCAGTATATCCAGTACCACCACCACGCGGAATGATAGTAAGCCCTAACTCAATACATGCGCGCACCAAGGCGGCAATTTCACTCTCGGTGTCTGGCGTTAATACCAGGAACGGATACTCAACGCGCCAGTCAGTGGCGTCAGTCACGTGAGAGACGCGTGATAAACCATCAAATTTCACGTTATCTTTACGCGTAATTTTAGACAGTTTAGCCATTGCTTTTTTACGCAGATTAGCCGTTTGTTTAAATTCATTCTCGAATTTAGTCACGGCCTGACGCGCTGCGACAACCAGTTTCACCACTTTAACGTTACCAGCGCTACGCTCGTCAATCGCGGCAATGCGGTGCTTCAAGGCATCTACTAGCGCTTTGCAACGCTTAGGATTTTCTAATAAGTCATCTTGCAGATATGGGTTACGTGATACCACCCACAAATCGCCTAACACTTCAAATAGCATGCGTGCGGAACGTCCAGTTTTACGCTCGCTACGCAATTCATTTAAAATGTTCCAAATTTCTTCACCGAGAAACCGAATCACGATTTCACGGTCAGAGAATGAAGTGTAGTTGTAAGGGATTTCGCGCAAGCGCGTTGGAGCCTGAGGCTCTGCGTTTAACATAGTGCTTAATAGAGGTGCGTTCATTGTAATTTTTTGACAAATAGCTTTGCTATTAAAGGTTCATTATAACATGGTGTATGCTCGCAAATAAGCGCGACTTCGATATGGTTATTTGTCACACTCACACCGTTAAGATAACAATTACTTTAAAAAATTCACTTACAATTTAAGTTAAAACACTACTGAAATAATCCTAATTTAAAGTTAGACTGTGAATATGAATTTATTATTAAAAAAATCATTACTACCGCTCGTCATCATTGCTTTACTTGCGCTACTTGGCTGGCAGCTGACAAAAAAACCTCAAGCACCTGACGTTACCTTCAACACCATTGATGGCAAACAAATCTCCATGGCATCACTGAAAGACAAAGTAGTGATCGTTAACTTTTGGGCGACAGACTGCCCAGGCTGTATTAAAGAAATGCCTGATTTAATCAAAACCTATCACCAATATCAGTCGCAAGGGCTTGAAATTATTGCGGTCGCCATGCCGCATGACGATATTTCACAAATAAAAAATTATAGTAAATCTCAGAACCTGCCTTTTCCAGTTACATATGATCAAAGTGCTGAAATGACTGAGCTATTTGGCAAAGTAAGATTAACCCCCACTGCATTTATCTATAACAAACAAGGTGATTTATTGCAAAGAACGATGGGAGAGTTAAACTTTCCAGAATTAAAAGAACTATTGAACAAAGAATTGAGTATATAAATGCTTTGGATTAAAGCACTTCACATCATTTTCATTACTAGTTGGTTTGCTGGTTTGTTTTACTTGCCAAGATTGTTTGTTAATCATGCAATGGTGCTAAGTGCAGAAACACCTCATCAGCCAACCGCAGATCAACTTAAGCTAATGGAAAGAAAACTTTATCGCTTCATGTTGCCACTTGCATTACTGGCGCTTGGTTTTGGGCTATGGCTGTGGATAGGCTATGGCATTTCAGGGGCTTGGATGCACGCAAAGCTAACACTAGTGACAATGCTTATCTGGTATCATTTTTATTGTGGAAAAATTGTCAAGGATTTCAGCCAAGACAAGAACCAGCGCAGCCACATCTGGTACCGTTGGTTTAATGAGCTACCTGTCATCTTATTGACAGCAGTGGTCATTCTCGTTGTTGTTAAACCTTTCTAACAGGATGTAATCTGTATGCACCATAGCGATTCAGATTTATCAGATTCAGGCTTACTAAGCTCCTCTTGGCTTATTTATATGCTGGCTAAGTCTAGCAATACACCAGAAGGACGCTTATTAAGCTTATTTGAAATTTTAAATGACTGGCTGAAGGCACCTACCGTGACTAGGCATGCACATTTAGGCGATTCAAATTACAGCTTACTACTCAGCTACTGCACAGAACAAGCAAAAGCACTGGGGGCTGACAGCCCAGCACTACTTGCTGAGCATATCGTACTGATTGCCCGCAATGCAGCAGAACACAGCATCACAAACCCTGCCAGTAACAGTCTGGCACATGCAAAAAAAGCAGCGCATGCACTGATTCAAGCGCAAACTCAGCCAACCACAGTCAAACAAAATAAGACACGCTTCGTGCAACCAGTCAGTTATGGCATTGCAGCCACATTAGTACTAGCCATCGCTGCATCAGTTATTTGGGCACCATTATTAAATGAGCGTTCGACATCAAACAAGAATGTCGCCGTCGCTATTGACCAAGATGCCGTGTTATCAGCAAAAGAAAAACCGCAATTAAACGCCCATGATGCTACACAAATGTATGCTAAATACGAGTTAATGCGTCAAGGCACTTGTCAATTTCCAGAGGCACTACTCATGCCAGACAAGCACAAAGCTATTTACTTAGAAAATGTAGTCGGTGGCAAACTGCCTTCCAACCTTGAAGATCTAGCGATCGCCAACCAATACCTAGAAAAAATTAAGTGTAACTTCACACCAATGCTAATGGCTGCGTCCAAATAGTTGTTTCTAAAGCTAAAAATAATAGTTGCAATCATCGTATACAGATTAGTATAATGTTTACATGACTAGCTTACGTGAAAAAATACTCACTACTGCAAGCAATTTATTCCAAACGCAGGGCATCAACTCAACTGGGGTTGATACCATCGTGGCTGTCGCAGGCACCACAAAAATGACCTTATACAAATATTTTGGTAGCAAAGAAGTATTGATTCTTGAGGTATTAAAGCGAGGCCATCAGGACTTTCAAAACTGGCTCAATGAAAAGTTGAGTACTAATACCAACCAGCCTACAGAAAAACTACAGAAGCTGTTTGACTATATTGAAGAATGGGTCACCTCACCTGACTTTCATGGGGTAGGCTTTCTTAAAGCTTCGGCTGAGTTTCCTATAGAAGATAATCCAGTGCATCAACTGTCTTCGCAGCAATCTCAGCAATTTAAACAATATATTCGTCATTTAGCGGCAGAAGCTAATATTCAAGACGCAGAAGGCTTAGCTCTGCAACTTTCTCTAATATTTGAAGGTGCTGTGCAAGCAGAGCAAATGAAACGCGGCTCAGGTGCGATTAAATATGCAAAAACAGCTGCAAAAATTCTGATTGATGGTGCACTAAAGCATTAAAGTCTCAATAAAGCATAAAGTCTCAAAGCAGAGATTTATATGTTTAATCATCGCATCAGTGATCACTCAATAATTCAATTGGCCAATTGATGGGCGATACCCACCTACCATGCGACTTATTACCATACCACTTGCTTAGCGTGGCAAATACCTAAGATAATGTCTATTTATTTCATTCTGTAATTAATTTCATGCATACACTCATCTGCGGCTCACTTGCTTTTGACACTATTATGGTGTTTCAAGATAAATTCAAAAATCATATTTTGCCAGAAAAAATTCACGCGTTAAGTGTGGCATTTTATGTACCAGAAATGCGCCGAGAATTTGGTGGCACAGCTGGCAATATTGCTTACAACTTGCAGCTATTAGAAGGCAACCCGCTGATTATGGCAACTGCTGGTGAGGATTTTGCCACCTACACGCAGTGGCTGAATAAAAACAACATCAGCACAAAGCATATTAAAACTATCCCTAACAGCTTTACCGCGCAGGCATTTATTACAACAGATACCGATGATAATCAGATCACCGCATTCCACCCGGGGGCGATGACAGAATCACACCAAAATAGCGTGAAAGATGCAAAAGATGTTACTTTGGCTGTGATTGCCCCAGATGGTCGCGACGGCATGTTCCAACATGCGCGTGAATGCCATGAAGCGGGCATTCCTTTCTTGTTTGACCCAGGACAGGGTTTGCCGATGTTCAATGGCGAAGAGCTGTTGCACTTTATCGAAATGGCTGACTATCTTGCGGTGAATGATTATGAGTCGCAAATTATTCAAGATAAGACTGGTCTATCACTTGAGGAAATCGCGCTTAAAGTAAAAGCATTGATTGTGACATTAGGCGGAAAAGGATCACAAATTTATGCAGATGGTCAACGCTTTGATATACCGTGCGTTGAAGCTACTGAAGTTGTTGACCCAACAGGTTGTGGTGATGCGTATCGTGCGGGCTTGCTATATGGCATCTCTAAAGGTTGGGATTGGCCAACATGTGGCAGACTTGCTTCTACCATGGGTGCAATCAAAATTGCTAGTCGTGGCGGACAAAACCATACACCAACACGTGAAGACATTGAGGTGATTTATACACGTGCATTACTGAATGAAGTCGCAATCTCTGAAGGCATCAAAGCCTGATTAAATGAACATCCCTAAATTTGATATAAGGAAAAAATAATGCATACCAGCAGACTGATTGTCATCGGATTACTTAGCGTCTTTTTATCTGCATGCGCGAGCTCGAACTCGGGGTCTGTATACAGCAGAGATGAAGCTAGAAAAACACAAACCATACGCACCGGTACGGTAGAAAGTGTCCGCCAAGTAAAACTAGAAGGGACTAAATCACCTATCGGTACCGTTGCAGGTGGCGCTATTGGCGGCGTGGCAGGCAGCTCGATCGGTAGTGGCAAAGGCAGTACAATTGGCGCAATTATTGGTGCGGTAGTTGGTGGGATTGCTGGCTCTGCCGCAGAAGAACTCGCGACCAGAAAAGATGCTTTAGAAATCACCGTAAAACTTGATGGTGGTGGTCTGCTAGCAGTTGTGCAAGAGGCTGATGAAGCATTTGCCGCTGGTGAAAGAGTTCGTCTGATTGAAAGTGGTGGCACTACCCGTGTGTCACACTAGCACTAATGCTAAATAAACCTATGCATGCTATTCACATACAGTGAGTAGCATGCTTTTACTGCACACCAAAATCCTGCCTAAAGTACAATCCAAACTTCCACAGAAAAATCTGACGCATCCGTTAAATCGTGAAAATACGTTTTTAGCTTCAGTATTGGTCATACTAAAGAATGTCAACAAAGCGTCACTTATCCGTCATTAATTCTTCATATTCAAGCCTTAAAGTGCTCTCAATCTTAAAAGATAAATTTCATGGAGAGCACCTTGATAATACGCAAAGATTTAACTTTAATTGACAGCATTAACGTACGTAGCCAAGAACCGGCAACGCAAAGACGTCTATATGTCAACTTAGCCCATACACAAGCAGAAATTGAAGAGGCACAGCGCCTACGTTACAAAGTGTTTGCAGAAGAAATGGGAGCACAATTATCTGGCACTGGTGGCTTAGATATTGATGGTTTTGACCAGTTTTGCGACCATTTAATCGTTAGAGACAGCGGGACCAATCAAGTGATTGGTACATACAGAATTTTAAGCCCATCCAAAGCGAATGAAGCAGGTGGATATTATTCTGCTGGGGAATTTGACCTAAGCCGACTATCCCACCTTTTTGACCGTACCGTTGAGGTTGGCAGAGCTTGCGTTCATCAAAACTATCGGAATGGCGGCACTATCACTATGCTTTGGGCTGGGCTTGCAAAATACATGCAGATTCACAACTACGAATACATGATAGGTTGTGGCAGCGTGAGTATGTCAGATGGCGGACACAGTGCAGCTAGCCTATACAACAAATTACGTGATGAATACCTTGCACCCCTAGAATACCGGGTATTTGCTCGCAATCCATTACCAATACAAGCCCTACACAATAATCTTCAAGTCGCATGCCCACCACTTATCAAAGGCTACTTAAGATTAGGTGCTTATATATGCGGAGAGCCTGCATGGGACCCTTACTTTAACACTGCCGACATGCTAGTGATGTTGCCTATATCAAGAATTAACCCGAGGTATGCAGCGCACTTCTTGAAATAATCTCACCAATAATTCTTTTACATAGGTGAACCTAAACAAATCCAGCCTCCCCTATCAAATGGATTCACCGATGCAACTAAATACAACTGAGGTAAAATGAAAGTCAACTTATTGACTAGCCCATTTACTTTGCAAACGATAGCCTCAAACAACAAGCCAACTAGCACGATTACCCGCTACTACAGGGTAATACGTGTGTTGTTACACACACTTTTAGGCTTATTCATCGCAGCAACTTTATTTCCATTTGCAAACAATGCAACAAAGGCTGTTTTAATAAAATGGTGGTGCTCCAAATTACTGACTGCATTTAATGTCAATGTAGTTATCGAGGGCAGCCCGCCCAACAACTCAATAAAGAACGCGATATTAGTAGCCAACCACATTTCATGGTGCGACATTCATGCGCTCAATCATGTGATTCCATTACGATTTATTGCGAAATCTGAGATTAAAAGCTGGCCTATTTTTGGCTATTTGGTCAGCAAGGCAAATACGCTTTTTATTGACCGCAGTAAACGTCAGGATGCCAAACGTACTATTGATATTGCGTACAAAAGTTTAGAAAGTGGTGATAATTTATGTTTTTTCCCAGAAGGTACAACCACAGATGGCACTGAGATTAAGCCATTCAAAAGCAGCTTGATACAAGCGGCCATTCTTGCAAAATCTTCTATTTGGCCAGTTTCAATTTCCTACCCTAACCCAGATGGAAGCATTAACACAGCAATAGCTTACGCAGGTGAAACCACATTGGTTGAATCCATGCGTAACATGCTAATGCAGCGCGCACCGGTGATTGTGCTGCACTTCTTACCCCCAATCTTACCAACAGAATATGAAACGATGGATAGAAGAACACTCACACTACATATTGAAGGTTTAATCCGCAAACAACTGAACCTATAACTTCTTAATTGAGACGGGTCGATCCAGAGGATGCGCATCGACCTGCACAATCGCCTTCGTGCTCAAGTTCATCGCTGTTAACTTACCGCCCCACAAACAGCCAGTATCTAACGCAAATACGTTCTCCCTCTGCTGCAAACCCAATGCAGACCAATGCCCAAATATGACTTGAATATCTTTAGTTGCTCTTGCTGGGACATCAAACCAAGGCACATAGCCATCAGGAATATCTTTCAACTCGCCCTTAAACTTAAACTCCATTTCACCTTCTGGCGTACATATCCGCAACCGCGTAGCTGCATTTGTAATGACGCGTAAACGATCTAAACCACTTAGTTCAGCATCCCAGTGATTAGGTAAATTACCATACATGTGCTTTAAAAAATGTAGATAGTCTTTACTGCGTAACGCATCCTCCACCTCTGCCGCATAAAGCATCGACTGCTCAACCGTCCATTGTGGCAGTAAGCCAGCATGTACCATCAAGTAATCAGCATCCTTGTAGATTAAAGGCTGATGCCTCAACCATGTCAGCAAAGTATCACGATCCTCTGCAACCATCAAAGCATCAAGCGTATCCCCCCTATGTGCCGCAACAATACCTTCCGCAACTACTAATGCATGTAAATCATGATTGCCTAGCACAACACGTAAATTTTCTCGATGCGCATAACACCAGCGCAAGACCTCTAATGTGCCACTACCGCGATTTATCAAATCGCCCACAAGCCAAAGTTGGTCTTTGTCTTGATTAAACTCGATGCGTGCCAACAGCGCCTGAAATGCATGATAACAACCTTGAATATCCCCTATTGCATAAGTAGCCACGACTCAACACCACCTTAATAATTAAATTTATTGCCAATAAAAAAGCCACTTATAAAATAAGTGGCTTTTTAGTATTTCAATTTAAGCGCGATATTTCAATTAGAAACCAGCACCCGCAGCATTTGCCATGTGTTTAACTGCTGCTGCAACCTCTGCATCTGACAATGCAGGATTACCACCCTTAGCCGGCATTGTGCGGATACCATTAACGGCATGGCTCACTAATGTATCGTAACCTTGTGCGATACGTGGTGCCCACTGTGCTTTGTCACCAAATTTTGGTGCATTCATCAAACCAGCACCATGACACATCAAGCAAACAGCTTTGTAAACCTCTTCACCGCTTTTACCAGCCGCTACTGGCGCCGCCGCTGCGACAGGCTCGGCAGCCTTAGCTGGCTCAGTAGCAGGTGCCGCTTCTACTGCTTTTGGCGCAGGCGCTGTAAATTTAGCACCTGAAGCATTTGCCATCTCGGCAACTGCACTCGCTACTTCATCGTCTGTTAAAGCTGGGTTACCGCCACGCGCAGGCATTGAACGAATACCTTCGATTGCGTGCTTAACCAATGTTTCATAACCTTGAGCAATACGTGGTGCCCATTGAGCATTATCGCCAATTTTTGGCGCATTCATTAAACCAGCAGCGTGGCACATTGAACAGACTGCCTTCACTACCTCTGCGCCAGACTTACCCGGTGCACCAGCTGCAACCTCTTCAGCAAGTTCAACTACTGCAACTGGCTTGATATTTTCTTCAAGTTTAGCCGCTACAGCAACAGGCTCGTTCACCTCAACTGGATCTGTCACACCAAAAATTTTGGCGACTATCACCACAAATGCAACAATACCAACGACACCAGCAAAAACTGCGAGCAAAATTTGCCCTAGAGAGTAGCCGTTAGCTTCATTATCTACATTGCTCATTACGTTTGTTCCCGAAAATAATCGATAAAAATCATATTATACCTACACTTTCCCCTAAGGTAAAAAACACTGATACAAAAACTACACGTTTATAAAAAGCCAGCGCATAAAACAACAAAGGCTATATCAGTTTGCTATAATGCAACGCTTCTTGTGCGCCCGTAGCTCATTTGGATAGAGTATCGGTTTCCGAAGCCGAGGGTAGTGGGTTCGAATCCCGCCGGGCGCGCCAAATCTAAAAG